>NZ_JBITXP010000006.1:340245-385464 GCF_044544765.1 Streptomyces sp. NPDC053513
GGGGGGCGCCCCGCCGGGGGGCGCGGGGGGCGGGGCCGCCGCGTCCTTCCCCCCCCCCCGCGCCGCCCGGCCCCCCCCCCCCCCCCCCCCCCCGCGGGGGGGGGGGGGGGGCCCCCCCCCCCCCCCCCCCCCCCCCCCTCCCCTCGTCCCGCCTCAGCGCCCGTCGGGCGCGTGCAGCTCACCCGAGCGCGCCACCCGCGCGTACCAGCGGGCGCTGGACTTCGGGGTGCGCTCCAGGGTGTCGTAGTCCACCCGGACCGCGCCGAACCGCTTCGCGTAGCCGTACGCCCACTCGAAGTTGTCCAGCAGCGACCAGAGGAAGTAGCCGCGCACGTCCACCCCGTCCGCCATCGCCCGGTGCACCGCCTCCAGGTGCGCGTGCACATAGGCGGCGCGCTCCGGATCGTGCACCGAACCGTCCGGACCGACCACGTCCTCGTACGCCGCCCCGTTCTCGCTGATCACCAGCGGAAGATCGGGGTACGCCGCGGAGACCCGGGTCAGCAGGTCGTACAGCGCGCTCGGGTCGACCGCCCAGCCCATCGCCGTCGGCTCGCCCGGCGCCCGGTGGAAGGCGACCGAGTCCGCCCCCGGCCACGGCGAGTGCTCGCTGTGGCCGTGGCCGTCGTCCTGCGGCTTCTCCGTGCCCTCCGGCACCGACGAGACCACCGTCGGCGTGTAGTAGTTGATCGCGAGCAGGTCCAGCGGCTGGTGCGCCGTCGCGGCGTCGCCGTCCCGGACGAAGGACCAGTCGGTGAGGTGCGCCGTGTCGGCGAACAGGTCCTCCGGGTAGGCGCCCTCCAGCATCGGCCCCAGCCAGATCCGGTTGCCGACGGCGTCGATGCGACGGGCCGCCTCCAGGTCCTCCGCCGAACCGGTCAGCGGCCGGATCTCGTGCAGGTTGAGCGAGACCGCGATCTGCCGGTCCGCCGGCAGCGCGGCCCGCAGCGCCTGGACCGCGAGACCGTGCCCGAGGTTGAGGTGGTGGGCGGCGCGCAGCGCGGCCACCGGATCGGTCCGGCCCGGCGCGTGCACCCCGGAGCCGTACCCCAGGAAGGCACTGCACCAGGGCTCGTTGAGCGTGGTCCACCGCTTCACCCGGTCGCCGACGGCCGCGGCGACGATCCCCGCGTACTCGGCGAACCGCTCGGCGGTCGCCCGCTCCGGCCAGCCGCCCGCGTCCTCCAGCTCCTGCGGCAGGTCCCAGTGGTAGAGCGTCAGCGCCGGCTCGATCCCGGCGGCGAGCAGCTCGTCGACGAGCGCCCGGTAGAAGTCCAGGCCCTTCTGGACCGCCGGGCCCCGGCCGGTGGGCTGGACGCGGGACCAGGAGACGGAGAACCGGTAGGCGTTCAGGCCGAGTTCGGCCATGATCCCGACGTCCTCGCGGAACCGGTGGTAGTGGTCGACGGCCACGTCACCGGTGTGGCCCTCGAAGACCTTGCCGGGGGTGTGCGAGTAGGTGTCCCAGATGGAGGGGGTACGGCCGTCCTCCGCCGCCGCTCCCTCGATCTGGTACGCGGCGGTGGCCGCGCCCCACAGGAAGTCGGCGGGGAAGGAGCGGACGGCGGTGAGCGGCCGGGTTTCGGGCGCGGTCATAGGAGAGGGCTCCCAACAGGGGTACGGGGGTTACGGAGACGAGTGGCCGGTCAGCTCTTGACGGCGCCGGCCGTGATGCCGCCGACGATGTGCTTGCCGAGGAGGGCGAAGACCAGCAGCAGCGGCACGGTGGAGATCAGGGCGCCGGTCAGCACCACGGCGTGGTCGACCGTGTGGTTGCCCGCGCCGAGACCGGCGAGCGCCACCTGCAGCGTGGGACTGCCGTCCGGGGTGAGCGCGATGAACGGCCAGAAGAAGTCGTTCCAGGCCTGGACGAAGACCAGCATGCCGAGCACGGCCATGGCCGGCCGGGCCACGGGGAAGACCACGTGCCAGATGATCCGGAGGCTGTGCGCCCCGTCCATCCGGGCCGCCTCCACCAGCTCGATCGGCAGCGCCTCCAGCAGGAACTGGCGCATGAAGAACACGCCGAAGGCGGCGACCAGCGAGGGCAGCACGACCGACTGCAACTGGTCGAACCAGCCGAGGTCCGTGATGATCTGGTAGAGCGGGATGACGCTGAGCTGCGGCGGGATCGTCATCGTGGCGACCACCAGCGAGAGCAGCATCCCCCGGCCCCGGAAGGGCAGTTTGGCGAAGGCGAAGCCGGCGAGCGTGGAGAACAGCACGGTGGACAGCGCCACCAGGCTCGCCACGACCGTGGTGTTGACCAGCGCCTCGCCCATGTCGACCTGGTTCCAGGCGAAGCTCAGGTTGTCCAGGAGCCGCTTGCCGGGCAGCAGCGGCGCCGGGGCCTCCACGACCCGCTCGCCGGTGTGGGAGGCGGCGACCAGGTTCCAGTACAGCGGGAAGAGCGAGACGAACGCGGCGACGACGAGCAGGACGTACGTCACCGGCCCGGCGTGGTGCTGGCGGCCGGCCGACCGGCGGAAGCGGCGCACAGGGGCGGGGGTTTCGAGTGTGCGGGCCATGAGGTCATCTCCCCGGCTTCGTGCGGTCGCGGCGGGAGAGCAGCGCCTGGACGCCGCCGATCAGGAGGAGGAGCAGGAGCATGACCCAGGCGATCGCGGAGGCCTGCCCGAGGGCGCCGGTCACCCAGCCCTTCTCGTACATCAGCAGGCTCAGCGTCTGGAACTGGTTGCCGCTGCCGCCGCTGATGCCGACGCTGCCGCCGAAGAGCATCGGCTCGCCGAACAGCTGGGTCGCGCCGATGGTGGAGACGATGATCGTGAACAGGATCGTCGGACGGATCGACGGGATGGTGACGCTGAGGAACTGCCGCCAGCGCGAGGCGCCGTCGAGCGCGGCCGCCTCGTAGAGGTCCTGCGGCACGGCCTGCATCGCGGCCAGGTAGATCAGCGCGTTGTAGCCGGTCCAGCGCCAGGTGACGATCACCGAGATCGCGATCTGCGCCGGCCACTTGGACGACTCCCAGTCCACCGGGCCGACGCCGACCCAGCCGAGGAGGCCGTTGACCATCCCGTAGTCGGTGTTGAACAGCTGGGCGAAGACCAGGGTCGCCGCCGCGATCGAGGTGGCGTACGGGGCGAGGATCGCGACCCGGAAGAAGCCGCGGCCGCGGAGCCGGTAGTTCAGCAGGTGCGCCAGGCCCAGGGCCATGAGCAGCTGGGGAACGGTCGAGATGACCCCGATGGTGAAGGTGTTGAGGAGCGCGTTCCAGAAGAACTCGCTGGTCGCGAGGTCGGTGTAGTTCTCCAGGCCCTTCCACGTCGGGTCGCCGCCGAGCTCGACCCGGTTCAGCGAGAGCCAGCCGGTGTAGAGCAGCGGGAAGAGTCCGAAGGCGGCGAAGGTGAGGAAGAAGGGGGCGACGAAGACGTACGGGATCGCCTTGATGTCCCAGCGGTAGAGCCTGGCGCGCAGGCCGGCCGGGGCCCCGCGGCGGCCGCGGGGCCGGCCGGGGGAGGGGGGCGGTGCGGCGGGCGGCGGGGAACCGGCCCGCTTCGCCCGAACGGAGGTGGCCACGGGGGCGTCCTTCCAGGTCGATGCGTGCGGTGGTGCGGACGGTGCCGGTCCGCCGCTCGCGGGCGGCGGACCGGCAGGTGTCCCCGCGTTACTGGTCGATCTTGTCGTCGACCAGCTTCTTGACGTTCTCCCAGGCCTTGGCCGGGTCGGTGCCGCGCTGCTCGATGTCGAGGATGCCGTTGTCGGTGAGGAAGGTCTTCACCTGGCCGTCGTAGCGGCTGATGGTGGCGGGCGTGATGCCGTTGGCGGCGCCGGCGAAGATCTTGCCGACCGGTGTGTCGCCGAAGTACGGCAGCTTCGCCTCCTGGACCGCGGAGGAGAGGAGCGTGTCCTTGGACGAGGGGATGTTGCCGTTGACCGCGAACACCTTGGCGTGCTGCTCGGGGGCGGTCAGCCAGGCGGCCAGCTCGGCGGCCTCCTTGGTGTGCTTCCCGGCCTTGGGCACGGCGAGGAACGAGCCGCCCCAGTTGCCGGCGACCGGCGGCGCGGCGATGTCCCACTTGCCCTGGTTGGCGGGGCCTGCCTGGTCCTTGATGATGCCGGTCATCCAGCTCGGGCAGGCGACCGTGGCGAACTTCGAGTTCTTGAAGGCCGCGTTCCACGTCCCCTTCTCGTCGAACTGGCGCAGCTTGGCGGTGAGTCCGCCCTGGGCCGCCTTCACGGCGGTCTCCCAGGCCTTCTTCACGCCGGGGCTGTTCTCCCAGTCGAGCTCGCCGCTCGCGTTGGCGTACTGCACCGGGTCGCTGGAGACGACGGCGTTGAAGAGGCCGCTCGCGGAGTCGTGGAAGGCGGTGCCGGCGGGCGCGGCCGCCTTGTACTTCTCGCCGGTCGCGAGGAACTTGGACCAGTCGCCGGCCCACAGCCTGCCGACCTCCTCGCGGGCGGTGGGCAGCTTGGCCTTGGCGAAGAGCTCCTTGTTGTAGCAGATGGCCATGGGGCCGATGTCGGTGCCGAGGCCGATGACCTTGCCGTCGGCCGTCGTCGCCTGCTTGACCTTCCAGTCGAGGAATTCGCCGAGGTCCGCGCCGCCCTCCTTGCCCAGGTCGACCCACTTGTTCGCCATGGCGGGGCCGGTCGCCTCGGCGATGTAGCCCACCTCGACGGCCTGGATGTCGGCGACGCCGCTGTTCTGGGCGAGACGCAGCTTCAGCGTGTCCCAGTACTTCTGGCCGTCGGAGACGTTCGACTCCTCGATCTTGATGTTCGGGTGGAGCCGCTCGTACTCGGAGTAGAGCTTGGCGCCGGTCTTGTCGTCGTAGCCGAAGGAACCGAAGGTCCCGATCCGCAGCGTGATCTTTCCGGCGCCCTTGCCGCCCGCGGCGGCGCCGTCGTCCTCGTCGCTGCCGCAACCGGTGAGCAGGGCCGTGCCGGTCACGACGACGGCGACCGCCGCGATCGCCGCACGGCGTCCGCGTCTGCTGCTGGAAGTGCGCATTCCACTCTCCTCGTCCAAGGTGGTGCTCTTCGTGCGCCAAAGGGTCCGGCCGGCCGATCGCGGCTCGGCGGAGGCCGCCAGGACCTGATGCAAGGCTGTGTCGCGTCCCGATGGGAGCGCTCCCACGTCGTTGCCGGAAGGTTGCTGCCTGGGGGGTGCGAGTGTCAAGACGTGAACGCGGATTCGTTACCGGAAGGTTTTCCCGGGGTTTCGCGGCCCCCCGCAGGGGTTTGAGTCGTCATCTCCTGAACGCGGGCGCGTGGCGCGGCGGGTGACGGTGGACTAGTGTGGGAGCGCTCCCATCCGCCTGGGGATCATCCCGGCGGAGGGGCGGCGCGTTGTCCTACGAGGGGAGTTCGGGAGTCGTGAACGGACGGCAGAGCGGCAGACCCACCCTGGAGCAGGTCGCGGCCCGGGCCGGAGTCGGCCGGGGCACGGTCTCCCGGGTCATCAACGGCTCCCCGCGGGTGAGCGAGCGGACCAGAACGGCCGTCGCCCGCGCCGTCGCCGAACTCGGCTACGTGCCCAACCAGGCGGCCCGCGCCCTGGCCGGCAGCCGCACCGACGCCGTCGCCCTGGTGATCCCCGAGACCGAGGCGCGGCTCTTCGCCGAGCCGTACTTCCTCGACCTCATCCGCGGGGTCAGCGCCGAACTCGCCGCCGCCGACAAGCAGTTGCTGCTGACCCTCATCCGCAGCGAACAGGAGCGGCAGCGCTTCGAGCAGTACCTCGCCGCGCAGCGCGTCGACGGGGTGCTGCTCGCCTCGGTGCACGGCGACGACCCGCTGCCCGACCGCGTCAGGGAACTGGGCCTCCCGGTCGTGCTGAACGGCCGCCGCGCGGAGGCCGAGTCCGTGCCGTACGTGGACTCCGACAACATCGGCGCCGGCCGGACGGCCGTCGCCCACCTGGTGGGGCGCGGCCGGAGCCGTGTCGCGACCGTCACCGGCCCCCTCGACATGTACGTGGCGCGGGCCCGGCTCGGCGGCTACCGGGCGGGCCTCACGGAGGCCGGACTCACACCCGACGAGGGCCTCGTCGCGGCCGGCGACTTCACCGAGGAGGGCGGCCGGCGGGCCATGCGGGAGCTCCTGGACCGCCGGCCCGACCTGGACGCGGTCTTCGCCGCCTCCGACGTGATGGCGGCCGGCGCGCGGAGCGTCCTGCGGGAGGCGGGCCGCCGGGTGCCGGAGGACGTGGCCCTGGTCGGCGTCGACGACTCGGCGGTCGCCCGGCTCATGGACCCGCCGCTGACGAGCGTGCGGCAGCCCATCGAGGAGATGGGCCGCACCATGGCGCGGATGCTGATCCAGGACGGGGCCGGCACCCCGGACCGGCCGAGCAGGGTCCTTCCCACGGAGCTGGTGGTGCGGGGGTCCTGCTGACGGCCCTCCCGGCCCCGGCGGCCGGGGCCTCCGTCACCACGGCTCGTACGCGGAGAGGGACGGGGTGCCGCCGCCCGGGTGGACGGCGATGAGCAGGTCCCCGTACGGAAGCACTTCCCGGGCCGGGGCCTCCAGGTCGCGGAAGACGCGCTCCTCCTCGTCGCCGGTGGCGGCGTCGAAGGTGTACAGGACGTCGCCGGACCGGGCGGAGGTCTTCAGCGCCATGACCCGGCCGGCCTCCGCGTGCAGCCCGCCGAGGGTGGAGGCGGCGCCGCCCAGGCCCTCCTCCCACAGCTTGTCTCCGGAGGCCAGGTCGTGCGCGACGACACGTCCCCACCGGCCGCCGCTCGTGAGGTCGTAGACCCGACCCTCCGAGACGGCCACGTCGCCGCCGTCCAGCCTGTGGGGCGGGCCGACCGGCTCGATCCGCGGACCGGGGGTGCCGTCCGGCCCGAAGACGAGGAGGTCTCGGGCGTCGATCCGCAGCACGATCGGCTCGGCGGACACGACCGTCACGATCGACCCGGTGGGGACGCCACGACGGGCGTCGAGCGGGACGGCCCACCGCGCCGATCCGTCCGCCGGATCGAAGGCGGCCACCTTCGTCTCGTCACGGCAGGTGAGGACGGTGACGATCTGCTTCGGGCCGGCGGCCGACACGCCGGGGACGCAGCCCTTCGGCACGGCCGCCGCGCACGACGGTGTCGCCGATGAGCCAGGTGCGGTCCGGGGTGTCCTCCGGCGGGGTCCCGTCGGTGTCGCTCCGCGCCGTCCAGGCCGTCGTCATCGACGACCCCGGCCAGTAGCCCATGGGCTCCAGGAACGCCCAGCCGATGCCGGCGACGAGCGCGAGCAGGAGACCGACGGCGGCCAGGAGGCAGCCAGGCCCTCCTCGCCGTCCGGACGGCTCCGCCGCCCCGCCGTCGCGTTCCCCCTGCGTCCGTCCCGCCATGCGGATCCCCACCCCTGGTCCGGCCGAATCGAGCGATGCGCAGCGTGGGGGAGCGGTGATCGTCCGCACCGCCGGGGGAGGACGCGGAAGGAGAACGGCCGGACGGGGCCCGTGGCCCGTCCGGCCGTTCGCCGTCTCCCCGTCCGGTTCTACGGCCTTCCCGCCGGGGTGTTACAGCGCCGGGTGGGCGTTCTTCAGGAGCTCCTGGAACTGGGCCGAGAACCACTGGCCCGCGAGCGGCGCGTCCGGCAGCGCGCCCGACATGCTGTTCCCGTTACGGACGTTGCCCGTGTACGTCGGGTCGCACATCCGGTCGAAGCCCTTGCCCTCGTTGTTCGGGATCTCCTTGGAGGCGCCGTCGGACTCGCCCGGGGGCTTCATCCAGACGTACGCGTCGATGCCCGCGGCCGGGGCCGCCTGGGGCCGCTCGCCGAGGCCCGCACCGGACTGGTTGCACCAGTTGCCGGGGTTGATGCGCCGGTCGTAGCGACCGCCGTTCACGTACGTGTCGACGCTGGTCGTGGCGCCCGGTCCGGTGGGCCGGGCGGTGCCGCCCCAGCCGTTGCGGGAGGTGTCGATCAGCATGCCGAGGTTGGGGTCGAAGCCGATCGAGACCAGCTTGGCGCGCATGGCCTGGGCGTACGACAGCTCGTCGGTGTACCGGTTCCAGTCCACCCACTTGGACTGCCGTACGGAGACGCCGTTCACGCTGTCGTCGATGGTGAAGTGATCCTCCTTCAGGGCGCTGTAGTTGGCGGTGTTGACGATGAAGCCGTGCACGTTGGAGAGCGTGGAGCCCTCCGCCGTGGCCGCCTGCTTGAACAGTTCGGCGGACGGGCCGAAGTTGTCGTCCCAGCCCAGCCAGCCGTGGTGGCCGGCGTCGAGGTAGTTGTAGACGTTGGCGATCGCGCCGAGCTTCTTGAGCGCGTAGCCGACGCCGGTGATGTAGTTGCCGTTCGCCTTCATGACGTCGCAGTTGGCGGTGGCCGTGGCACGCCCGGAGACGTTGGTGACCAGGTTGGGCAGCGAGTCGAGCTCGACCGTGGTGACGATCCGCAGGCCCGCGTACTTGGAGTCGGAGAGGATCGCGGCGATCGGGTCGATGTACTCGGTCTTGTAGCGGCCGATCTCCGTCGGGCCGAGCTCGCCGTTGGAGGCGAGCGCGGCGCAGTCGCGGCCGGGCAGGTCGTAGACGACCAGCTGGACGACGAGCTCGCCGGAGCCCTTCTGCTTGAGGGCCTCGTCGAGGTGGGCGCGCAGTCCCATGGAGGTGCTCGAACCGTTGATCGCGGCGATCCGGTCCAGCCAGATGCCGGTGGGCTGGTTGGAGACCTTGGTGCCGCCGGGCTCGGCCGCCGCGTGCGCGGACCACTCGGGGTTCACGTACACCTTGGCGCCGGCGTACGGGTTGTCGGCCCTGGTGCCGGCCGGCGGGGTGGTGGGAGGCGTGGTCGGCGGGGTCGTGGGCGGGGTCGTCGGGGGAGTGGTGGGCGGGGTCGTGGGAGGCGTGGTGGTGTTGCAGGTGACGCCGTTCAGCTTGAAGGCGGCCGGCACGGCGTTGGTGCCGCTGTACGAGCCGTTGAAGCCGAAGGAGGTGGAGCCGCCCGTCGCCAGGGTCCCGTTGTAGGAGACGTTCTTGGCGGTGACGGCGGCGCCGGACTGGGTGAGGGTGGCGTTCCAGCCCTGGGTGACCTGCTGGTTGCCGCCGTAGGTCCACTCCAGGGTCCAGGCGGCCACCGGGTCACCGGTGTTGGTGACGGTCACGTTGGCGCCGAAGCCGGTGTTCCACTGGTTGGTGATCTGGTAGTCGACCTTGCAGCCGGGCGCGGCGGCGCCGGCGGTGGCGGTGCCGAAGACCGTGGCGGTGGCTCCGGTCGCGGTGATGAGGCCGAGTGCCGCCAGGAGGGCGGTGCGGCTGGTGCGGCTCATGGGTGGGGGTTCCTCTCAGGGGTTGAGGGCGCGCAGGTGGTCGCGCAGCCCGATGCCGAACGCGGTGGGGGTGCCGTCGTACGAAGTGATCAGGGCGGGACCGGAGTTGCAGTTCCAGGTGTTCCAGGTCCAGCCCAGGTACGAGAGGCCGCGGTCGTCGAACCACTTCATGACGCGGTCGACGAACGCGTGTCCGCAGGTGTTCTCGCCGATCTCGCCCGCGAGGACGGGCACCTCGGCGGCCACCGGGGCGAGGGTGTCGTTCCAGCACGTCTCGTCGGCGCAGGTGTTGAAGTTGTAGACGTGCCAGGCGGCGGCCAGATTGCCCGCCGGATCCGTGGGGCGGTGCGTGAGCCACTGGCTCAGGTCGTTGGAGTACGCCAGGCCCGGGACGAGGACGAGGTTCTTCGCCCCCGTGGCGCGGACGGCGTCCACCAGGTCCTGCATGCCGGCGACCTCGTAGCCGATGCCGGGGCAGGTGCCCCCGTCGCGCCAGCAGGACCAGGCCTGCGCCGCGGTGGAGGCCGCCCGGTCCGGGTAGGGCTCGTTGAAGAGGTCGAAGACGACCCGCTCGTCGTTCTTGAAGGCGTTCGCGACCGAGGTCCAGAACGCCGGGGTGTACCGGGCGTCCGGCATCGGCTTCTGGCAGGTGGCGTGCACGTCGGAGCAGCCCGCCGAGTTGCCGGTGTACTGGCCGTGCGTCCAGTGGAGTTCGACCACGGGGGTCATGCCGTGGGCGAGCACCCTGGCCACCAGGTCCTTGACCGCGGCGACGTAGTTCGCGCCGCGGTACTCGGCCTTGACGTTGTCCAGGCCGAGCCAGCACTCCTCGTTGAGGGGGATGCGGACCGCGTTGGCCTTCCAGTCGGCGATGGCCTTGACCGAGGCGTCGTCGACGGGACCGTCGAAGAAGCCGTGGCCCTGGACGCACATGAACTCGCCGCCGGAGCGGTTGACGCCGAGGAGACGGCGGGTGGCGCCGTTCTGGTCGGTGAACCTGTTTCCGGAGACGCCGAGTTCGGGCGCTCCGGTGACCGGGGTCGGGGTGGTCGGGGGAGTGGTGGGCGGAGTGGTGGGAGGGGTCGTCGGGGTCGTCGGGGTGGGAGTCGGCGTCGTGGGGGTCGGGGTGGGCGTGGGTGTCGGCGCGTTCGTGTCGCACGGGGTGCCGTTGAGCGTGAAGGCGGCGGGGGCCGTGTTGGCGCCCGTCCAGGAGGCGACGAAGCCGGCCGAGACCTTCGCTCCCGTGCCGAGCGAGCCGTTCCAGCTCTCGTTGACCACCGTGACGGACGTTCCGGACTGGGACCACTTGCCGCCCCAGCCCTGACCGACGACCTGGCCGGCCGGGAAGTCGAAACCGAGGCTCCAACCGTCCAGCGCGGCGCTGCCGTTGGTGACGGTCACGGCGCCCTGGTAGCCGCCGGCCCACTGGCCGACGACCGAGTACTCCACCGTGCAGGCGGGTGCGGCCGCGGCTCCTGAGGCCGTACCCGTGACGGCGAGAGCGGTGCTCGCCATCGTGAGCGCCGCTCCTGCGAACAGCGCTGACAGACGTGGGGGATGTCGCATGAGCGAGTCCTCGCAGCGAGGGCACACCCCTGACGGTGTGCCGACTGGATGGAATCGCTCCCACTGGGTCGGGGCAGACCGTAGCGTCAACTGCCGCCAAGCAAAAGAGGAGTTGAGTAAATTCCCCGGCTTTCGGCTTCGACTTCCTCACACATCTTGACGGCGTTGGGCCCCAACTGCACAGTGGGAGCGCTCCCACTGGTTCAGAGCTTGACCGTGCACCTCCCGCTCTTCGCACCCCCGACCTCCCGAGCCGCGAGGAGAACCACCCCCATGGCACGACTTCGTCCGAGAACGCGACCGGGCCGGCGGCTGACCGCGCTGGCCGCGGTGCTCTCCCTCCCCCTCGGCCTCACCGCCGTCGGCGCCACGACCGCCCGGGCCGCCGCCGTCCAGTGCAGCGTCGACTACAGGACCAACGACTGGGGTTCGGGCTTCACCGCCGAACTCACCCTCACCAACCGGGCGTCCGAGCCCCTGAACGGCTGGACGCTGACGTACTCCTACGCCGGCGACCAGAAGCTCACCAACGGCTGGAGCGGCGTCTGGTCGCAGTCCGGCAGGAACGTCACGGTGACCAACGCGTCCTGGAACGGCGCCCTCGCCCCGGGCGCCGCCACCACCACCGGCGCCCAGTTCACCTACAGCGGGACCAACGCCGCCCCGACCGGCTTCGCCGTCAACGGCACCCCGTGCGCCGGTGCCCACCAGGCCCCGGTCGCGGTCCTGACCAGCCCCGCGCCGGGAGCGGTCTACACCGAGGGCGACGCGGTGCCGCTCGCCGCCACCGCCGCCGCGGCCGACGGCGCCACCGTGAACAAGGTGGAGTTCTACAGCGGCACCACCCTCCTCGGCACCGACACCACCGCGCCCTTCACCTACGGCGCCACCGGCCTCGCCACCGGCGCCCACTCCCTCTACGCCAAGGCCTACGACACCCTCGGCGCCTCCGCCGAGTCGGCGCCCGTCGGCATCACCGTCGCCGCCGGGCCCGCGCTCGTCGCCTCCCCGACCCAGCTCGGCGTGCGCCAGGGCGGCACCGGAACCTTCGACCTGAAGCTCTCCACCGCCCCGACGGCCAACGTCACGGTGAGCATCGCCCGTACCTCCGGCAACACCAACCTCACCGCGACCCCGGCCACCCTCACCTTCACCCCGGCGAACTGGAACACCGCCCAGAAGGTGACCGTCGCCGCCGCGGCCACCGGCACCGGCTCCGCCGTCTTCACCGCGACCGCCCCCGGCCACGCCAAGGCCGAGGTCACCGTCGCCCAGCTGGCCGCGGACTCCACGTACGACGCCCGCTTCCTCGACCTCCACGGGAAGATCACGAACCCGGCCAACGGCTACTTCTCGCCCGAGGGCATCCCGTACCACTCCGTGGAGACCCTGATCGTCGAGGCCCCCGACCACGGGCACGAGACGACCTCGGAGGCGTACAGCTACCTCATCTGGCTCCAGGCCATGTACGGCAAGATCACCGGCGACTGGACCAAGTTCAACGGCGCCTGGGAGACCATGGAGAAGTTCATGATCCCCACCCACGCCGACCAGCCCACCACCGGCTCCTACAACGCCTCCAAGCCGGCGACGTACGCCCCCGAGTGGGACCTCCCCTCCCAGTACCCGGCGAAGCTCGACTCCGGCGTGACCTCCGGCTCCGACCCGATCGCCGCCGAGCTCAAGAGCGCCTACGGCACCGACGACATCTACGGCATGCACTGGATCCAGGACGTCGACAACGTCTACGGCTACGGCAACGAGCCCGGGAAGTGCTCCGCCGGACCGACGGCGACCGGCCCCTCGTACATCAACACCTTCCAGCGCGGCCCCCAGGAGTCCGTCTGGGAGACCGTCACCCACCCCACCTGCGACAACTTCTCCTTCGGCGGGAAGAACGGCTACCTGGACCTCTTCACCGGAGACTCCTCCTACGCCAGGCAGTGGAAGTTCACCGACGCCCCCGACGCCGACGCCCGCGCCGTCCAGGCCGCCTACTGGGCCGACCTCTGGGCCAAGCAGCAGGGCAAGGGCTCCCAGGTCGCCGCGACCGTCGGCAAGGCCGCCAAGATGGGCGACTACCTGCGGTACGCCATGTTCGACAAGTACTTCAAGAAGATCGGCAACTGCGTCGGACCCACCGCCTGCCCGGCCGGCACCGGCAAGGACAGCGCCCACTACCTGCTGTCCTGGTACTACGCCTGGGGCGGCGCCACCGACACCTCGGCCGGCTGGTCCTGGCGCATCGGCTCCAGCCACAACCACAGCGGCTACCAGAACCCCCTCGCCGCCTACGCCCTCAGCTCCTACGCCCCGCTCAAGCCCAGGTCGGCGACGGGCGCGGCCGACTGGGCCACCAGCCTCGGCCGGCAGCTGGAGTTCTACCGCTGGCTCCAGTCGGACGAGGGCGCCATCGCGGGCGGCGCCACCAACAGCTGGCAGGGCCGCTACGCCACCCCGCCGGCCGGCACCCCCACCTTCCACGGCATGTACTACGACGAGAAGCCCGTCTACCACGACCCCGCGTCCAACCAGTGGTTCGGCTTCCAGGCCTGGTCCATGGAGCGGGTCGCCGAGTACTACCAGCAGACGGGCGACGCCAAGGCGAAGACCGTCCTCGACAAGTGGGTCTCCTGGGCGCTGTCCAAGACCACGATCAACCCGGACGGCACCTACCGCGTCCCCTCCACCCTCCAGTGGTCCGGCGCGCCCGACACCTGGAACGCGGCGAACCCCGGGGCCAACGCCGGACTGCACGTCACCGTCGCCGACTACACCGACGACGTCGGCGTCGCCGCCGCCTACGCCAAGACGCTCACCTACTACGCGGCCAAGTCCGGCCACGCCGAGGCCAAGCGCGTCGCCAAGGCCCTCCTCGACGGCATGTGGGACCACCACCGGGACGCGCTGGGCATCGCCGTCCCGGAGACCCGCGCCGACTACAACCGCTTCGACGACCCCGTGTACGTGCCGAGCGGCTGGACCGGCACCATGCCGAACGGCGACGCGGTGAACTCCACCTCCACCTTCGCCTCGATCCGCTCCTTCTACAAGGACGACCCGGCCTGGCCGAAGGTCGAGGCCTACCTGGCGGGCGGAGCCGCCCCCGTCTTCACCTACCACCGGTTCTGGGCCCAGGCGGACATCGCCCTGGCCATGGGCTCGTACGCGGAGCTGCTCGAATAACAGCCCGCCCCGCGAGAGCGGGCTCCGCGTACGACGAGGCCGGGCGGTCCCGAGAAGGGCCCGCCCGGCCTCCGGCCGTCCGCACGCCGGTGCGACGCTCCCGCGCCGGTGCGACGTTCCCGCGCGGGGCGGGACGTGAGGATTCGGCAACACCCACGCCATACGAAACACGGCGGAAACTTCCGTGTACGCATCGCGAAATGCGCCGCCACGAGGCTCTCCCCGAACCCGTAGGAGGAGACCTTCGATGCCCCTCGCCGCCGCACCCCGGCTCGACACCGGCGACACCGCCTGGCT
Source organism: Streptomyces sp. NPDC053513 (assembly GCF_044544765.1). Classification (NCBI taxonomy): domain Bacteria; kingdom Bacillati; phylum Actinomycetota; class Actinomycetes; order Kitasatosporales; family Streptomycetaceae; genus Streptomyces; species Streptomyces sp. NPDC053513. The sequence continues at coordinate 354,536 of NZ_JBITXP010000006.1, forward strand.
GCTCGTCGCCACCGCGCTCGTTCTGCTGATGACCCCCGGCCTGGCCCTGTTCTACGGGGGCATGGTCCGTACGAAGAGCGTCCTCAACATGCTGATGATGAGCTTCGTGTCGATCGCCCTCGTCACGGTGGTCTGGCTGGTCGCGGGCTACTCGCTCGCCTTCGACGACGACGCCTTCGCCGGCCTGGTCGGAGGCGCGGGTCACCTCGGTCTGGCGGGCATCGGTCCGGACACCCTCACCGGCACGGTTCCCACGTTCCTCTTCAGCACCTTCCAGCTGACGTTCGCGATCATCACGGCGGCGCTGATCAGCGGCGCGGTCGCGGACCGCACCAGGTTCGCGGGCTGGCTCGTCTTCGTGCCGGTGTGGACGCTCCTCGTATACGTTCCCGTGGCGCACTGGGTGTGGGGCCCCGGCGGCTGGATCGCGCACTCGCTGGGCGCCCTCGACTTCGCGGGCGGACTCGTCGTCGAGATCGCGTCGGGCGCCTCCGGCCTCGCCCTGTGCCTGGTGATCGGTCCGCGCATCGGCTTCAAGAAGGAGGCGATGCGGCCGCACAACCTGCCGATGGTGCTGCTCGGCGCGGGGCTCCTCTGGTTCGGCTGGCTCGGCTTCAACGGCGGTTCGGCGCTCGGCGCGAACGGCCTGGCCGCCGCGTCCCTCCTCAACACCCTCGTCGCCGGGTGCACCGGCCTGCTCGGCTGGCTCTTCGTCGAGCAGCGGCGCGACGGTCATCCGACCACCTTCGGCGCGGCGTCCGGCGCGGTCGCGGGGCTCGTGGCGATCACCCCGGCGTGCGGGGTCGTCGGCATGCCCGGGGCGGCCGCGGTCGGTCTCGCCGCGGGCGTCGTCTGCTCGTACGCGGTCGCCTGGAAGTTCCGCTTCGGGTACGACGACTCGCTCGACGTCGTGGGCGTGCATTTCGCCGGTGGTGTCGTCGGCACGCTGCTGATCGGCCTGTTCGCGACCTCGGAGATGACCGGCGGCGAGGAGGGGCTGTTCTACGGCGGCGGGGCCGCCCAGCTCGGTCGGCAGGCCCTCGCGGTGGCGGCCGTGGCGGCGTACACCTTCCTCGTCACCTACGGGATCGGCAGGGTTCTCGACCGGGTGATGGGACTCCGGGCCTCCGCCGAGGAGGAGGTGACGGGACTCGACCAGACGGTGCACGCCGAGACCGCCTACGATCACGGCGTGCTCGGCCACGGTGGCTCGCCGCTGCACGCCGCGTCCCCCGTCACCTCGCTCGTCAAGGACAGGAAGCCCTCCGCATGAAGCTGATCACCGCGATCGTCAAGCCGTTCCGCCTTGACGAGGTGAAGAACGCGCTCCGGGAACTCGGCGTCAACGGGCTCACGGTCACCGAGGCCAGCGGCTACGGGCGCCAGCGCGGGCACACCGAGGTGTACCGGGGCGCCGAGTACCGGGTGGACCTGGTCCCCAAGGTCCGCATCGAGGTCGTCGTCGAGGACGCCGACGCGGACCCGGTCATCGACGCCCTCGTCCGCGCCGCCCACACGGGCAGGATCGGCGACGGCAAGGTGTGGGCGGTGCCGGTGGAGACGGTGGTGCGCGTGCGCACGGGGCAGCGCGGCCCGGACGCGCTCTGACGCACGGGCGACGCGGGGGAACCGTCCCCGACCGGGAGACCTCTTTCCGGGTCGTCGCGACGCCGGATCGGTGCACACACGCATAACCGTGCCGCCCACACGGTATGTACGCCCGCACACGCGTCGCCCTCACCACCCGTGCCCCACCGGCCTGGCCTCCCGGGGTGGTGCCGAGCCCGAGGAGGACCCCATCGCCGGAACCCCACCGCAGCCCCGCTCGGCGGACGCTCCGGGAAGCCAGCCTCAGGAAGCCGACCTGCTGCGGACCATGCTGCGGCGACCCGAGTACCGCAGGGGACTGGTGTTCTCCGGGCTGATCGGCGTCCCGGTGGCGCTTCTCGCCTTCTGGTTCCTCGTGGCGCTGCACCAGCTCGAACAGTTCGTCTGGACGGACTGGCCCGAAGACCTGGGCTGGAAGCAGGCCCCCTGGTGGTGGGGGCTCGCACTGCTGCCGGTCGCCGGCCTCGTCGTCGGCCTGGTGGTCGCACGCCTTCCCGGCCGGGGCGGGCACGTTCCGGCCGGCGGGCTGCATTCGGGCGGGGTCTCGAAGGCGGCACTGCCCGGTGTCGTCCTCGCCGCGGTCGCCGGTCTTCCGCTGGGCGCCGTCCTGGGCCCCGAGGCGCCGCTGATCGCCCTCGGAGGGGGGCTGGCGCTGTTCTTCGCCGGCCTGGCCCGGGCACCGCAGACGGAAGCGAGCACGGCGCTGCTCGGCGCCGCCGGAGCGGCAGCGGCCATTTCCGCGCTCTTCGGGAACCCGGTGGTCGGCGCCGTGCTGCTCATGGAGGTGGCCGGGGTCGGCGGACCGCAGCTGTTCGCGGTGATGCTGCCGGCCCTGCTGTCCAGCGGCGTGGGAGCGTTGATCTTCACCGGGTTCGTCCACTGGACGGGACTGGAGACGGGGAGCCTGGACATCGGCCTGCCCGAGCCGCCACCGCTCGACGCGGCGGACGTGCTGTGGGTGCTCGTGGTGGCGCCCGCTGTCGCGTTCGTCGTCCACTGGACCCTCGTGGGCGGCCGGTTCGCGGCACGCTTCGTGGTGAGCCGGATCGTCCGGAACACCGTCCTCTGCGCGACGGGCGCGGCGGTCTGCGTCACGCTCTACGCCGTCACCACCGGCCGCTCGCCGGCGGAGGCGGCCCTGTCCGGCGAGGCCACGCTGTCCGACCTGGCGCGGGACCCCCACGCGTGGTCGGTGGGCGCCCTCGTCGCGGTGCTGGTCTTCAAGGGGCTGGCGTACGTGCTGTGTCTGGGCAGCCTCCGCGGCGGCCCCGTCTTCCCCGCCCTGTTCCTGGGCGGGGCGACCGGAGTCCTGCTGGCCCCGCTGCCGGGCCTGGGCCTTGTGCCGGCGATGGCGGTCGGCATGGCGGCCTCGGTGACCGCGGCCCTGCGGCTGCCCGTGAGCAGCGTGATCCTGGTCGTCCTCCTGCTGGGCAACGTCGAGACGGTGGCCCTGGTCGTGCTGGCCGCCGTCCTGTCCTTCGTCGTCACCGAGCTCCTGCCGCAGGGTCCCCGCGTCCCCGCCTTCGGCGAGCGGCCGGCCGGGCGGGCGAACCGGCCCTCGTCCCGGCGGCCATGAGCCGCCGGGGGCGGGGCCGGGCCCGGCCCCGGCGGTCAGGAGGAGAGGAGCCTGCTCTTCTGGGCCGCGAACTCCTCCTCGGTCAGGATTCCCTGCTCCTTCAGCTGCCCGAGTTCCTTGAGTTGAGCGATCTTGCTGCTCATGTCGTCGCCCGGCACGGGAGGCGCCGGCGCGGGAGGTGCCGGCGCGGCGGCCGGTGGCGGCGCGTACTGTTCGGACGCCGCCACGTCCTGCTGGGCCCATCGGCCCGCCTGGCGCCGCGAGACCCTGTTGGAGACGGCGGTCGCCGTCCCGGCCACTACCGCGGTGCGCGCCACACCTCGAAGAAGTCCTGGCATGTCGGTCCTCCTTGGCCGCAATTCGAGTGGATCGGCTTTCCCGGCGGTCCGGGGGCCTTCGCGCGCCCCGAGGCCGCCTCCCCGGGGCGGCCGCACGACGGCGATCGTCCGCCGGTGTCAGGCGGCGGCGGTGCCGCCCGCCGCCTCCTCGGCCTCCAGCGAGGCCAACAGGGCCTGTACGGGGATGCGCCCGCCGGCCACGAGCTGCGCGCCGCCGCGCCGCAGTTCCCGTGCGAGGGGGGCGGCCCAGAGGTTCTCGTAGACGAGGATGCCGGCGGAGTTGCCCGGTTCCAGGGCCGCCCCCGCCTCGTCGAGGTCGTCCTGTCCGAGGAGCCCGGACGAGGAGCCCTCGAACACGGACAGGTCCAACTCGCCGTCGGCGTCGAAGTCCCGAAGCGTCATGCCGACGACACTGCCGTCGGCGTCCTTCCGGACGAACACGAGATCGAGAATGCGGACGATGCCTCTGTCGACCAGATCGAGGAGCATGGGCAGCCCCTTGCCCGTCATGCGATTGCCGGGAAACTCGATGACCAGGAAGTCCACCGGTCCCATGTCCTCGAATTCGTCGAATTCGTCGCTCATGACCACTCCACACGCGGTTGGGGAGGACCTGACCGAACCCGCCCCCGTCCGTGTCGCACGTCGGCGGGCGCGACCGGGGGCAGTCCTGATCCCATTCGAGCATCCGCCGGAGCGCTTCGCACGTTCGCGGGAGGAGATCCGGGCGTCGGCGTCCTCACGACCCTTCTGGACAGCCCGTCGGGCCGCCGCCTAGGGTCGGGAGCCGAAGCGGGCGGCTCGACGGGGGCTGTCGCCCGGAACACCGGGAACCGTCCAGGAGCACGCGCGTGGTCACCCTCGCCGCCCGCCACCCCGGGCTCTCGGCCGGCACCGTCCGCCGCGTGCCCGGCGGCAGACGTTCCCTGTCCGCCCCCACCCGCGAGCGCGTCCGGCACGGCATCGACGCCCTCGCCCTCCCGCGCCGCCAGGGACGTGCCGTGCCCGAGGACGTGCCCGTCGTCTCCCTCCGTCCCGACCAGGTCGCCGTGCACGCCTCCGTGCCGTTCACCTCGGTCTCCGTACCGGTTCAGGAGAGGGGCCGGGCGGCCGTCGAGCGGCCCGTCGCGCGCCTGTCGGGCCGGGCCCCGCGCGGCAGGGAGCGCATCGCGCCCCGACCGACGCCCCGTGCGAGCACGGACCCGGCGACCGCCGCGGCCTCGTGATCACGGAGGACGCCGGATCCGAGGACGGCGCGACGGAGTTCCGGGCCTTCTTCGAGCGCCACTACGCGGAACTCGCGCGCCTCGCCCACCTGCTGACCGGCGAGACCGACGCCGCCGACGACGTGGCCGCCGACGCCATGCTCGCCCTCTGGAACCGCTGGGACCGCGTCCGCGCCGCCGACCACCCCGCCGCCTACGCCCGGGGCGTCGTCGCCAACCTCGTCCGCACCCGCATCCGCGGCACCGTCCGCGAACGGCGCCGGATCGCCGCCTTCTGGGACCGGCGCCCGGAGCACACCGAGGACCCGGACGTACCCGCCGTCCTCGACGTCCGCACCGCCCTGCGCGCCCTGCCCTTCCGCAAGCGCGCCTGCGTGGTGCTCCGGCACGCCTTCGACCTCTCCGAACGCGACACCGCCCTCGCGCTCGGCGTCTCCGTCGGCACGGTCAAGAGCCAGACGGCCAAGGGCATGGCGGAACTCCAGCGGCTGCTCGGCGACAGGGCCGCCACCGAACTCGCCGCGGGAAGGCGCTGATGGACGAGGCACGGATCCGCCGCGAACTGCGGGAGGCGGCGCTCGCGCACCGGCCCGACCGCGCCCGCATCCTCGCCCGGGTGGAGCGGGGAACGGCCGCGCCGGCCCCGGCCGGGCGTCGCGGCCGACCGCCGCGCCCGTGGTCCGGACGCCGTCGGCCGTCGGCCGTCGCGGTCGCCGTGGCCGCTGCCGTCGCCGGGGTCGTCGGCCTCGGCGGCCTCGCGGCGACCACCCTGGGCGACCGGCCCGCCGGGCCCGCCACCGTGCTGCCCGCGCCGGGCCCGACGGCCCGGGCGGCCGGCACGATCGACCCCGGCGGCAACCGCTGGTGGGCGCAGAGCGACCTCGCCGTGACGACGGAGGCCCCGCTCGCCGGCCTCACCGTCGAGCTGAGGGTCGCGCAGACCGGCGGTGTCGTGAGCACCGGCCACTGGCGCACCCGGCCCGCCGAGGACTTCACCGTCACGGTGACCGAGGAGCCCCGCGCCCTGGTCTACCGGTGGACCCTCGAACGGGGTCGTACGGTGCCGCCCGGCCCCCACACCTTCGCCGCCCAGTACGACCACGCCGAGGGCGTACGGGACGCCTCGGCCGACACGTACACCGTCCTCCTCACCGGTTCCGACGGCGGCCGCACCACCCTCCGGGGCGGCTTCGGTCCCCGGGGCGGGTCCTGAACGACTTGCGGTTGACGCAGCGGCAACTCCTACGGTCTTCGTACGGGGCCGGAGACACCGGCCCCCGGCGAGGAAAGGACACCGTCATGGCCTGGTCGATCGCGGAGGTGGCCCGGATGTCCGGGGTGACCTCCCGGACGCTGCGGCACTACGACGAGATCGGCCTGCTGGCGCCCGCGTGGACCGCGGGCGACGGGCACCGGTACTACGAGGAGCCCCAGCTGCTGCGCCTCCAGCAGATCCTGCTCATGCGGGAGCTGGACCTCGGCCTGCGCGAGATCCGGGAGGTCCTGGACAGCGGGGCCGACCGCGTGACCGTCCTGCGCGAGCACCACGCCCGGCTGCTCGCGGAGCAGGACCGGCTCGGCACTCTGGCCCGCACGGTCGCCCGCACCATCGCCGAACTCCAGGAGAGCGAGGACCAGGACATGGTGAGCATCAACCGCCCCGAGAACCTCTTCGAGGGCTTCCAGCCCGACCCCGACATCGAGGCCGAGGCGCGGGAGCGATGGCCGGAGGCGTACGAGCGGACCCGGCAGGTCGTCGAAGGGATGAGCCCGGAGACCACCGAGCAGTGGCAGCGCGAGGCCACCGCCCAGATGGTCCGCTTCGCCGAGCACATGGCCGCCGGCACGCCGGTCGACGACCCGGCGGTCCAGGCCGAGGTGGAGGCCCACCACGCGGTCGTCAGCCGCTTCTGGACCCCGAACGCCGAGGCGTACCGGGGCCTGGCCCGGACCTACGCCGAGGACCCGCGGTTCCGCGAGAACTTCGACAGGATCGCCGTCGGCCTCGCGGAGTACCAGCAGCGGGCGATGAACGTCTACGCGGACACCCGCCTGAGCTGAGAACCGACCGGGCCCCTCGGGGAGGCGCTGTGCCCCCCCGAACGGGGCGCCGGGCCCCCCAACGGGGCGCCGGGCCCCTCACGGAGCACCGGGTCCCCAGGGGCCCGGTCGTCCGCGACTCCCGGTCGACCCCCTCTCGCCCGTGCGGCGGAGGGGGTTCGGTCCGGTGGGGGATCCGCCGGCGGGCCGGGGGCGGGATCGTCGTCGGTGACGGGCCGACCACCGGCCCCCGGCACCGAGGACCCCGCGATGAAGACGCCCTTTCGCAGTGAAGACCGGGCACCGGCCGCTCCAGGCCGGTTCCGCACCGTCTGGCGGGCCGCCCACGAGCCCGTCCCGGGCGTCTCGCGCCGCACCCGTGTCCTCGCGTACGCCGTGCCGTTCACCGTTCTCCCGGCCGGACTCTGGCGCCTCCCGGCGGCCTTCGACGCCGGGATCGGCATCGGCGAGCGGGCGTACGTCGTCTTCCTCTCGCTCTTCTCCGAGGCCGTCGCGTTCACCGCGATCGGCCTCGTCGCCCGGTGGGGCGAGGTCGTCCCCGCCTGGGTCCCGGTCCTGCGCGGCCGCCGGATCCCTCCGGCCGCGGTGCTCGTCCCCGCCGCCCTCGGGTCCACGGCCCTCACGCTCCTGTGGACCGTCCTCGCCCTCACCACCCAGGTCATGGGCACCACGATCCGGGGCGACGCCCTGCCCTCCGACGTCCCGAGCGAGAGCGGCGGTTGGGAGGCAGCCGTCTTCTACGTCTGCTACGCCCCGCTCGTGCTGTGGGGGCCCCTGCTGGGGGTGCTCACCGTCGCGTACGGCAGGCGTCGGGTCGGCGGCGGACGTCGAGGGACAGCTGGACCATGACGACTTCGGCGGCCACGGCATCCGGGCCGCCACCCCCGGCGCCCTCACCGACAACGCCCTCGTCCCCGAGACCACCCGGGCGCAGACCGCGGGCGAGCTCGCCGTGGCCGCGTACGACGTCGGGAACCTCGACCCGACCGGCCCGCAGGCCGAGTTCGACCGGCTCGCCGCCGGGATCGTCGGCAACCTCGCCCCTTCCGGCATTGACACCGACGGCGTGTGAATCGTCATGATCTTGGTGTTGGTGCCGGTCGGGGACGTGATGACAAGCTGCGTCCATGGACATCTTCACGACGGACAACGGCGCGGTACGGGGCTTCCGGTCGTCCCCCGACGTCGTCGCCGTGCTCGGAATCCCCTACGCCGCACCGCCGTTCGGCGCCCGCCGGTTCCGGGAGCCCGCCCCGGCCGCCCCCTGGACCGGAGTACGGGACTGCACGGCCTTCGGCCCCGTCGCCCCGCAGTCGGCGGAGCTGCCGGGCTCTCCCGTGTGGTCGCCCGGCGACGAGGACGTCCTCACCGTCAACCTATGGACCCCGGCCCCGGACGGCGGCTCCCTGCCCGTCCTGGTCTGGATCCACGGCGGCGCCTACACCTTCGGCTCCTCGGCCCAGCCCGACTTCGACGGCGACGCCCTGGCCCGCGCCGGACTGGTCGTGGTCACCCTCAACCACCGGATCGGCTTCGAGGGGTTCGGCCACGTCCCGGCCGGCGACGGGGCCGCCCTCCCCGACAACCGGGGGCTGCTCGACCAGGTCGCGGCCCTGCGCTGGGTGCGGGAGAACATCGCCGCGTTCGGCGGCGACCCCGGCGACGTCACGGTCGCGGGCCACTCCTCCGGGGCCGCGTCGGTCGCCTGCCTCATGGTGATGGACCGGGCCCGCGGCCTGTTCCACCGCGCCGTTCTCCACAGCCCCGCCAGCCCCCACTACACGCGGGACATCGCCGCCGCGACCACCCGCGAGATCGCCGCCGCGGCCGGTTGCCCGGCCACCGCCGAGGGCCTCGCCGCCGCCACTCCCCAGGCACTGCTCGCCGCCGCCGACCGGGTCGTCGAGGCGTACCGGCGCGACCCCGCCTCCGGATCCCGCCACTACGACCCCTCGCTCTACGCCCCCGTCCTCGACGGAGACGTCCTGCCCGTCGACCCCCTCACGGGTCTGGCCGCCGGTGCGGGCCGGGAGGTGGAACTCCTGGTCTGCCACACCACGGAGGAGTACCGGCTGTTCGACGCCGTCGGCAGCAGCGCCGAGGTCACCACCGAGGAGCAACTGGCCGCGTTCGCGCAGGACTTCGGCCTCCCCGACGGGCTGGTGGACGGCTATCGCGCCGTGCTGCCCGACGCCCCCGTGCTCGACGTCTACCTGGCCGTCTTCGGCGACCTCCTCTTCGGGGAGTACGCCCACCGGCTCGTCGAGCAGCACGTCCGGGGCGGCGGCCGGGCGTTCCTGTCCCACTTCGACCGGCGGCGCACCGGCCCGCACGGACTTGTGCGGGCCTGGCACTGCGCGGACGTCCCCTTCGCCTTCGGCAACGTCGACAAGGAGTGCGCGACCTTCCTCATCGGCGGTGCCCCCACCCCCGCCGACCACGACCTGGCCCGCCGGATGGTGGGCGCCTGGGCCGGCTTCGCCGCCGACGGGGACCCGGGCTGGCCGCCGTACGACCCCGCCGCCGGGCAGGCGAAGGTGTGGCGGACCGACGAGGACGACGAGCACGAGGTGCCCGCCGCTCCCCGGGAGCTCTGGGCGCGGGCCGAGTTCCCCCTCCTCCGCCCGTGAGGCCCGGGGCGGCCCGCCGGACGCGGGGCCGCGGCGCCCGGGACCTTCGACCGCCGCGGTCTCGCGGGTGATGACACGCTGACCCGACACCGGACCCCTCGTCAGGTCCGACCGGCCTTCCACTCGCGGGCGAGCGTCGCGTAGACGTACTCGCTGCCCCAGCGCTCGCCGTCGAGGTCGTTCTCGACGAGGTGCGCCTCCCGGCGCATGCCGAGGCGCTCGCACACGCGCACCGACCCGGTGTTGAGGACGTCGAGGCGGGCGAAGAGCCGGTGGGCGCCCAGCTCGGCGAAGGCCGACCCGGCGGTCGCACGCGCCGCCTCGGTCGCGTAACCCCGGCCTTCGTACGCCGGGTTGAGGGACCAGCCGATCTCGACCTGGCGCGTCCGCGCACCCGCGAGCTTCAGGGTGACCTCGCCGACGACCTTCGCCTCGCCGGCCGGGCAGACGGCGACCGCCAGGGCGTCGCCGTCCTCGGCCCACGCCGTGCCGGCCGTGCGTCGCGCCAGGAGCTGCGCGCACTGTTCACGGGTGAGCGGCGGACGGTAGAGGTAGCGGGCGACGTCGGGGAGGCCCTGATACGCGTACAGGTCGTCGAGGTCGTCCGGTGTGAACCGGCGCAGGAGGAGCCGTTCGGTGCTGACGGGCAGCGAGAGCGTGGTCATCGATCCGGTGTTTCTCCCCCGAGGGCCACCCCTTCGGACCGGGTGACCGGACCGTGGAGCTCCTCACGACTCGTCTTCCTGGGCGACAGCGCCGTTCTAAACCCTTGCCACCGGCTGCGCAACCGTAATTCCGTCGACGTGACGAGCGACGTGACGAGGCGTCACCGGGTCCGTCCGGCTCGTCCTCCCCGCATTCGGCCGTTCCTCGCGCGCCGGTGGGCCCCACGGGTGCGCGGGCCCGCGTGGACGGCGGGCCCGCACCGGTGAACCGCTGCTCAGCCGGCCTGGCCGGTCGGCATGATGGTGACCTGCTGGAGGTTCACCCGCGGCGGCAGCGCGGCGATGAAGCCGACGGTCTCCGCGACGTCCTGCGCCGTGAGCCACTCCATGGTCTCCTTGGAGCCGGCCAGCCAGTCCAGGGCGCCCTGGTCCGTGACGTGGCTCTGCAGCTCGGTGCCGACGATGCCCGGCTCGATCGCCGAGACGCGCACCTTCTTCGCGCCCAGCTCGGCCCGGAGGTGACGGGAGAGGTGGGTCACGTACGCCTTCGTGCCGGAGTAGACGGCGAAGTTCGGGAAGATGTTCTGCGCCGCGATCGAGGAGGTGTTGATCAGGTCGGCCACACCGCGTTCGGCGGCGGCCCTGACCAGCTGCGGGGTGAACGCGCCGATCGCGTTCATCAGACCGGTGATGTTCAGGTCGATCTGCTGCTTCCACTGGCCCGTCGCCAGCTCCTCGATCGGGGCGGGCAGCATGACGCCGGCGTTGTTCAGGAGCAGATCGGCACCGCCGAACTCGGCCTCCACCCGATCGGCGGCGGCCTGCAGAGCGGCGGTGTCGGTCACGTCGGCGGCGATCGCCACCGCGCTGCCGCCGTCCTTCTCGATGCGGGCGACGAGGTCCGCCAGCCGGTCGGCACGCCGCGCCAGGACGACGACGAGGGCACCCAGGGACGCCAGGTGTTCGGCGGACGCCTCGCCGATGCCGCTGGAGGCGCCGGTGACGACCGCGACGCGACCGGCCAGGGGCTGGGACATGGTGTTCGTGGACATGCTGCGTACCTTCCGAGGAACGGGAGAGTGTGAGATCGCGGTCGGCTCTGTCGGCCGCACATCCAGCACACCACCCGGACGACCCCCTCGGGACGGCACGACTGGCCCTGCCCGAACTGGTACTCGCAGGGCCACCTTCGAGCGGACACGGCACCGCTGACGCGCTCACACTGGAGGCATGGACCGCACCAAGGAAATCTCCGGCTTCCTGCGCTCACGTCGCGCGCGCATCACCCCGGAAGAGGTCGGGCTGCCCTCCGACGGGCGCGTCCGCCGCGTTCCCGGCCTGCGCAGGGACGAGGCGGCCCGCCTGGCCGGCGTCAGCACCGAGTACTACACGCGTCTGGAGCAGGGCCGGGCGGGCAACCCCTCCACCGAGGTCCTGGAAGCGATCGCCGGCGCCCTGCGGCTGGACGAGACCGAACGCGAGCACCTCACCGACCTCCTGCGGTCCGGCGCCGGGACCCGGACCGCGCGCCGCGCGCCGGCCAGGGCCCAGCGGGTCCGGCCGGGCCTGCACCTGATGCTGGAGACCCTCGACCACGTGCCGGCCTTCATCCTGGGCCGGCGCACCGACGTGCTGGCCTCCAACCGGCTCGCCAGGGCGGTCCTCACCGACTTCGACGCCCTGCCCGCCACCCGCCGCAACCTGGCGCGCTACTACCTCCTGGACCCCCGGGCCCGCGAGCGCGTGGGCGACTGGGAACGGATCGCCGCGGAGACGGTGGCCATCCTCCGGCTGGAGGCGGGCCGCTACCCCCACGACCGGCAGCTCGCCGACCTCGTCGGCGAACTCACCCTCCAGTGCGCCGAGTTCACCGACTGGTGGAACGACCACCGGGTGCTGCGCCGCACCCACGGCACCAAGCGCTACCACCACCCCCTCGTCGGGGACCTGCACTTCTCCTACGAGTCCTTCCAGGTCCCCGGCGACGCGGAACAGACCCTGTGCGTCTACAACGTCGAACCCGGCTCCGAGACCGTCCGGTCCCTCCGGGTCCTGGACAGCTGGACCGCACCCGAGGTCACGGCACCCGCCACCCCACACCCCGGCTGACGCCACCGGAGCCCGCCCGCCCCGACGGGCGGCCGGGCGGAGCGGCGTCCGCACCGTGTCCGACCCATGTCTGAACCGTTCAGTCTTGACGGTGAACTGATCGGTGTAGTTCCCTCCTTCCCGGGGGCGGCGCGGGCCGCCGGCCGGGACGAGGGAGGGCGGAGAGATGTTCGCGGTGGTGTACCGGTGGCGGGTGAGGCCGGGCAAGGAGCAGCTGCTCGCCGACGGCTGGCACCGGGTGACCATGGCGATCCACCAGGAGTGCGGCAGCTACGGCTCCCGGCTCCACCGGGCGGACGACGGCACCTGGGTGGCGTACGCCCGCTGGCCCGACCGCGAGACGCGGGAGAAGTGCGGGACCCCCGACCCGGAGGGCGAGGCGATGATGCGCGAGGCGATCGCGGAGTACTTCCCCGAGACGCGCCTCACCCTCGTCGACGACCTGCTCGCCGAACCGGAGAGCGACTGAACCGAGACGCTCCTGGCGCGGATCGCGGGCGAGGACCCGGCGACGGTCATCCTGCCGACGGAGCCCGTACGCCGCGAGTCGGCGTGGCGGGGCGGCCGGAGGAGCGGCCCGCCAGCCTCCGGTCACCAGGAGGACCTCCAGGGTGCGCGGCCCGTGCACGCCCTCCACCCGGTCCAGTTCGATGTCGCTCGTCGCGGACGGCCCGGAGATCCAGGTCAGCGGACGCCCCGGATCGAGCCGGGGGAGCGCGAGCGGCACCGAGGCCACGACCTGCTCCGGGGCCCGTACGACGCAGAGGTGCAGGTCGGGGACGAGCGTCAGCGCCCGGCGGCCCTGGCCCGGACCGCCGTCCAGGACGATCGTGCCGGTCTCGGCGATCGCCACCGCGCACCCCGTCACCACGGCGTCGGCGCCGTCCAGTTCGTACGGGGTCAGCCGTGGCTCGTCGAACCGCCGCACGGCCCCGGTCGCGGCGAGCCACTCCTCGGGCAGCCCGGGCGGCACGACGACCTCGCGCGCGCCGCGTTCCGCGAGCAGCCGGGCGACCAGGGCGGCGACGCCGTCGGGCGTCGTGCGGTGGACGTGGGCCCGGTAGTCGACGAGGTTCTCGTGGAGCAGGTCGAGGAGCCGGGCCGGGTCGTCCGAGGTGTGGGCGGTCCGGTAGTCGCGGGCGACGGGCGCGGCCTCGGGGGCGTCCGCGACGGCGGACCGGATCCGGGCGAGGATCCGCTCGCGGGAGTTCTGGCTCATGCGCGGTTCTTCCTCCACCAGTCGCGGAACGGCTCGGCCGGGAGTTCGGGCAGGTCGCGGTGGTCGGTCCACTGGCGGGCGCCCGGCCCCGGCAGCCGCTTCGGAAGCGCCTTCCGGGCCGCGGACGCGAGCCGTTCGCCCGCCGCGAGCGCGCCGGGGTGGTCCAGGACCCAGGTGGACGCCTTGATCGCGGCCCGCTCCAGGCGGTGCCCCCTGCCGCCCTCTCCGGCCACCCTCTCCCGCAGGTGCACCAGGACCTCGGGGATGTCGATGGCGACGGGGCACACGTCGTAGCAGGCGCCGCACAGCGAGGAGGCGTACGGCAGCGAGGCGTCGACCTCGCTCGCGGTGCCCCGCAGCTGCGGGGTGAGGATCGCGCCGATCGGACCGGGGTAGACCGAGCCGTACGCGTGACCGCCGGCCCGCTCGTACACCGGGCAGACGTTGAGGCAGGCCGAGCAGCGGATGCAGCGCAGCGCCTGGCGCCCCACCTCGTCCGCGAGGGCGTCGGTGCGGCCGTTGTCGAGGAGGACGAGGTGGAAGGTGCTCGGTCCGTCGCCGTCGGTGGTGCCGGTCCACATGCTCGTGTACGGGTTCATCCGCTCGGCCGTCGAGGAGCGGGGGAGCGTCTGGAGGAAGACCTCCAGGTCCTGCCAGGTCGGCACCACCTTCTCGATGCCGACGACCGAGATCAGGGTCTCGGGGAGGGTCAGGCACATGCGGCCGTTGCCCTCGGACTCGACGACGACGAGGGTGCCGGTCTCGGCGACCATGAAGTTCGCCCCGGAGATCCCGACCTTCGCCCGCAGGAACTTCTCCCGCAGGTGCAGCCGGGCCGCCTCCGCCAGGTCGGCCGGGGTGTCGCTCATCCCCTCCGGTGCCGGACGGCCCCAACGGCCCATCTCCGTGCGGAAGATGTCGCGGATCTCGCTCCGGTTGCGGTGGATGGCGGGGACGAGGATGTGCGAGGGCCGGTCCTCGCCGAGCTGGACGATCAGCTCGGCCAGGTCGGTCTCGTAGGCCCGGACGCCTTCGGCCTCCAGGTGTTCGTTGAGTCCGATCTCCTGCGTGGCCATGGACTTGACCTTGACGACCTCGGTCTCGCCGGTGGCCTTCACGAGGTCCGCGACGATCCGGTTGGCCTCGGCCGCGTCCGCCGCCCAGTGCACCGTGCCGCCCGCCGCCGTCACCGACTCCTCCAACCGGAGGAGATGGGCGTCGAGGTGACGGAGCGTCTGGTCCTTGATCCGCTTTCCGGCCTCGCGGAGCGCGGCCCAGTCGTCCAGCTCGGCCACCGCCCGCGCCCGCTTGTCCCGGATGGTGTGGGTCGCGTGCCGCAGGTTGGCGCGCAGCGTCGGGTTCCCGACGGCCGACCGCGCGGCCTCCGGGAAGGCCGGCATCCCCAGGAAAGCCCGCCCGTCACCCGACCGCCGCCCCTCGGCGAGCGCTGACGCGCGCACCTCCTTGTCCTTCACTTCCAGGGCTCCTCTTCCGTGCTCGCCAGGATCTCCGCCAGGTGCAGCGCCCGCAGCGGCGCCTCCCGGCGCCTCAGCATGCCGCCCACGTGCAGCAGACAGGAGTTGTCCGCGCCGCACAGGACCTCCGCGCCCGTGGACAGCGCGTTCGTGATCTTGTCGGCGCCCATCGCCGCCGAGACGTCCGGGTTCTTCACCGCGAACGTGCCGCCGAAACCGCAGCACTCCTCCGCGCCCGGCAGCTCCACGAGCTCCAGGCCCTTCACCGCCTCCAGGAGCCGGCGCGGCCGGTCCCCGAGCCCGAGGAGCCGCAGGCCGTGGCAGGACGGGTGGTACGTCACCCGGTGCGGGAAGTACGCACCGACGTCCGTCACGCCGAGCACGTCCACCAGGAACTCCGTCAGCTCGTGCACGCGCGGCACCAGGGCCGCCGCCTCCGCTCCGAACCGCCCGTAGTGGCGCCGCACCATCGCCGCGCACGAACCCGACGGGGTCACCACGTGGTCGTAGCCCTCGAAGGCCCGCACCGTGCGCCGTACGAGCGGTGCGGTCTCCGCGCGGTAGCCCGTGTTGAACTGCGGCTGCCCGCAGCAGGACTGGGCCGCCGGGAAGTCGACCGCCACGCCGAGCCGTTCGAGGAGCCGGACGGTGGCCACGCCCGTCGACGGGAAGACGGCGTCGTTGACACAGGTGACGAAGAGGGCGACACGCATCACTGGTTCCTCGGGGACGGTCCGGGTCGGGCGGCGGCCCCGTCCCAGGCGGTGCCGTCGCCCTGCGGTACGTAGTGTCGCAGGGCCGCCCGGCAGACGGCTCAGCGCACGCCGAGCAGGTGCTCCAGGGCCAGCTGGTCCAGGTGCTCGAAGGCCATCGAGCGCTCCGCGGCCGCGTCCGGGTCGAACGTCTCGTACGCCGTGGGGTCGGCCAGCAGCGCCGCGAGGCCGTCGGCGGCTGTGGGGACGGCCAGCTCGGGCAGCCGGGAGGCGGCGAGGGCCGCCACGACCTCCGGGTCGGCGCGGAAGGCCGCCGCGCGGTCCTTGAGGATCAGGTAGTTCCGCATGCAGTTCTTCGCGGACTCCCACACCCCGTCGAAGCCGTCGGTGCGGACCGGCTTGAAGTCGAAGTGGCGCGGGCCCGTGTAACCGGCCGTCTCCAGCAGGTCCACCAGCCAGAACGCCTGCCGCAGGTCGCCCGCGCCGAAGCGGAAGTCCTGGTCGTACTTGATGCCCGACTGGCCGTTCAGATCGATGTGGAACAGCTTGCCCGCCCACAGCGCCTGCGCGATGCCGTGCGGGAAGTTGAGCCCGGCCATCTGCTCGTGGCCGGTCTCCGGGTTCACGCCGACGAGCTCGGGGCGCTCCAGGCGCTCGATGAAGGCGAGGGCGTGCCCGATCGTGGGCAGCAGGATGTCGCCGCGCGGCTCGTTCGGCTTGGGCTCGATCGCGAAGCGCAGGTCGTAGCCCTGCTCGGTGACGTACTGGCCGAGCAGGTCGAAGGCCTCCTTCATCCGGTCGAGCGCGACCCGGACGTCCTTCGCGGCGCCGGACTCGGCGCCCTCCCGGCCGCCCCAGGCGACGTAGGTGGTGGCGCCGAGCTCGACGGCCAGGTCGATGTTGCGGAGGGTCTTGCGCAGGGCGAACCGGCGCACGTCCCGGTCGTTGGCGGTGAAGGCGCCGTCCTTGAAGACGGGATGGGCGAAGAGGTTCGTGGTCGCCATGGGCACCGCGAGCCCGGTGCGGTCCAGGGCGTCCCGGAAGCGCTTGACGATCGCCTCGCGCCCGGCGTCCGGCGTCCCGAAGGGGATCAGGTCGTCGTCGTGGAAGGTGATGCCGTACGCGCCGAGGGCGGCGAGCCGCTCGACGGCCTCCACGGGGTCGAGGGCGGGGCGGGTCGCCTCGCCGAAGGGGTCGCGGCCCTGCCAGCCGACGGTCCACAGACCGAAGGTGAAGCGGTCCTCGGGGGTGGGCGAAAAGCTCGTCATGGCGTCTCCCTGCTCCTGGCGCCCTGCTACTGGCGACCGGATTTGTTTTCTGAGATAACTAATACGGGACGGGGCCGGTCCTGCGCCAGCCCCCACGAGCTGAGAGACGAGGTACGGACATGCCCGCGAGCCGCTCCGTCGTGATCGGCGTGGACAGCTCCACGCAGTCCGCCAAGGCCGCCGCCGTCGACGCCGACACCGGCGAACTCCTCGCCCTCGGCCGCGCCCCGCACACCGTCACCGGCTCCGCCGGGGCGCGCGAGAGCGACCCCGAGGAGTGGTGGACCGCCCTCGCCGCGGCCGTCCGTACGGCGGTGCGGGAGGCGGGCGTCCCGGCGGCCTCCGTCACCGGCATCGCCGTCGCCGGGCAGCAGCACGGCCTCGTCGCCCTCGGCCCCGACGGCCGCCCCCTCCGCCCCGCGCTGCTCTGGAACGACACCCGCTCCGCGCCCCAGGCGGCCGCCCTCGCCACCCGCCTCGGCGGCCCCGCGTCCTGGCAGGACCGGACCGGATCGGTCCCCGTCGCCGCCGTGACCGCCGCCAAATGGCAGTGGCTGCGCGAGCACGAGCCGCAGCACGCCGACGCGACGACCGGCATCCGCCTCCCGCACGACCACCTCACCGAACGCCTCTCCGGAACCGCCGTCACCGACCCCGGGGACGCCTCCGGCACCTGCTGGTACGGCACCGCCACCGGCGCCTACGACCCCGACGTCCTCGACCTCGTCGGCCTGGATCCGGCCCTGCTGCCGGCCGTCGCCCCCTCCGGCGCCACCCGCGTCGGCACCCTCACCCCGGCCGCCGCCGAGGCGCTCGGCCTGCCCCGCACGGTCGCCGTCGCCGCCGGGACCGGCGACAACATGGCCGCCGCCGTCGGACTCGGGCTCGGCGGCGCGGGCCTGCTCGACCACCCCGTCGTCAGCCTCGGCACCTCCGGCACCGTCTTCGCCGCGACCCGCGCCCGCCCCGCCGCCCCCGGCCTCGCCGGCTTCGCCGCCACCGACGGCACGTACCTCCCGCTCGGCTGCACCCTCAACTGCACGCTCGCCGTGGACCGGTTCGCCACGCTCCTCGGCCTCGACCGCGAGGACGCCGCACCCGGCGGCGACGTCGTCGTCCTCCCGTACCTCGACGGCGAACGCACCCCCGACCTCCCGCACGCCGCCGGGCTCGTCACCGGCCTCCGGCACGGCACCGACCCCCGGGCCGTCCTCGGCGCCGCCTACGAGGGCGCGGCCTTCACCGTGCTGCGCGCCCTCGACGAACTCCTCGCCGCCTGCGGCCTCGACCCGGCCGCCCCCGGCGTACGGGACCGCCCGCTGCGCCTCATCGGCGGCGGTGCGCGCGGTCGGGCCTGGACGGAGACCGTCCGGCGACTCTCCGGCCGCCCCCTGGTCGTCCCCGCCGCCGACGAACTCGTCGCCCTCGGCGCCGCGGCCCTCGCCGCGAGCGCCGTCACCGGCTCCGACCCCGTCGCCCTGGCCACCGCCTGGGGCACGGGCACGGGCGCGCTCCTGCCCCCGGTCCCGCGCGACGAGGAGACCTG
Source organism: Streptomyces sp. NPDC053513 (assembly GCF_044544765.1). NCBI lineage: Bacteria > Bacillati > Actinomycetota > Actinomycetes > Kitasatosporales > Streptomycetaceae > Streptomyces > Streptomyces sp. NPDC053513. Next base: position 372,970 of record NZ_JBITXP010000006.1, read on the forward strand.
GAACCGGATCGCGGCCGTCCTCGCCGCGGCGACACCGACGCTGCTGCGCTGACGCGCGAAGCCCTGTCCGACCCGCGCACCCCTCCCGTGATCGTCGTGCGGCGAGACGAGGGGGAGAACGCCGCGTGCGACCCGTCGGGAATGCTGTACCTTCTGATTCCTGCATGATCATTCGCATGCGCACCGTCCACCGGGGGGAGACGGCCGAACCGCCTCACCGCCCTGTGCACCGAAAGGGCTGAGGATGAGGATCGCCAAGACGGCCACGGCCGTGCTGCTGGCGGGCGGACTGATCGGCGCACTGTCGGCGTGCGGGTCCGGCGCCGACGGCGCACCGGGCGGCGGAGCCGCCGGCGGGGGAGCCGACGGCACGGCCGGCGTCGCCCTCACCAGCAAGATCACGGCGCCCGAGGCCTTCGACACGGGCAAGGGGTGGGAGGTCAAGGCCGACTGGCTGCCCGAGGGCCAGCCCTTCCCCTTCGCGGTCTCGGCGAAGAGCGGCACGGTCGCCTATCTGGACAGGACGGAGCAGGGCTACGTCCTGACCGTCCGCGAGGCCGCGTCCGGCAAGCTGCTGTCGACCGGAAAGCCCTGGCGGGCCCCGAAGCTCACCGAGGAGCAGAGCGCGGACCACACCTCGGTGCTCGCGGTCCCCCGCATCTCCCTGATCACGGGCGGCGGACGCGAGTTCTTCGCCGTGTGGGCGCGCGGCGAGAAGCGGAAGGACGAGCTCCATGACTTCCGGCAGGCCGTCTCCGCGGCCTTCTACCCGGCCGACGCGTCCGGGAAGGACGTCGCGCCGGCCGGCTCCGGGGACGTCGAAGCGCCGGACGGCGAGTTCGACAACCAGGTCAGCGTGTTTCCCGGTCCGGGAGGCCTGCTCGTCAGGTCCTCCTCCGACAACTTCCTGATCTCGCCCGACGGGAAGGTCACCGACAACGGCGACGCCAAGGTCAGGATCGGCGGGCAGCCGGTGGACGGCGACTACCACATGGTGTTCCCCGGCCGGGACGGACTGGTGACCAACAACAGGCACGAGGGCTCAGGGCAAGGCGGGTTCGGCGTCGACGGCGGCTGGGACAGCGCGAAGGCGGTTCCGCCGGGCGTCGAGGCGGTCGTCGAGTTCGAACCGGTCGTGAACTCCGTGGAGCGGGTCCCCAACGGCCACATCGTCGGCGCCGCCGGCGACCTCCTGATCGCCGGGTGGGGCAAGGGGAGGAAGGAGAGCTCCGCCGTCACGGTGAGCGAGGAGATCTCCGCCGTGCACGACCTGGCGACCGGAAGGGTCCGGGCCACCGCCCCGTGCGAGACCGCGAGCACCTCGTACGCCGCCGGCGTCCCCGAGGTGACGGACCGGGACGACGTTCCGCCCGCGCTCTCCCCCAGCGGGCGCTATCTGGTCAAGGGCGGCAACGTCTTCGACCTGCAGACGGGCAAGGGCACGTGCGCCGACCAGGGCGAGGACGCCAAGAAGATCATCCTCTCCTCCGTCGGCGACGACGGCACCGCCTACGGCATCGCCGGGGAGGACGCCCCGCGGATCCCGGTCTCCGTCTCCGCGGCCACCGGCGCCGCCGAGCCCCTGTCGGAGACGACCACGACGCCGACCGCCATGGCCAAGGGCGCGGGCGTGTTCCTCACGCACGCCGGACAGGACACGATGCGCATGGTCGTCCTCGGCCTGCGGCACTGACCATCACGGCGAGGCGCCCGCCCCCGCCCGGTGGGTCGGGACCGCCCGGGCGGGTCGGGTCCGCCCGGCGGGTCCGGGCCCGCCCCGCCGTCGGGCGGGGCCTCCCGTTGTCGGTGGCGCCGCATAGGGTCGGGCCGTTCGGCCCGACCACCGGGCCGCCGGAGCAGGGGATGTGCAGCGGTGAGCATCCACGTCCATTTCCGCGCCGTCGCGGCATCCGGGATCCAGGAGGACCACACCTGGCTCGCGGCGTACCTGGCGAAGGCCTGGGACGACCACGCCGACGAGTGCGCGGCGGGCATCGCCACCTCGATTCCGAAGGTCTGGCACTTCGTCGACGACCTCTACGCGGCGGCGGCCGACCTCGTCGGCAGAGGCGCCGGCGAGCCCTGGACGCTGCCGGTCCACGGCGGCCGTCCCGTGGCCCACGGCGCGGGCGCCGACCTCCACGACCCGCCCATGATCTTCATGGACCCGCCCGAGGTGGCACGGGCGGCGGACTTCCTGACGGCCGTCTCCTTCGGCGCGCTCTGGAACGTCGCCGGCGGGAGGCTCGGTGGCGGCGGCCCGCAGGAGGCGCTCGCCAAGGAGGAGTACCTCGGACACCACGAGTCGCTCCGGAGCTTCTACGCGCGGGCCGCCTCGTCGGGCCACGCCGTGGTCAAGGTCGTGTGGGCGTGAGACGGCGACGGCGGTGGTACGCGATCGCCACCGCCGCGAGCAGCGGGGCCCAGGCCACGAGCGGGAGGTAGCAGGCGTGGAGCAGGGTCTGCTGGAACGGGCTCAGCGTGAGGTTGTCGGGGGAGGCCGGGCCGATGCCCGCGTACGCCACGTACACGAACCAGCAGGTGAGGGCGGCGAGTCCGCACGCCCCGGCCAGCGCGGCGAAGGTCGCGCCCCGGGCGCCGACCGGCCGCCCGCCGAGGAACGGCAGCCGGCGGGGGAACACCTCGCCCCACTCGCGCACCAGACCCAGCGTCAGGAAGGCGAGCAGCTCGGCGAGGACGGTGAGACCGAGCTGGTAGACGGCCAGACCGAGGCTCGGGTCGTCGACCCGGGCCACCGGCGCGCCGAACGTCAGGGCGACCCGCCAGAGGCCCGACGGCAGGACGAGCAGTGGCACGGCGTGGGCGGCGACGGCGGCCCAACGGGGCACGTCCGGCAGGGCCTTGAGCTTCATCATGCCGTCCACACTGCCGCCGTGCCCGCCGTCCCGGCATCGCCCCGGCGGCCGTGCCGTCTCCCCCGCGCGGGGGAGACGGCATCCTTCCGTCAGGCCCCCGCGGCAGCCGTGACCCGGTGCTGGTGGACGCGCAGGTGCAGGGTCGCCAGGTCGAGCAGCGGGGTCGCCACGCCGAGGGCGCGGGCCCGGGCGGTCAGATCGCCGAAGAGGTGCTCGACCTCGGTCGGGCGGCCCGCCGCCAGATCGCGGTAGAGCGACGGCACCATCGGCGAACCCGACGCGGACACCACGGCGAGCGTCGCCGCCCGCTCCTCCTCCGGTACGGGGTGCCCGGCCGCGGCGGCGACCGCGGCGGCCTCGTCGAGCAGCGCCGGGCCGAGGGCGGGGCCGCCCGGCGCGTCGTACACCTCGCCGACCGTGCCGCGCATCAGGCTCGTCACCGCGCCGAACGTGGTGATGAACACCCACTTGTGCCACATCGCCGTGAGGACGTCGGCCGGCACCGGCGCGTCGATCCCCGCCCCGTCGAGGACCTTCCGGATCCGCTCCACGCGCGCGGAGACCGTCCCGTCCTGCTCCCCGAAGGCCAGATGGGCCAGCGGTGCGAGCCGCCTGATGTCGCCCGAGTCGTCCAGGACGGTCACCACCTTGGCCACGCCGCCGAGGACGGCCGACGCGCCGAAACGGGCGTTGAGCGCGTCCACGTGGGCGAGGCCGTTGAGGAGCGGTACGACCGCCGTGTCCGGCCCGACGGCCGGAGCGACGTCCTCGATCGCCCGGTCGAGCCCGGTGGACTTCACCGACAGCAGGACGAGGTCGTACGGCTCGCGCAGCTCGTCGGCCGTGACGAGTCGGGGCTCCACCCTCCACTCCTCCTCCCGGCCCACGACCCGCAGCCCGCGCTCGCGCAGCGCGGCCGCCCGGGCCGGGCGGACCAGGAAGGTGACGTCCTCGCCGGCACGGGCGAGCAGGGCACCGAAGTAGCCACCGGTGGCACCGGCGCCGACGACCAGGATCTTCATCGGGACGAACCCTTCGTGAGGCGCCCCTGGGGCGCGGTGACGAACAGCGGGGTGAGCAGCCGGTGCGGGCGGGCGAGCGCCGCCGTCACCGGGTCGTCGTCCGGGCCCGGGGCGGCGAGCCCCGGGCCGGGGGCGACCAGGACGTCCTGGACGGGCACGGTCGCGCCGCAGTCGGTGCAGCGCCCGTCCGCTTCGAGCGGCGCCTCGTCCCGCGCGTGCAGGAAGACGCGGCGCGGGCCGCCCTCCGCCGCGTAGAACTCCTCGCCCCAGGCGGTGAGCGCCCGGACGGCCGGCCAGAGCGCGACGCCCTTGGGCGTGAGCCCGTAGACCTCGCGGCGGCCCGTGCCCGTCCCGGGGCGGCGCGCCAGGACGCCCGCCTCGGTGAGGGCGGCGAGCCGGTCGGTGAGGACGGCCCGGGGGACGCCCAGGTGCGCGGCGAACTCGCCGAACCTGCGGACCCCGTAGAAGGCGTCGCGCAGGATCAGCAGTGTCCAGCGCTCGCCGACGATCTCCATCGAGCGGGCGAGGGCACAGGTCTGACCGCGGTAGTCGCGCGGAAGCGTCATGGGCGGAGCCTAACGCAGAAGAGTTCGGTCACCGAACCGTTTTCGTGCGGGCGAAAGGGACGACTAGGCTCTCGCTCACCATGAACCAGCCCCCGGAACCCAAGGCCGACAAGTCGGGAGTGCGCCGGCACAACCTGAGCCTCGTCCTGCGGACCGTCCACGAGGCCGGCGAGACGACCCGCGCGGCCGTCGCCGCCCGCGTCGGGCTCACCCGGCCCGCCGTCTCCTCCCTCGTCGAGCAACTCCTCGACCTCGGCCTCCTCGTCGAGTCGGGCAAGACCTTCAGCGGGCAGGCGGGACGGCCGGGAACCGTGCTCAAACCGGCCGACACCGGCCCCGCCGGCCTCGGCGTCGAGATCAACGTCGACTACGTCACGGTCCGCGTCGTCGACCTGACCGGCACCGACCGCGTCCGCCGCACCGAGCACCTCGACAACCGGGACGCCACGGCCGCCGACGTCCTCGCCCGCGCCGCCCGCATCGCCGCGGACGCCCTGGACGCCGCGGCCGAACGGCACCTCGCCCCGGCGGGCGCCGGACTCGCCCTCCCCGGACTCGTCTCCGGCGGGACCGTCCGGCAGGCCCCCAACCTCGGCTGGAACGAGGTCCCCGCCGAGGCCCTCTTCGCCGAGGCGCTCGCCGCCCTGCGCCCCGGCACCGCCGGCCTCCCCGTCGCCTCCGACAACGAGGCCAACATGGCGGCCCTCGCCGAGCTGTGGTCCGGCGAGCTCGGAGACCTCCGCACCTTCCTCCACCTGACGGGGGAGATCGGCGTCGGCGGCGCGGTCGTCGTCCACGGCGAACTCCTGCGCGGAGCCCACGGCTTCGCCGGCGAGATCGGACACCTCGTCGTCGACGCCGAAGGCCCGCGCTGCCGCTGCGGCTCACGCGGCTGCCTGGAGCAGTACGCGGGACAGGCCGCCCTCCTCGCCGCGGCGGGCGCCACCGACGTCCCGGACCTCGCCCGCCGCGCCGGGACCGGGGAACCGTCCGCCCTCGCCGCCCTCGCCGACGCCGGCCGGATGCTCGGCCGCGCCCTGTCGGGAGCCGTCAACCTCCTCGACCCCGAGGCCGTCGTCCTGGGCGGCATCTACCCGCGGCTGATGCCCTGGCTGGCCCCCGCCGTCGCCGGGGAACTCGCCACCCGGGTCGTCTCCGGCCTCTGGACCCCGGACACGGAACGCCTCCGCCCGGCGTCCGCCACCACCGACGCGTCGCGCGGGGCGGCGGCCCTCGTCCTCCACGACGTCCTGTCCGACCCGCTGGCGTACGCGCCGCGGTAGGCCCCGCGCCGCCGGCCGCTCCCGGCCCGGATCACGATCGGGGAGAACCGGCGGACGGCGGCGGACCGCCCTCACCCCTGGTCCGGGCCGCCGCTGCGGGCGGAGAAGACGGCGACGCCGACCGGCCGGTCCCTCGGCCACGGCTCGACGACGGGCCGTTGTCAGTGGTGGCCCCTACCGTTCTCACCATGACGACGACCTATCTGGAGCTGTCGCAGGACGGCGGCGGTGCCCACAAGTTCTACGAAGTGACCGTCGAGGACCTCGCGGTGTCGGTCCGTTACGGCCGGATCGGCTCGGACGGGCAGACCCAGCGGTCCACGTTCCCGACGGCGGCGAAGGCGCAGGCCGCGGCGGCGAAGAAGATCGGCGAGAAGGTCCGCAAGGGATACGCCCCGGCCGTCCGCGGACAGCGCGCCGCGCGCCCCGTGACGCGCCGCGAGGTCACCTCCGCGCCCTCCACCGCGCGGGCCGTCGCCCCCGTCCTGTGGCGCTTCCGCACCGGCTCGGCCGCCTTCGGCATCCACGTCGACGAGGAGCGCTGCTGGGTGGGCAACCAGGCGGGTGACGTCTTCACCCTCGACCGCGGCGGCGAGGTGCAGGCTCGCTTCAGCCTGCCGGACGGCGTCAAGTGCCTGGTCGCCGACGACTTCTGGATCTACGCGGGCTGCGACGACGGCAAGGTGTACGACCTCTCGTCCAAGCTCCCCTTCGCCGCCTACGACATCGCCACCGACGTCGACATCTTCTGGCTCGACATCCACGAGGGCGTCCTGCACGTCGCCGACCGCTCCGGCCGGCTCACCGTCATCGACCACGAGGACGAGCACCAGTGGGCGCGCGGCGGCCAGGGCGAGCACGCCTGGATGGTCCGCGCCGACGGCGACGCCGTCTACTACGGGGACACGCGGGGCGTCGCGGCCCACGCGCCGGACGGCGGCGGCGAGCTGTGGCACACGGCCACCGACGGCGCGGTCCTCTTCGGCTGGCAGGAGGACACCGCGGTCTACGCGGGAACGGGCCGCAGGAAGGTGCAGCGGCTCGCGAAGAAGGACGGACGCGTGGAGGCGGTGTACTCCTGCGACAGCCCGGTCTACTCCTGCGCCACCTCGCCCGGCGGCCGGTTCGTCTTCGCGGCCGACTCGGCCTCCTCCGTCTACTGCTTCGCGGAGGACGGCACCCGCCTGTGGAAGCTGGGCACGGGCGGCGGTTCGGCGCTCTCCATGCAGTACCGGGACGAGCGGCTCTACCTGGTGACGACGGACGGTTCGCTGGTCTGCGTGGACGCGAGCGAGGCCGCGATCGAGGCGGCCCAGCAGGGCACGGTCCCGGTCGCGCGGGACGTCAAGCTCGCCGCCGCCCTGCCGGTGTACGAGCCGGCCACGACCGCGACCGCCGTGACCGCCGTCAGCGACGCGCCGGCGGGCTCGGTGGTCGTGGAGTGCGTGACCGAGTCGGGCCGGACCAGGGTGCGGGTCGTCTCGCAGGGGTACGAGACCGGGTGGAACGTGCAGTTCCCGCGGGCGATCCGCGAGCCCGGCGCGCGGTACGTGGTGGACGCCCTGCACCCGGCCGCGGGCGGCTTCTACCGCGTGCGCGGCGACATCCGGCGGCTCCTGTGACCGTCGGCGGAGGGGGCGGCTCGGGCGTGTTCGAGGCGGCCACGGGCGACGGGCCGCCGCTGCCCCCGGCCGAGGCCGAGCAGCGCTCCAGGGAGATCCGCGCGGCCGTCGACGGACTGCTCCAGATCAGACGGCTGACCCTGCGCGAGGGCGGCGACCCGAGGGCCGTGCCCGCGGACTGGGAGCGCCGGAGGCCGGTCCGCGCGGTGGCCCTCGCCCTGGAGGCCGGCGGGATCACGCCCTCGGCCGTGGACGCCGCCGGGTCCCGCCTCTCCACCGGATACCGCGTCAGGGCGGGGGAGCGGCCCGGCACGGCGGTGGTGGAGTGGCTGGGGCCGTCGGGGGCGGGCGCCGCCCAGGAGGAGGCGGAGGCGCTGGGCGGCTGCGTGCCGGTCCTGGCGCGGCTCGGCTGGGAGGCGCTCCTCTACAAGGGGCCGCGCGGCCGCCGCTTCCTGGAGGTGGAGCCCATGGCCCGGTGAGCCCCAGCCGTCAGGCGATCGAGGCGGAGACGATCGCCGAGACCGCGATGTTGCAGGAGGCCGTCACCCAGACCGCCGGGTGCGGCTCGGGGTCGACGAGCGTGGCGCCGAGCTTCCCCGGTGTGACCAGGTCGACGACGAGGAAGGCCACGCCCATCATCACCAGGCCGAGGAGGCCGAACGCGGCGGTGGAGACGAGGCCCTTGCCGAAGTGGTCGTACGTCGTCCAGATCGAGGTGAAGACGATGCCGCCGATCCCGAGGAGAGCCGAGCTCAGCAGGATCGCGGCGTTGCGGTTGCGGTCCTCCCAGATCTGGCGCCCGAGCTTTCCGGGGGTCAGCAGGTCCACGAGCACGATGCCGAGGATCAGCAGGACCACGCCGAGGGCGCCGTAGGCGCCGGCCCGGCCGAGGCCGTTGACGATGTCGCTCATGAAGTGCCGGCTCCGAAGGTTGCGATCACGGGGGATCGGTGGTCAAGGACCGGCAAAATGTAGCGCACGGGTGAACGGAGTCCGCCGCCCGCCCGGAGCTCGGGCGGACGGCGGACGGCGGACGGAGACGGACGGAGGCGGCGAGTCCCGCGGGGGCACGTCGGGCGGATCACGGCCGGGGCCCCCGGTCCGACGGACCTCCCTAGGCGCCTGGCGGAAGGTCCTTGGCGTGGGAGCGGACCATGAAGGCCGTGACGACCTCGGCCGTGCCGACGGCGATGAGCCAGATGCCGCCGAGGAGAGTGAGCACCGTCGCCGACTCCAGCGGGGACACGATCAGCACGACTCCGGCGAGCGCGCTGACGACGCCGAGGAAGACCTGCCAGCCGCGCGCCGGCACCGCCGGGTCGGAGGCCGCCGCCACGGTCTGGGTGATGCCCCGGAACAGCCAGCCGATCCCGATCCACAACGCGAGCAGCAGGGTCGACTGCGTGGCGCCCCGGAAGCAGAACAGGCCGAGCAGGATCGAGATCGCGCCGCTGATGAAGGCCATGACCCGCAGTGCGGTGGTGGTGTGCGTGCCGAAGGCGGCGACCAGTTGCACCACACCGCTGAGCAGCAGGTACAGACCGAAGAGCACCCCCACCACCCGCAGGGTGGCCTCGGGCCAGGCCAGCACCATGACGCCGAGGATCAGCGAGACGAGGCCGGCGACGAGCAGGGCCTGCCAGGCGAAGCCCGCGAGGAGCCCCAGGGGGCCGAGTGGCCCGTCCCCTCGTGCGGAGCGGCCGTACGGACTGTCATGAGTCTGTGTCATGGAACCGCACCGGTCCTTTCGTTGCGGGTGACGGCGGGGTCAGAGGGGAGTGGCGTAGGAGCTCAGGAAGAGGGCTTCGGCCAGCGCCATGTGCTCGATCTCGGAAGGGTCCACGCTCTCGTTCGGCGCGTGGATGAGGCAGCCCGGCTCCTCGACGCCGATGAGGGCGATCTCCGCCGCCGGGAACTGCGCGGCGAGCACGTTGCACAGCGGGATCGAGCCGCCCTGCCCCGACTGGACCATGTCCTTCCCGTACGCCTCGCGGAGCGCCGCCCCCAGGGCCCGGTAGGCGGGGCCGTCGGTGTGCGCCCGGAAGGGCTGCCCGGCGCTCTCCGCCTCCACCTCCACCCGGGCGCCCCACGGGGCGGCCGAGGTCAGATGGTCCGTCAGGGCGCGCAGGGCGTCGTCCGCGTCGACCCCCGGCGGCACCCGCAGGCTGACCCTGGCCCGTACCTTCGCCTGGATCGCGGCCGAGGAGCCCACCACCGGCGGACAGTCGATGCCGAGGACGGTGACGGCGGGCCGGGCCCACAGTTCGTCGGCGACCGAGCCCGTCCCGACGAGGGACACCCCGTCCAGTACGCCCGCATCGGCACGGAACTGCTCGACCGGGTAGTCCACCCCGTCCCAGACGCCGTCGCCGGGCAGTCCCTTGATCGTGGTGTTGCCGTGCTCGTCGCGGAGGCTGTCGAGGATCCGTACGAGCGCGGCGAGGGCGTCGGGTGCCGGGCCGCCGAACATGCCGGAGTGCATCTCGCCCCTGAGGGTGGAGACGGTCACGACGACGTTGGTGAGCCCGCGCAGCGAGGTGGTGGCGGTGGGCAGGCCGAGCGAGAAGTTTCCGGTGTCGCAGACCAACAGGGCGTCGGCGGCGAACAGTTCGGGACGCAGCGGCACGAGCCGCTCCAGGCCGCCCGTCCCCTGCTCCTCCGAACCCTCCGCCACGAACTTGACGTTCACCGGGAAGCCCCGGCCCTCGGGCCCGCCGAGGGCGCGCAGCGCCGTCAGGTGCATCACGATGTTGCCCTTGCAGTCGGCGGCGCCGCGTCCGTACCAGCGCCCGTCGCGCTCCGTGAGCTCGAAGGGCGGGGTCCGCCAGGCGGCGTCGTCGAGGGGCGGCTGCACGTCGTAGTGGCAGTAGAGCAGCACCGTCGGCGCCCCCTCGGGGCCCGGCGCGTGCCCCACCACCGCGTCCGTGCCGTCCGGGGTCGTCACCCGGCGCATGTCCCGGAGCCCGGCCTCCGTGAAGGCCCGCACGAGGAAGTCGGCGGTCTTCGCGCACTCCTCGGGCGGAAACTGGCGCGGGTCGGCGACGGAACGCATCGCCACCAGAGCGGTCAGGTCCTCCTTCGCCCGGGGCATCAGCGCCCGGACCTTCTCCCGCAGGGCTGCGGACTCGGTGGACTCGGCGGACATGCGTACCCACTTCCCTCGGGGACGAAAGCCCACCCAGTCAAGCAAGAGGGAGTAAAGGCCGCAAAACATGACTCAAGTGGCCCATTCCGAGTGGGTCCCGGAGGGCGAAGGAGGGCGATCGGGACGAAGGTGGGGGCGTACGCGTCCGCCTCCCGCACCTGGAGAACCCCATGGGCCACCTCAATCGACGCGATCTCGGACTGCTGGTGCTGAGACTCGGCACCGGTGCCGTGCTCGCCGCGCACGGCACGCAGAAGCTCCTCGGCTGGTTCGGCGGCGGCGGCCTCGAAGGCACCACCAAGGCGATGGAGGCCATGGGCTTCAACCCGGGCCGCGAGAGCGCGATCGCCGCCGGCCTCGGCGAGGCCGGCGGCGGCGTCCTCCTCGCGCTCGGCCTCGCCACCCCGGCCGCCGGCGCCGCCGCGGCGGGTGCCATGGCCGGAGCCGTCGCCGTCCACGCCCCCGCCGGCTTCTTCGCCCAGGGCGGAGGCTACGAGTACCCGGCCTTCCTCGGCTTCACGGCCGCAGGGATCGGCATCGCCGGCGCCGGACGCTACTCCCTGGACCACGCCACCGGACACGTCCTCGACCGCCCCTGGGTGGTGGCCGCCGCCTTCCTCGGCACGGCCGTCGCGGCCGCGGCCGTCGTCGGCCGCCGCGCCGCGGAACAGGCGTCCCCCGACACGGACTCGGGCGCGGATTCCGCCCCGGAAGCGGAATCCGAGCAGGCCTAGGGGACGTCCTCAGGGGACCCGCACGCGTCCGCCGCGCGGGAGGGTTAGGCTCGCCGCAGAAGGAAGGGACGGGCGCCGCACATGAAGATCGATCTGACGGACACCGACTCCAGCAAGATCAACAAAGCGATCCTGCAGGGCCGCAGGGCCGTCGGCACACCCGCCGTCGGCGCCGTGCTCACCCTCGTCGTCGTCACCGACGAGGAGAACGCGTACGACTCCGTCAAGGCGGCGAACGAGGCCTCGCGGGAACACCCCTCCCGCACCCTCGTCGTCATCAAGCGCCACGCCCGCACCCCTCGCGAGCGGTACGTGACGCGCCTCGACGCCGAGGTCAGGCTCGGCTCCGACGCCGGATCGGGCGAGACGGTCCTGCTCCGGCTGTACGGCGAAGTCGGCGCCCGCGCCGACTCCGTGGTCCTGCCGCTGCTCCTGCCGGACGCGCCCGTCGTCGTCTGGTGGCCCGTCGACGCCCCCGAAGTGCCCTCCCAGGACCCGCTGGGCTCGCTCGCGCAGCGCAGGATCACCGACATGTACGCCGTCGAGGACCCCCTCACCGCCCTGGAGAAGCGCGCCGCCTCGTACGCCCCCGGCGACACCGACCTCGCCTGGACCCGGCTCACCCCGTGGCGTTCGATGCTGGCCGCCGCCCTCGACCAGGCGCCGCTCACCGTCACCTCCGCCGCCGTCGAGAGCGAGGCGGAGAACCCCAGCGCCGAACTCCTGGCCCGCTGGTTCGAGGTCCGGCTCGGCGTGCCCGTCGACCGGGTCGTCACCGACGGGCCCGTCGTCACGGCCGTCCGCATGGGCACCGCCGACGGCGAGATCCGCATCGACCGGCCCGAGGGGCCGGTCGCGCACCTCGCCATCCCCGGACAGCCCAGCAGGGTCCTGGCGCTGAAGGTCCGGTCCACGGCGGAGCTGATCGCGGAGGAGCTTCGCCGCCTCGACCCGGACGAGGCCTATGCGGCGGCCCTGCGCGGCCGCCCCTGACGCCCCGCCCACACGGGAGCGGTGCGCTTCCGCCGCCTCCGGTGCGGGCCGCACACCCTACGGGACGACGCCCCCGCCCACCTCCGTGCGAGCCCGCGCCTTGCGGGACGGCGCCCCTGCCCGTGGGGGCGCGCGCCGTCGGGGCGGTGCCCCCGCCCACCCGCCGTGTGGGCAGTCGTCCCGCTGGGGCGGGACGGGTGGGCACACGGGACGGCGCCCTTCAGCGGCGCCTCCGCGTCCCGCGCCTGAACCCG
>NZ_JBITXP010000007.1:0-16425 GCF_044544765.1 Streptomyces sp. NPDC053513
TGCGGGACGAGGCGCCGGCCTTGCGGTCGCGGGCCGGGATCAGGGTGCCGTCCACGCTCCACAACCGGTCGGTGTCCGCGACCGGCCGCGGAGCCCGTTCGAGCGCCGGCAGCGGCCGGAGCCGCTGGATGACCCGGCAGACCGTGGCGGGCGAGATACCGAACAGCGGCGCGAGCTATCGAGACGATGGTGACGGCGGCCTGGTAGGACTCGCGGGTCTTGTCGTAGCGGGTGGCCAGCCCGCGCCACTGCTTGAGGCGGTGGAAGCAGCGTTCGACAACGTTGCGGCGGCGGTAGACACCCCGGTCGAAGCGGGGTGGACGGCCGCCGCGTGTGCCGCGGTTCAACCGGCCGAGGACCTGATCGGCGCGTTCGGGGATGGTGTGCCCGATGCCGCGCCTGCGCAGGTAGGAACGGATCTTCCGAGAGCTGCAGCCCTTGTCCGCGACCACATGGTCGGGCCGGGTCCGCGGACGCCCGGCCCCGACCCGGGGCACGCTGATCGAGCCCATCACCTGCTCGAAGCGGGTGCAGTCGTTGGTGTTGCCGCCCGACAGCACGAAACCGAGAGGGCGACCGAGCCCGTCGCAGGCCAGGTGGACTTTGGTGCTCAGTCCGCCGCGGGATCGGCCGAGGGCGTGATCACCCGCTTCGTCCCGGTCGACCGCCCTCTTTTGCCGCCGGCGGCGTGCTGGTGGGCCCGCACGATGGTGGAGTCGACCGACACCAGCCACTGGATGTCCCCGGCCGTGTCCTTCTCCGCCTGGGGGGCCCGCAGCATGCGCGAGAACGTACCGTCCAGGGCCCACCTGCGAAAACGCGTGTACAGGGTCTGCCAGGAGCCGTAGCGTTCCGGCACATCGCGCCAGGCCGATCCGGTCCGCAGCTTCCACACGATCCCGTTCAGCACCACCCGGTCGTCCGAACGAGGCCGTCCCGCGGTCCCCGAACTCGGCAGCAACCGTGACAGCACAGCCCACTCGGCACCCGAAAGCTCATGACGACGCACCACGACAGGCATGATCCCTCATCACCCGCCCACCTTTGAAGACACCCCTGGGGCGGGGCAGGTGTCGTCAGGGCGACGACTTTAGCCTCGTACTGCCAGGTACATGACCGTTCAATGAAAATCGGCCATCCGAGGTGACTGGCGACAGGCCGAGGTGCATAGCAGCGGCTTGATCGACCTCTTCACCGTCACCCCGGAGACGGGACGCCCTCCAGGAGTGTCGCGAGGCGAAGGGCCGTAGGGCGTTCCTGGGACGCGCTGGTCAGGGCGATCCGCAGGACGGCCAGGAAGTCGGGTTGCTGCGAGGTGACCGTGAGCGGTAGTCGACGACTGGCGATCAGCTCACGGACCCGAAGGCCAAGCGGCGGGTGCTCGGGCCCCTTGCAGCCGGCGTATCCGAAGGGTCAGGTCCCGGTGGCGGCATGCCGGAGGGTGGCGGCGAGAGTGTGGACCTGGGCGGCTGGTGTGACCTTGACCGGGCGGTGGCCGACTTCGATGGCCGGGGCCAGTTCGGGAGCCAAGAAGTGGGGAGGCCGTCGCGGAAGGTCCAGGACGGGGCAAGGGCGAGGGACGCGGCCCACATGCAGTCGATGAGCTGGACGCCGGTCTTCGTGTGGATCGTGTGTTCGGGCTGGAGATCGCCGTGGACTCAGCCCTGTTGGTGGAGGTCGGCGACGGCGCTGGGCATCCTGTGCGAGGCGTACGGGATGGGCATCCCGACGGTCGTCCTGCCGTGCATGAACGCCGCCATGGCCGCCCATTCGGCGTACGGACGGAGTCTGGACCAGCTGCGGGAGATGGGTGTGATGGTCGGGTCGTACGAGCCGCACCGGCCGAAGGCGGGTGGGGGAGCGGACCCTTTCCAGTGGGAAGAGACGTTGGAGCTGCTGGGCAGCAGAAGCATAGGTCTCTTCGGGCAGTGATTCGGGTCGAGGGCCACGCTCCTGGCCGTCAGGCGATTCGGTCGTGCGCCCAGAGGCCGTCCGGACAGGTGTGTTGTCTCAGAGGTGCGTCAGTGAGACGGGCACGCGCAGGGGTCCTCGTCCTGCCCCGACAGCAGTCGCAGGGCGAAGACGGAGCCGTCGGCGTGGACGGAGGCGGGGCCGCCCCAGTCCTTGTCGAAGGTGAGGGGGGTGGACGCGACGGCTTGCGTGGACGAGGGTGCGGTATTCCTCGACGTCGCCCCTGACGAGGAGTCGGAAGATCTCCTCGTCCACGCCGGAGAACGCCTCGACGCGAGGGCCGTTGAGGTGGAAGACGTGGTCGGTGCCGACATAATCGTTGCCGAAAAGGGTGTGGGCGGCGTCCTGGATGCTCATGCTGGCCGCATGTTCGAGACCGGTGAAGCGTTTGCGGCCCTGCCGGTCGGTCAGGTGGCGGGCGGTGACGTGGCCAGAGCCGGTGAACGCCATGAGGCTAGCCGCGGTTGTGTGGGCCAGGGACTCCTGGAACCAGGCGTAGTCCTTCGGCCGCACGGGGCAGCCCCGTACGGGCTCCGGTGCCACCAGGCCCTTGGTCGGCGGGTGGATGTCCGGCATCACGCTCGCCTCCCGGCCTTCCGCCGGGGACAGCCGGCCGTCACTGCCGGGTGCCTGGAGGACGTGGACGGTCATCGTGCCGCCGTCCGTCGGGAGCTGCGTGCTGAACAGCAGGCCGGGGGGCTCGTTCCACGCGCCGATGCGGACCGCTTCGGCGTGGGCCGAGGCGGAGGCCAACTGCTCGGCGGAGGTGGCGGAGTCGCTGTGGTTGCCCTTGCAGGCCAGGGGGATGACGAGGGACGGCTCGCCCGGCCGCCAGACCTCGGCGAAGTACTGGGGGCGATAGCGGTACTTCACCTTCTCGCCCTTGTCCCTGCTGGTGAGGGCCCAGCCCGCGCGTAACGCCGTGTCGGCGGGGACGATGGTCACCGAATGGTCGGGGAAGCGGCTGCCCAGCATGTGCTCGGCGAGCGTGAGGGCGAAGCCGATGCCGAGCTCGCCGGACTGCAGCGACTCGTAGTGGTCCGCGATGCGGTGGCCCTCGTCGGTGAGGCCGAGGAAGGAGTCGCGACCGCCGGCCAGGGCCTGGGTGTACTTCAGCGCGCCTCAGTGCTCCGCCAGCCCCCGGCCCGCACCACGCCACGACAGGGCCGTGGCTCGGGCGAGGGTGTGGAGCACGTCCCAGAGGGGCACTTCGAACTGCCGGGCAGCTCCGTCTGTGGGATCGGGGCGAGGTAGGGCTTCCGACGGAGCGGCTCGTCCTCGTTCTCCTCCCGCTTCTTGTCGTCCGCCGCGATGGCGGCTTCCACCTTCCCGACGAGCGCCACGTCGGAGTGGACGGAGACGTTCGACGGCTGGGTCAGGGCCTGGAGCACTTCCTCGGTCGGCTTCAACAGCTCTCCCTTCACGATGTGCGCGGGCGGTTCGCCATAGGGCTGGACCGTACGGAAGGGAGAGGAGCGGCGCATGCAAGTGCGCAGGGGCGCGTGCCCTGGACCTCGGCCCGGGTGGGCCGAGGTCGACGCCTTGGCCCCGTCTCGCTCGCGAGTTCCACGCTGCCGAGAGGTCACCCGCTTGCCTGATGGACCATCAGGCAAGTCAGCATGAGTTCCCGAGCGTTCCGGGGCAGTGGTTCCCAACCGGCGCCGGTACTTAGGGAAAGCCCAGGTGGGAAGCCGTCCAGCCCGAGCGGAGCGATGTTCCTCACAACCATCGGACGGGGGTGCCGGTGTAAGGTCGAGGGCGCCCTTGACCTGCACAAAGCAGGCAGGGAGCCGTCTTCCAGGAGTCCAACATGCTGCGCACCATGTTCAAGTCCAAGATCTGACTATTTGGCGTCGCCGCAGGTCAGGGGCATCATGTGCCCCCCTCAGGTCAGCAAACGGTCAGCATGCGTCCGCATGCTGTCCTTGCTTGCTGACCCTCGATCTGCAGCACGGCGCCTGAGCATGATCCTTGGGCTGGAACGGATGGTGCGCGACATGGCCCGACAGCTCGCCCGCGGCATGGGGTCCTTCTTCAAGGACTGCGGCTGCGCCAAGCCCACCCGCTGCCCTCACCCGTACTCGATCCGTTTCCGTGACGCGCTGGGCAGGCAGCGCGAGGAGTCCGGGTACGCGACGCAGGATGACGCGATCGAACGCCTCACGCAGTTGTATGCGGAGAAGAAGACCACGGCGCCGTCGGTGGCGGCGGCCCGCCGGGAGCTGGGTCAGCTGACGGTGGAGGAGTACGCCAGGCAGTGGCGGCCGAGGCAGCGCAGGATGACGGACTACTCCACGGGCGAGCACGTCGACAGCTCGATCAACGTGCACATCGTCCCGCGCCTGGGAGCGCGGAAGCTGAACTCGGTCACCCCGATGGTGGTCGAGCGGTTCCTGGACGAGATGGAGAGGGACGGGGTCGGCCGGGGCAACCAGGTGAACATCTTCCGGATCCTGAAGACGATCCTGCGGGACGCCTATGCCAAGGGAGCGATGGCGGACGACCCGGTACAGGGGGTGCAGGAGCCCGAATACGTGCGGGGAACGGTCGCCATTCCCTCCCTCGGCTACGTGACGAAGGCGCTGACGGTCGCCGACGAGGACCTGGCGCTGGAGATCGTCATGATGGCGGGCTGCGGCCTGCGCAACGGCGAGGCGCGGGCGGTGAACGTCCACAACGTGGTGGCGCAGGACGTGTACCGGGTGCGGGAGCAGATCCACTCGAACACGCTGAGGCCGGCGAAGCTGAAGCACCGTAAGGCGGGGGAGTTCCGGGAGGTGCCGCTGCCCCGGTCGGTGCGGGAGGCGATCGAACGCTACGCGGCCAAGCACGGCACCACGCAGGACGGTTATCTGCTGCGCGGCCTGGGCGGCTACTTCACCGAGGGCATGGAGCGGCGGCGGGTGAAGAGGCTCTTTGCGGATCTCCCGCCGGAAGAAGGCATCGGGATGTACGGCTTCCGGCACTACTTCGCCTCGAACGCTCTCGGGAACGGGATCCCCATTACCGACGTGGCGGAGTGGATGGGGCACAGGTCCATCGAGGAGACGTACCGCACCTACCGGCACCTGATGCCCGGGAGCATCACCAAGGCCGCCCGGATCTTGGATGCCGGCCTCTGGGAAGCCGCCTGATTTCCGGCTTTGAGAGAACAGCAGGTTCTTCGTCTGCTGGTGGTACAGGAGTGGTGAGGCGCCAGCCTGCGGAGATGTTGCCGTTGACGCTCCCAAAGAGCGAGGCGGTCCGGGAACGGTCCGGATCTTGGTGTGTGCTCGAGGTCCCTTGGCGTCGGCGCGCAGCCCTCGTACCGCACTCAGTGCTGGGTCCGTCATCGAGCGGGCCGTGTTGTGGTGGAACCTCATCGGCCGCACGGACGAAGAGATCCGCCAAGCGGGAGAGGACTGGATGACCGGCGACCGCTTCGGCAAGGTGAGGGGTTACCCCGGCGCCCCCTGCCCGCCCCGGGACTCCCCACGACCCCGCTCAAAGCCCGGCGCAACCCGCGCTGAACTGCGTTTTATCCCCGAGTCGGGCTAGGAGTGGGTGGATGACCACTCTTCCTGCGGCTGCCGACGCGACTGCGTGAGGGGCGCGTATCGCTGTCGCTTCTCGGACATTGCTTCCGCAGCTCACGGATCAGCGAGGGAGCGCGGCGCGGAAAGCGAGGCCGTGGCCGGTGACGCGCGCAGGACCGCCCGCATGGGGCAGGAAGACCGAGTCGCCGCGACGGAGATGCTCCGTGACCGGGCCCCGGGTGACGGTGAGGTCGCCGTCCAGGCAGAGTAGGGCGGACGGGCCCGGGACGGAGATCTCCACGGGGGCGCCTGAAGGTTGGAGCCGGGTGAGGCGGAAGTGGGGCGTCGGCGCGGGGAAGGAGACTTCGCCGTTGGCGAGGGGGACGGGCGCGATCGGTTCGGGGAGCGACGGGGCGAAGTCGGTGATCGCCTCCAGCTCGGCGACGTCGACCGGCTTGGTGGTGAGGCCGCCGCGCACGACGTTGTCGGAATTGGCCATGATCTCCACGCCGGTTCCGTGGAGGTAGGCGTGGAGGGTGCGGGGACGGGCGAAGAGGGCTTGGCCGGGGGACAGGGTCACGTGGTTCATCAGGATCGCGATGACCGCGCCCGGGTCGGCGGGGTGCTGCTCGGCCAGCCGCCGGGGCCAGGTGAGGCCGGGGGTGGTGCTTGCGCCGACCTCGGCGACGAGGGCGCGGCGGTCGTGCTCGGGCCAGGTGGTCAGGGTCGTGACCGCGGCGCGCGGACCGCCGGTGAGGAGTGCGTCGGCCACGTGTCCCAGACGTTCGCCTCGTGCGGAGGTGAGGAGGGCCGCGGCGTGTTCCGGGTCGGCGAATCCGCACAGGGCCTCGAACCGGGTGAGGGCGTAGACGAGTTCCGGTTTGGGCCAGGCGTCCTGGTATCCGCGGCCCGCTGCGTAGCCTTCGCGGGCTTGCTCCTCGTCGGGGTGGACCTGGAGGGACAGCGGGTGTTCGACCGCGAGGACCTTGAGGAGGAACGGCAGCCGGTCCTCGCCCGGACCGAGCATCGGCTCCGGCGCGTCGGTGATGTGGTCGAGGAGGGAGCTGCCGTCGGGCAGCCGGGAGGGGGCGGTCGGGTGCGCGCCGATCCACAGTTCGGCCTGCGGGCCGCCGGTGGCCGGGCGGCCGAGGAGGTCGGCCAGTACGGTGTGCGAGCCCCAGTCGTAGGGGCGGATCGGGTTGTTCAGGCGCAGCAGCTCGCGCACGAGTGTCCTCCGGGAGAGCGGTCGCGCGCCCCGCGGCATGGCCGAGGGGCGCGCGAGAAGGGCCGTCTACTTGGTGAGCGGGGCGAGCTTGGGGTCGTTGGCGTAGGCCTCCGCCGCGTTGGCCTTGGTGACGATGACGGGCGGGAGCAGGTAGGCCGGGACCACCTTGGCGCCGTTGTCGTAGGTCTTGGAGTCGTTGATCTCGGGGGACTTGCCGGTCTGGAGCGCCTTGACCATCTCGATGGCCTTCGCGACGAGCTTGCGGGTGTCCTTGTTGATGGTGGAGTACTGCTCACCGGCCACAATGGACTTCACGGACTCGACCTCGGAGTCCTGGCCGGTCACGACCGGAAGGGGCTTGCCGGCGCCCTTGACGGAGGTGAGGATCGCGCGGGCGAGGGTGTCGTTGGGCGACAGCACGCCGTCGAGGGTCTTGCCGTGGCTGTAGGTCGCGGTCAGCAGCCCGTCCATGCGCTGCTGGGCGACCTCGGCCTTCCAGCCCTGGATCGCGGTCTGCTTGACGTTGGACTGACCGGATCCGACAACGATGTCACCCTTGTCGATCAGCGGCTTGAGGACGTCCATCGCGCCGTTGAAGAACACGGCCGAGTTGTTGTCGTCGGGCGAGCCGGAGAAGAGCTCGACGTTCCACGGGCCCTTCGGCTTCTTGGCCTTCATGCCGTCGATCAGCGCTCGGCCCTGGAGCTGTCCGACCTTGAAGTTGTCGAAGGCGACGTAGTAGTCGACGTCCTCGGTATTGGTGATGAGCCGGTCGTAGGCGATGACGATCGCGCCGGACTCCTTGGCCTGCTTCACCTGGGTGGACAGCTGGGCGGCGTCGGCGGCGCCGATGACGATGACCTTCGCGCCCTTGGTGACCATGGCCGAGATCTGGTTCTGCTGGTCGGCCACGGTGGTGGTCGAACCCGCGTACTGCACGTCGGACTTGAAGCCCGCGTCCTTGAGCCCGTTGGTGAACAGGTCGCCGGCGAGCACCCAGTTCTCCGAGGTCTTCGACGGCAGCGCGACGCCGATCAGGCTGTCCGCCGCGAAGCCCTTGGCGGCGGGGGCGCTGCCGCCGGTCTGCCCTTCGCGCTCGGAGGAGCAGGCGGTGGCGGCGAGTGCCAGTGCGGCTGCGGCAGCGACCGTGACGGCCTTGGTGAGCATGTTGCGCATCTTCGATTGCCTTTCTTGGCTTACCGCTCGAGCTGGCGTCGAGCGGCGAACGAGGGTGACGGTCAGACTGCGGACGAAGCCTTTTCGCCTTCGCGGACCGGGTCGGTCGGGGCGGTCGCCGACCGGGGGCCCTGGCGGCGGAGCGGGCGTGTGATCGAATCGAGTACGGAGAACCGGCCCTGGCCCTTGTTGTAGACGTCGAGGGCGACCGCGAGCAGCAGGACCAGGCCCTTGATGATCTGCACCAGGTCCGCGCCGACGCCCATGAGCTGCAGGCCGTTGTTGAGCAGGGCCATGACGAGGCCACCGACGATCGAGCCGTTGACGGTGCCCAGGCCGCCCGAGACCGCGGCACCGCCGATGAACACCGCCGCGATGGCGTCGAGTTCCCAGCTCAGCCCGTCCTGAGGGCCGGAGGCGGCCGATCGCGCCACGAAGATCATGCCTGCCAGGGCGGCCAGGATCGACATGTTCGTCATGACGAAGAAGTTGACGCGCCGGAGCTTCACGCCCGACAGCTCGGCGGCGCGGGCGTTGCCGCCGACCGCGTAGATCTGCCGGCCGCCGATGGCGTTGCGCGTGTAGAACGAGTAGGCGATCACCAGGACGCCCAGGATGATGCCCGACACCGGGAAGCTGGTGCCGACGCGGCCGCCGGCGAACCGCAGGGTGGCGAAGACGATGACGCCCACCATCACCGCGAGACGCAGGACCAAGCTCCACAGCGGGGCGGGCTCCGCGCCCATCTCCACCCGGGTGCGCCGGGCACCGGCCTCACGCCACACCACGGCGATGCAGGCGGCGAGACCGAGAAGCAGGGTCAGGTTGTTGTACCCGGTGGCGGGGCCGACCTCCGGCAGGTAGCCGGCACCGATGGCGCGGAAGCCCTCCGGGACGGGAACGGTGTCGGCGTTGCCGATCAGCTGGTTGCCGCCCCGGAAGAGCAGCATGCCCGCCAGGGTCACGATGAACGCCGGGACGCCGACGTAGGCGACCCAGAACCCCTGCCACGCTCCGATGACCGCGCCGCACACCAGTCCCAGCAGGATCGCCAGCGGCCACGGCAGGTCGTAGAGCTGCATCGCCTTGGCGACGATGATGCCGACGAACGCCGCGACCGAGCCGACCGACAGGTCGATGTGCCCGGCGACGATCACCATCAGCATCCCGATGGCCAGGATCAGGATGTACGAATACTGGCTGACGACCGCGATCAGGTTCCCCGACGTGAGCGTGAGGCCGTCGGTCAGCACCTGGAACAGCAGGGTGATCGCCACGAGCGTGAAGATCATGCCGAACTGGCGGCCGGCGGAGGCCGTGCCCCCGAACAGGCTCTTCTTGATGTTCTGGAATCCGGTCATGACATCGACTTCTTCTTCGTAGTGGTCATCTGCTTCATGAGGTGCTCCGGGTCCGCGTCGGCGCGCGGCACCTCGCCCGTGACGGTCCCCTCGAACATCGTGTAGATCCGGTCGCACAGCCCGATGAGCTCCGGCAGCTCCGAGGAGATGACGACCACGCCCTTGCCCTGGGCGGCGAGCCGCTGGATGACCCCGTAGATCTCGTACTTCGCACCCACGTCGATGCCGCGGGTCGGCTCGTCGAGGATGAGCAGATCGGGATCGGTGAACATCCACTTGGCCAGCACGACCTTCTGCTGGTTGCCACCCGAGAGCTTGGCGACGCCCTCGTTCACGGTCGGGGTCTTGATCCGCAGGTCGCGACGGTACTGGTCGGCGACGCGGTGCTCGGCGACCTGGTTGACGATCCCGCGCCGGGCGACCTTCGACGGCTTGGCCGCGACGACCGAGGTCTTGATGTCGTCGAGGAGGTTCAGCCCGATCGCCTTCCGGTCCTCGCTGACGTAGGCCAGTCCGTGCCGGATCGCCTCCGTGACGGTCTTGAGGTGGATCTCCCGGCCGTCCTTGTACACGTGCCCGCCCTGCCAGACGCCGTAGGACCGTCCGAACAGGCTCATGGCGAGTTCCGTGCGGCCCGCGCCCATCAGGCCCGCGAACCCGACGACCTCGCCGCGGCGCACGGTGAAGCTCGAACCCTTGCACACCAGGCGCTCGGTGGAGACCGGGTGGCGCACGGTCCAGTCGCGGACCTCGAAGAACACCTCGCCGATGTCCGGCGTGTGGTCGGGGAAGCGGCTGCTCAGCTCGCGGCCCACCATGCCCCGGACGATGCGGTCCTCGTCGACCCCGTCCGCGGCGACGTCGAGGGTCTCGATGGTGTGCCCGTCGCGCAGGATCGTGACGGAGTCGGCGACGGCCTCGATCTCGTTGAGCTTGTGCGAGATGATGATCGAGGTGATGCCCTGCCGCCTGAACCCGCGCAGCAGGTCGAGCAGGTGCTGCGAGTCGTCTTCGTTGAGCGCGGCGGTCGGCTCGTCCAGGATCAGCAGCCGTACGTCTTTGGCGAACGCCTTGGCGATCTCGACCAGCTGCTGCTTGCCCACGCCGATGTCCTTGACCAGGGTGTCCGGGTCCTCCCTGAGACCGACCTGCGCCATCAGTTCCAGAACCCGCCGCCGCGCGTGCTTCCAGTCGATGGCGCCACGCCTGCGCGGCTCGTTGCCGAGGAAGACGTTCTCGGTGATCGACATGCCGGGCACCAGGGCCAGCTCCTGGTGGATGATGACGATGCCCGCGCGCTCGCTGGCCCGGATGTCTCCGAACCGCACCTCCGCGCCCTCGTAGAGGATGTCGCCGGCGTAGCTTCCGTAGGGGTGCACGCCGCTGAGCACTTTCATCAGCGTCGACTTGCCCGCTCCGTTCTCACCGCAGATCGCATGGATCTCGCCGGTACGGACCACCAGGTTGACGTCGTCCAGCGCGGTGACGCCGGGGAAGGTCTTGGTGATCGCGCGCATCTCCAGCAGGACCGGGGCGCTCACGGCCGAGAACTCCTGTCGCGCGGCCCCGGGGATCCGGGGCTCCGGGAAACGAGGGCTGTCAGTGACATCGGCTTCTCCTGTATCCGGTCCGCTGAGGGGCCACAGTCGTCTGCCTGCCAGGGCTGCGGGCTGTGTGTCCGTGGCGTTTCGACTGTGTGGCGGACCGTAAATCCAATTGATTTACTTTGTCAACGAGGGTGAGGCAGAATGCCCGAGGGACGTAGACAGAGAGGACCCTCCGTGCGACAAGCAGGCACGAATCTGCCGAAGGTAGGCCGGTACAACCGGGCCGTGGTGCTCGAGGAGATCCAGCGCGCCGACGGCATCAGCCGGGTGGCCATCGCCAAGCACACCGGGCTCACGCCGCAGACCGTCTCCGGCATCGTCCGCAGACTGCTCGACGAGGGCATCGTGCGCGAGGACGGCGCGAGCCGGGTCAAGAGCGGCGGCAAACCCCGCACGACCCTGCGGATCAACGCCGACGCGGGCAGCGCGGTCGGCCTGCACCTGGACCCGGCCGAGATGGCCTGCGTGGTGGTGGACCTGCTCGGACGGCCCCTCGTCACCAAGCGGATCCCGACACCGCCGGGCGCGGACCCGACCGAGGTCCTCACGGCGATGGCCGACCTGGTGGAGGACGTCCTGGCGGAGGCCGACGTGCCGCGCGAGCGGGTACAGGGCATCGGGCTGGCCAGCCCTGGCCCGATCGACCAGGAACATGGCATGGTGGTCGCGCCGCCGCAGCTGGCCCACTGGACCCGGGTGCCGATCCGGCAACTGCTCAGCGAGGCCACCGGGTTGACGGTCACGCTCGACAACGACTCCACCGCCGCCGCCGTCGGCGAGCGGTGGGCGGGCGCGGGCCGGGGCGTGGCGAACCTCGCGTACGTGTTCTTCGGCACCGGCATCGGCGGCGGCCTCGTCCTCAACCACCAGGTCTACCGGGGTGGTTCCTTCAACGCCGGCGAGTTCGGGCACACGACGGTGCTGCCGGGCGGCCTGGAGTGCTATTGCGGCAACCGGGGTTGCCTGGAGACGCTGGTCAGCGCGGCCGCGATCCGGGCGGAGACCTGCCGCAGGCTCAGTGCGGGAGGCGCGAGTGCGCTGGCCGGACGGTTCCGTGCTGATCCGGACTCGGTTGACTTCGCCGCGATCTGCGAGGCGTCGAGCGAGGGTGACGCGCTGGCGACCGGCGTCCTCGAGGAGGCCGCGAGCTACGTCGCCTCGGTCGTCGTCAACGTCGTGAACGTGATGGATGTGGACCTCGTCGTCCTCGGCGGCCACGGCATCCGGCACCTCGAAGACCTCTATGTCGACACCGTTCGGTCGGCCGTCGCCACCAGGATCATGTCCCGGCACATCCGAGCCGTCGACGTGACGCTCTCCCCGCTGGGTGCGGACGCCGCCGTCGTCGGAGCCGCCGCACTCGTCCTGCACTCCACCTACTCGCCGCAGCTGTCGGCGCTCTTGTCGGACTGACCCCACAGAAAGGACCCCTTATGAGTCAGGATCTCGTGCTCGCGGTGGATATCGGAGGCACCAAGCTCGGCGCCGGCCTGGTGGACGCGAAAGGCCATGTCCATAGGCATGCCGAGGTGCCGACCCCGACGGCCGAGCCTGAACTCGGCATGGCGCTGACCGGACTGCTGGGCGGCATCGTCGGCGACGCGGCGCCCCGCGCGGTCGGCGTGGCCTGTGCCGGGCCGGTCGACCCGGCGCGCGGTACGGTCAGCCCGGTGAACATCCCCGGCTGGCGGGACTTCCCGCTGGTGGACCTCGTGGCCGAGACCGTTCCCGGCGTTCCCGTCACCCTCGTCGGCGATGCCATCGCCGCAGCACTCGGCGAGCACTGGCTCGGCGCCGGGCGCGGCGCCCGGTCGCTGCTGGGCATCGTGGTGTCCACCGGAGTGGGAGGCGGACTCGTACTCGACGGCGCCGCCTACCCCGGCCCGAGCGGCAACGCGGGTCACATCGGACACACGGTCGTGAACCCGACGGGCCCGCCGTGCGTGTGCGGGGCGACCGGGTGCGTCGAGGCCTACGCCAGCGGTCCGTCGATGGTTCGCTGGGCCCGCCAGAGGGGCTGGATCGGCGCCGACGCCCGTGCGCTCGCGGCGAGCGCGGCGAGCGGTGACCCCGTGGCGGTGGCCGCGTTCGACCGGGGTACCGAGGCGCTGGCCCGCGGGATCATCGTGACCGCCACGCTGTGCGACGTGGACCGCGTGGTGATCGGCGGTGGCGTGGCCGCGGCGGGTCCGGTGCTCTTCGACCCGCTGCGCACGCATCTCGAGCGGTCGGCCGCCCTCGGTTTCGTGAGGCGACTGAGCGTGGCGCCGTCCACACTCGGGCGGCACGGCGGCCTGCTGGGCGCCGCTCGCACCGCTCTGCTCGCATCACGGGCGGCTGCGGCCGTGTGTGCGTGAGGGACGCGCGGGGCCCCCGGTTTCTCTCGTGTTAAGAGGGCATCTCCAGGGTCTTGCCTAAGTTCATCAAAATGATTTAGCTTGACCGCGCCGCAGCGGGTTCTCTCCCGACGAATGGCCCTGTCGGACCGGTTGAAGACCGCACGGTCCGCCCGCGCGGCCTACGGATGCGGTCGTCCCGCCCCATCCGTAGGCCGTGGGTCTACGGATACGGTCGTCCCGCCGCATCCCATCAACGCAGCTGATGCTCCTGACCCTGCCGGAGAATGATGTGAGCACCCTTCAATCACGCGCACGCGGCCTTCTGCCGCTCCGCGCCGCCACAGCGCGTTCCCGAGGGGCGTGCCGGTCGGTGGCGGCGGCCCTCGCCGCCACCCTCGCCCTGGGCGGCGCGCTCGCGGTGCCCGCTCAGGCGGAGATATCCGTCGCCGCCCCCTCCGATCAGGTGGACCCGCTGATCGGGTCCAGTGGCGGAGGCAACACCTTCCCCGGCGCGACGGCACCGTTCGGGATGATGTCGTGGAGCCCGACCAGCACCCGTGGTGACCAGACCAACACCGGCGCCGCCAACGGCTACGACTACAACACCACCCGCCTGCGCGGGTTCGCGCTCACGCACGTCAACGGCGCGGGCTGCCACCCGGGTGCGGCAGGTGACCTGCCGATCTTCCCGCACACCGGCGACGTCACCTCCTCGCCGACCGCGGACACCACCGACGCGGTCTACGCGAGCAACTTCAGCCACGTCGACGAGTCCGCGACGCCGGGCCGTTACAAGCTCACCCTGGCCAACGGGGCGACGACCGACTTCGCCGCCACCACGCGCACCACGATCGGCAAGATCGGCTTTCCCACGGGCACGCCCGCCAGCCTGCTCTTCCGCACCTCCAACTCGCTCAACGGCAGCGAGGACGCCGAGACCCGCATCGACGTGGCCAACCGGAAGGTGACCGGTTCGGTGCTGACCGGCGCGTTCTGCGGTCGCCGGGCCAACGGCGGCACGCCCAACAACAACCAGAAGTCGTACTACCGGCTGTACTTCACGGCGCAGTTCGACCAGCCCTTCACCGGGAACGGCACCTGGAAGGACGCGACCCTTCAGGCCGGCGGCACCTACCAGACCGGCGGCGAGGGCTACCTGACCGGCGCCGACCGACTCGGCAAGGGCTCCGGCGGCTACGTGACCTTCGCCCCGGGCTCGCAGGTGACGATGAAGATCGGCATCTCGTACGTCTCGCTGGCGGGAGCCGAGCGCAACCTGCAGGTCGAGCAGCCGGCCGGAACCACGGTGGACAGCGTGGCCGCCGCGACGAAGGCCGCGTGGGACAAGACTCTCGGCCGCATCCAGATCACCGGCGGCACCACCGACCAGCGCAAGATCTTCTACACCGCGCTCTACCACAGCCTGCAGCAGCCCAACATCATCAGTGACACCGACGGCCAGTACCGGGGCATGGACCAGGTCGCGCACGCCCTGACGACCGGTCAGACGGCGCAGTACAGCAACTTCTCCGGCTGGGACCAGTACCGCGCCCAGATCCAGCTGCTCGCACTCCTGGAGCCGAAGGTGGCCGGTGACTTCGCACAGTCGCTGTACAACTTCGCCAAGCAGAACGACGGCGTCTGGGACCGCTGGGTCCACGTCAGCGGCGCCACGCACGTGATGACCGGCGATCCGTCGGCGGTGACCCTGGCGACCTTCTACGCGATGGGCGTGCGCAACTTCGACTACGACGGCGCCTTCACCTCCCTCTACAACCAGGCCACCGTCCCGCACACGGACGGTCTGTCCGACGCGGGCTGCCCCGGCCAGTGCGTGGGCCAGCGCCCCAACCTCGCGCAGTACATGCAGTCGAAGTACGCGGCCAACGACGTCTGCCACTGCTGGGGCGGGGCCGCCGAGACGATGGAGGACTCGATCGCGGACTTCTCGCTGGCCCAGTGGGCCACCGCCCTGGGCCGGACCACCGAGGCGTCCGTGATGGCCGACCGGGCCGGCTGGTGGAAGAACGTCTACAACCCGGCCACCGGCTCCATGCAGGCGCGCAACCTGGACGGCTCCTGGGTCAGCGGGTTCACCCCGTCCACCCAGACCGGTTTCGCCCAGGGCAGCGCCGCCGCGTACACGTGGATGGTGCCGCACGACATCGCCGGCCTCGCGGCCGTCATGGGCGGCAAGTCGACGGCCACCGGCCGCCTCGACGACTTCTTCCACGACATCAACGGCAACTGGCTGGTGCGGGGCGGCGGTGCCCTGAAGTACGACCCGACCAACGAGCCCGACATCCACGCGCCGTGGATCTACAACGAGCTCGGCAAGCCCTGGAAGACCCAGGAGACGGTGCGCCAGATCGTCGACACGGTGTACACCACCGGTCCCTCCGGGCTGCCCGGCAACGACGACCTCGGCACCATGTCCGCCTGGTACGTGTGGGCGGCCCTCGGGCTGTTCCCGCACAAGCCCGGGTCCGGCGACATGATCCTGTCCAGCCCGCTGTTCCCCAGCGCCACCGTCACCAACGCCAACGGTGTGGTGCTGACGGTCAACGGCACCGGCAGCGGCAAGTACATCCAGTCCGTCACCAGGAGCGGCACGGCGCACACCGACTGGAAGGTGGCGTCGAGCTTCATCCAGTCCGGGGGCACCCTCGACGTCGCCCTGTCCTCGACGCCGACCAACTGGGCCGTGGTCAACCCGCTGACCAACATAGCCCTGAAGCGCCCCGCGACCGGATCGACCCCGTGCTCCACCTCGGAAACTCCGGACAAGGCGGTCAACGGCAGCATGACCGGCGGGTCCTCCGACAAGTTCTGCTCGCTGGCGGCGTCGAAGTGGCTGCAGGTCGACCTCGGGTCGAGCAGGCCGCTGAGCAAGGTCGTGGTCAAGCACGCGGCGATGGGCGGTGAGTCGTCGACCCTCAACACCAAGGCGTTCACCATCAAGACGTCGACGGACGGGAGCGCGTGGACCACGGTCGCGACCGTCACCGACAACACGGCGGCGACGACGGTCCACGCGGTGAGCGTCACGGCGCGGTACGTGCGCATCGACGTGACGACGCCGACGCAGACGACGAACCAGGCCGCGCGGATCTACGAGCTCGAGGTCTACTGAGGCGGCCCGGAGGGGGGGGGGGGGGGGGGGGGGGGGGGCGGCGGGGGGGGGGGGGGGGGGGGGGGGGGGTGGGGGCGGGGGCGGCGAGGGGTGGGGGT
>NZ_JBITXP010000007.1:16435-384384 GCF_044544765.1 Streptomyces sp. NPDC053513
CTCCGACCCCCCACCCCCGCCCGGCGGCTACGGCCCCCTTGGGGTTCTGCGCGGGGGCCGGGTGGGGGGCGTCCCCGCGGCGGCGCCCCGCCTCCGGCGTGCGCGGGCGTCCGAAGACGCTCGCGCACGCGGCTACAAGGTCGTCAACACAGCAACATCGCCCGGCACTTGCTTTTAATTGATCGAAAGTAACCAGGTGCGAGCATATTGACGCATGGAACATGGCGTTCCACGATGTCTGCCACGCAGTCCCCGCGGTCCAGCCAGTGCAGCGAAGAACAGAGCCGACCGCGGTCACGACGCGCCGCTGCCTTCCTCCCCACCCGTTCAGGAGCCGCAGAGCCATGCACGAAAACCCCCGACGCCTTCGTGGCCGTCTCGCCCTCACCATCGGCCTGACCCTCGCCGTGGGCGGCATCGCCGTCTCCGAGGCCACGCCGGGCCTGTCGGCCGCCACCGTGGCGGCCCCCGCCCGTGCCGCCGCGCCGGGTCCGGGAGAGACGATCACCGTCGCGGCCGCCGGCGACATCTGTGGCTCGGCCTGCAACCAGACGGACGACCTCGTGACCGCGATGGCCCCCGACGCCGTCATCACGGCAGGCGACAACGCCTACGAGACGGGCACCCTCGCGGAGTTCAACGCCCAGTACGACCCGACCTGGGGCGCGTTCAACTCGATCGCGTATCCCTCCTCCGGAAACCACGAGTACTACAGCGGGGCCGGGGGCTACTTCGACTACTTCGAGAGCAAGGGTGTTCCGACCGGCGGCCGCGACAAGGGCTACTACAGCTACGACCTCGGCGACTGGCACATGGTGGCGCTGAACTCGAACGTGAGCCAGAGTGCCGGCAGTCCCCAGGAGCAGTGGCTGCGGGCGGATCTCGCGGAGAGCGACCGCCCCTGCACCATGGCGTACATGCACTACCCCCGGTTCTCTTCGGGCAAGCATGGTGACAACGTTGTCACATCGGATGTGTACAAGGCGCTGACCGACTACCACGCCGATGTCGCCGTCTTCGGTCACGACCACGACTACCAGCGCTTCGCGCCGGCGATGGCCGACGGCACGCCGAGCTCCAACGGGCTTCGGACCTTCGTCATAGGAACCGGCGGCAAGGGTCTGTACTCCGAGAAGACCACCACCACGGGGCCCTCGGAGGTGTTCCAGAACAACACCTTCGGAGTGGGACGCTTCGACCTGACCGCCACCGGCTACACGTTCTCCTTCAAGCCCGTCGCCGGCCGCACCTTCACGGACAGCGTGAGCGGCTCCTGCCACGCCAAGTCGGGTCCCGCGGGGACGGCGCCGATCCTGCCCGGCTCGACCTACGAGGTCCGTCTCGCCGGCGGCAACGCGATCACCGACCCGAACTCGTCGACCTCGGGCGGCACCCAGCTCGTCGCCTCGGTTGCCGACGGGGGCGCCAACCAGCGCTGGACGATCACGCGCAACAGCGACGGGACCTACCAGCTCAAGAACGTCGTCTCGGGAATGTGCGCCGACAACGCGGCCTCCTCCACCACCGCCGGGACGAAGATCATCCAGTGGCCCTGCACCGGTAACGGCAACCAGCGGTGGTCCATCGTCCGCAGCAGTGGGGGGAACGGCTACGAGCTGGTCAACCAGGTCGGCGGGCTCGCGCTGTCGGCGTCGGCCGCGGGCAGCGGAGCGGTCCTGACCCAACAGCCGCGGACCGGCGGCGCCCTGCAGACCTGGCGCTTCGTCAAGCTCCCCTGACCGCACGGCCGTACGACCTGATCCATCGGGAGCCCCGACATGTACCTGTCCCATGCCCGTGCCGCCGACCGGCACACCGATCAAGGCGGTCCGGGCCGCAGAGGGCCCCGGCGCACCGTCGCGGCCCTCCCGTCCACCGTCCTGGCGCTCGGTCTGGTCAGCCTGGTCACCGATGCCTCGGCGGAGATGGTGACGGCTGTCCTTCCGATGTATCTGGTCTACGGTCTCGGCGTCGGGCTCCTCCAACTCGGCGCCCTGGACGGGCTGTACACCGGGGCGACCGCGCTGCTCCGGCTCGGCGGCGGTTACGCCGCCGACCGGCTGCGGAGGCCGAAGGCCGTGGCCACGGCCGGATACGCACTGTCGGCACTGACCCGGCTCGCGCTGCCGGCCGTGGGGCTGTCCTTCGCCGGCGTGAGCACGGTGACGGCGGTGGACCGGGTCGGCAAGGGCATCCGTACCGCGCCGAGGGACGCGATGATCACCGCGGCCGCCCCCGAGGAGGATCTCGGCCGGGCGTTCGGCGTGCACCGGGCGATGGACACCTGCGGAGCCCTGTTGGGGCCGCTGCTGGCCTTCGCCGTGCTGTTCGCCGTCCCCGGCGGGTACGACACGGCCTTCGCCGCCAGCTTCTGCCTCGCCGCGGTCGGCGTCGTCGTCCTGCTCTTCTTCGTCGACGGACGCGCCGCCGCGGCACCGGGCCAGGACCGCCTCCGGAGCATCCGCACCGGTGTGACCGCGTGTCGTGAACCCCAGGTCCGCCGCTGCCTGCTCGCCACCGCACTGCTGGGCGTGTTCACCGTCGGTGACATGTCGCTGTTCGTCGGGGTGCAACAGCGCCTGGACGCCCCGGCGGCGGCGCTCCCACTGCTGCCGCTGATCACCGCCGGAGTGTTCATGGTTGCGGCGGCGCCCTTGGGACGGCTCGCCGACCGGCTCGGACGCCGGCGCACGTTCTTCGCCGGCCATGCGGCGGTTGCCTGCGCGTACCTCGTCGTGCTGGCCGCGCCTCTCGACGGCTGGCCGGCCGTCGTCGCGGTCCTGATCCTGCATGGTCTGTTCTACGCCGCGACCGACGGCGTGCTGATGGCCTACGTCGCCCCGCGTCTCCCGGAGAACGCCCGCACCACCGGCCTGGCCGCCTTCCAGAGCGTTCAGGCGATCGGCCGGGCACTCGGCGCCCTCGCGTTCGGCGCCCTCGCCACGTGGCAAGGGCTCGCGGCGGCGTTCACCGTCTCCTCGGCCGGCATGGCAGCCGTCATCGTTGCCGCCGCGCTCTGCCTGTACCGGAGCCCTCGATGAACATCCGCCGCACGACCGGCGCCGCACTCGCCGCAATCCTTCTGGCCACAGGCGGCGGGATCGTTGCCTGGCAGAGCTCCGGAGCGGACACCGGCGCCGACCGACTGGACCTCGGAAGGCCCGGCACCGTGATCACCGTGAGCGCGGGCGCGCGCGTCGAACAGTCCACCCGCGGGGGCGAACACCTCGCCGACGGCCCGGACTGCACACGGGCGGCCGTGGCCGCCGGCACCCTGGTCTGTCTGCAAGGGCTGCCCGGACCGTTCTCGTCCGAGGTCCGGGTCTACCGCGCCGGGCGGACGTCACCCACGCTGACGCTCCCTGTCTGGGGCGACCCGAGCAGGGCGAGAGTCTCCCCGTCGGGGAACCTGGTCGCCTGGACGGTGTTCCGGTCGGGCGACTCCTACGTGCAGCAGGGCCGGTTCTCCACCACGGCAGGCTTCTACGACCTGCGCGACGGTACCCACGTCGGCTCCCTCGAGGACTTCTCCGTTGTCGTCGGCGGCAGGCCCCACCAGGGGGAGGACGCGAACTTCTGGGGCATCACGTTCGCCACGGACGACCGCACCTTCTACGCGACCATGGCGAGCCGTGGGAAGACCTGGCTGATGCGCGGAGACATCCGCGAGCGCTCCCTCACCTCCGTCCGCGAGAACGTGGAGTGTCCCTCGCTCTCCCCGGACGGGACCCGCATCGCCTACAAGAAGCGGACGCACGAGAGCCGTTGGCGGCTCCACGTGCTGAACCTGCGGACGATGGACGACCGGCCACTCGCCGAGACCGCCCACGTCGACGACCAGCCCGCCTGGCTCGACGACGAGACCATTGCCTACGCCCGCACCGACGGGCGGGACACGGCGGTCTTCACCGTCGCCGCCGACGGCTCCGGTACGCCCCGGCGCCTGCTCCGGGGCAGCTCTCCGTCGACGACTACGGCCCCGCCCCGACCGGCCCGGTGAGAGGCGGCCGGCGGAAACTGTGCGGCACCCGTGGCATCCGCCGCCGACGGCACCGGACCGACCCGGGCGGCCTGTGGCGGTGGTGGGGAACGGAGAGGGTCCTTCTCACTCGGCGCGACCACGGCCCGTCTCGTATGTCTGCCGCCGTCGCCCGGTCGGCCCGGACGCACGGCACGGGGCCCGGCGGCGCGCGCAGCCGGGCCCCGTGCCGTACGGCGCCGCATCCGGGGTCAGCGGCCGGCCAGGACGCCCAGCAGCCTGGCCACTTCCGCCGCCACCGCGTCGCGGGCCGGACCGAGGTACTTGCGCGGGTCGGCCACGGAGGGGGAGGCCTCGAGACGGTCGCGGACCGCGCGCGTGAAGAGCTTGTTGAGGTGGGTGGAGACGTTGACCTTCGTCATCCCGGCGGCGACTGCCTTGGCCAAGTCACCGTCGTCGACGCCGGAGGAGCCGTGGAGCACGAGCGGTACCTCCAGTGCGTCCTTCAGTCGGCCGATGAGATCGAAGTCCAGTGCGGCGTCGCGGGTGAGCATGGCGTGTGAGCTGCCCACGGCGACGGCCAGGGCGTCGACGGCGGTGGCCGCGGCGAACGAGCGGGCTTCGTCGGGATCGGTGCGGACGCCCGGTGCGTGGGCACCGTCCTTCCCGCCGACTTCCCCCAACTCCGCCTCGACCCAGACGTCCGCCCGGTGGCACAGGTCGGTGATCCGCCGGGTGGCCGCGACGTTCGCGTCGTACGACAGCTTCGAGGCGTCGAACATGACCGAGGTGAAACCGAGTTCCACGGCCTCGGACACGAGTTCCGCGGACTCGGCGTGGTCGAGGTGCACCGAGACGGGGACGGCGGCGGTTCGGGCGATGGAGAGGGAGGCGAGGGCGATCGGTGCGAGGGCCCCGTGATAGCGGGCGGTGTTCTCGCTGATCTGCAGGATGACGGGCAGCCCGGCGTGCTCGGCGCCGGTGACGATGGCCTCGGCGTGCTCGATCTGCACGACGTTGAACGCACCGACGCCGGTGTCGGCGGCGCGGGCGGGCCCGATGATGTCGTCGGTGAGGGCGAGAGGCATGGGTTCTCCGTGGGGCTCTGAGGCGGTGACACAGATCGGCCGGGGACGCGGACGTCGTCGTTCACGCCCCTGACCGATCAGGCGTGAGGTGTGCGAAGGGGGCCGCCGACCCGCCCGTGTGGGGGGCGGACCGGTGCGGGCCGGCGACCGGCCGTACCGTGCCGGCGCTGCCTGTGCGACAGCGTCCGCACGGAGTCTCAGGCGTGGAAGCCTTCGAGGATGACGGAGCGGGTGAGGTTGCGGGGACGGTCGGGGTCGTAGCCGCGGGCCTCGGCGAGGTGGACGGCGAGGCGCTGGGCTCGTACGAGGTCGGCGAGCGGGTCGAGGGCGTCGGCCTGGTCGCCGGATGCTGCGCAGTAGAGGCCGCCGACGCGGGCGACATCGTCGGCCAGACCGCGCGGTGCGGGACCGAAGAGCCAGGTGACGCGGCCGGGTCCGGTGATGCTGATGGGACCGTGCCGGTACTCCATGGCCGGATAGGCTTCGGTCCAGGAGCCCGCGGCCTCACGCATCTTGAGACCGGCTTCGAGGGCGAGGCCGTAGGTCCACCCGGTGCCGAGGAAGGTGAACTGCTCGGCCGTGCAGACGGAGGGCGGCAACGGCTCGGTGAGGGCACGCTCGGCGTCCAGGGCGGCCTGCTCCAGGGTGCGTACACCCGCCGGCAGGGCGTTCTCGGCTTCGAGGCGCGCACGCAGCAGAGCCAGGACCGTGGTGGCGAACCGGGTCTGCACGACGGACTGCTCGTCGGCGAAGTCGAGCACGGCGACGGCGTCGGCGGCCGTCACGACGGGAGTTTCCGGGTCTGCGGTGATGGCACCCGTGGGCACGGTGCCCTTGATCCGGGCCAGCAGATCGAGGACCTCCGTGGTGGTGCCGGAACGCGTGATGGCGAGCACGCGGTCGTACGCCCGGCCGTGGGGGAACTCGGAGGCGGCGAACGCGTGCGTCTCGCCGTGACCGCCCTTCTCACGCAACTCCGCGTAGGCGAGGGCCATGAACCAGGACGTGCCGCAACCGACGACGGCGACGCGTTCTCCTCGCCGGGGGAGGACCGCGTCGAAACGCGCGCCCGCCTCCGCGGCAAGCCTCCAGGTACGCGGCTGGGAAGCGATCTCGACGGAGGTGCGGGAGTTCTCGTAGGGGGTCACGCGATTCCTCGGGTACGTAGGGGCGCGGGGGAGTCCGACCAAATCAGTGTTCAGTGGATGCGTAATTACTGTCATGATTTGCTTGAAATGCATTAATATCAAGCAACTTCAAGCAGTCGATGTCAAGGTCTCTCGGGTCCTGGAGCTTCAGCCTCGACCGCGAGCACCTCTCGGCGGAGTCGTGCGTACATGACGGTGTCGACGTCTCCCGCCACCGCGCACGGCACAGCGGCGGCGGACAGTGCCACCGCGTCGCGCAGGATCTCCGGCCACGGCGCGCCCGCCATCAGGCCCGAAGCGATCGCTGCGACGCAGGCGTCGCCCGCGCCGGTGGGATTGCCGGACAGCGGCCCGGGCGGTGCGGCGCGCCACGTCCCCTGGGGCGTGACGGCGTACAGCCCGTCCTGTCCCGCCGACGCCACGATGCTCCCGGCCCCTCGGACCCGGAGCTCCATGGCCGCCGTCGCGAGATCCGCGCAGCCCGTCACTTCCGCGAGCTCCGCCGCGTTCGGTTTCACCACGTCGGGGCGGGCCTCCAGGGCCGCCGACAGGGCGGGACCGGAGGTGTCGAGCACGGTCTTCGCGCCCGCCGCGGCCGCACCACGGATCAGCCGTGCGTACACGTCCACGGGCAGCCCCGGGGGTGTGCTCCCGCTCAGGACGACCACGTGCGCGCTCCGTATGAGCGAGGTGTACTGCCTTACGAAGGCCGCCCACTCGGACGGCGTCACCTCGGGGCCGATCCCGTTGAAGACCGTGGCGTCCCCGTCCTCTCGGGAGACCACGGCCACGGTGCGCCGCGAATCGCCGTTCACGGGGGTGAAGAGGCTTCTGATGCCCGCGGCCCGCAGGTCGGCGAGTATGGCTCGGCCGGTCGGTCCGCCCACCAGCCCGGTGGCGAGCGGAGTGTGTCCGAGGCCGGTCAGCACCCGGGCGACGTTGATGCCTTTGCCGCCGGCCCGCTCGTAGGCCGCGTCGACGCGATGGGAGGTCCGCGGCCGCAGTCTGGCGATGTTCCAGGTGACGTCGAGAGCTGCGTTGAGGGTGACGGTGACGATCACCGGGCGGACGCTCCTGTCGGAAGGACGGGGACGCGGTGACCGGCCGCGTGCCAGGCGGCGAGGCCGGCTCCCAGGCAGCCCGCGCGGTCCCCGAGGTCCGCCCGGACGACGGCCGGGGTCCGCTGGAAGGCGAGTCGAGCGGCCAGGCCGTCCCTGACGGGATCGAGCAGGAGGCGATCCGATTCGGCGAGACCGCCGCCGAGCACGACCACTTCGGGGGCGAACAGCGTCGTCGCGGCGGCGAGCGCCTCCGCGAGCGCCTCCGTGGCCGTGACCCATACGGTTCGGGCCACCGGATCCCCGCCCTCGACGAGTGCGGCCACCTCCGCCGCCCCGGTGACGCGGCGCCCGGAACGTGAGGCGTAGGCGTGCGCGACGGCGCTTGCGGACGCCACGGTCTCCAGACACCCGGTGCCGCCGCAGGCGCACGTCCTGCCTCCGTGAACCCGGACGTGGCCGAGTTCTCCGGCGAATCCATCACAGCTCAGCGGTCTGCCGTCGCAGACGAGGGCGGCGGCGACGCCCGTTCCCACGGCCACGAAGAGCGCGTTCCGGACGGCGCGTGCCGCCCCGAGGGCGCATTCCGCCGCACCGCCGGCCCGTACGTCGTGCCCCAGCGTTACGGTCATTCCCGTACGGGCCTCCAACACGGCCCCCAGGGCGAGGTCGCGCCAGCCGAGGTTGGCCGACCACACCGCCCGTTGCGCGCGTTCGTCGACGATTCCGGGTACGACCACGCCCGCGTGCAGCACGGACAGATCCCGCTCCGAGGCGCGCTCTGCCAGGCGCAGCAGAGTGTCGGTGATGGCGTCGACCACCGCTTCCGGTCCCTCTGCGCACGGCGTCGGGCGGTGAAGAGACGCCACCGGCTGCATGGCGCGGTCGAGAACCGCGCCCTTCATGGCGGTCCCGCCGACGTCGAGGGCGAGAACACAGGGGGGAGGGGCGCCCTCGACCGCAGGGTCGGGGGCGCCCGAAGGGGGCGGGGTTCTGCCGTTCAGCATGACGGTGCACCATCCATGTGCTCTTTGATGCGCATTGCGAGCCTGTTGTGAGCATATTCAATCAGAATGACTGCCGGAAGTATCCAGTCGATGCGTCCTCGCGTCCAGCGCGGAAGGCGGCCTCGGCAGTCCCGGGTCGGCAGACCCCTGCTGCCCCTGGGCGCGCGTGCCTTCGGGCTACGATCAAACGTCGCGCAGGGCTGGTCGGAAGGCTGATGGGGTTCCGGGCGTGCGACGCGATGTCTCAGGGGCCAGGGAAGGGTGTGCCGGATGTCCAAGCAGGAGCGGTGGAGCGCCTTGCTCGAATTGCTCGCCGTCGAGGGCAAGCTGGACGTGGAGGAGGCGGCCGCCGCCGTGCAGGTGTCCGCTGCCACCATCCGCAGGGACCTCGACGAGCTCGCCCAGCAGCGACTGCTCGTCCGCACCAGGGGCGGAGCGATCGCTCACGGTGTGTCGTACGAGCTTCCCTTGAGGTACAAGTCCTCGCGCCGGACCTCCGAGAAGCAGCGGATCGCAGGTGCCGTGGCGGACCTGCTGGTCGTGGGTGACGTGATCGGTCTCAACGGCGGGACGACCACGACCGAGGTGGCGCGGGCGCTCGCTCTCCGGGCCGGCGGCGGAACGGCCGAGCCGGGCGAGGGCCAGGCGGGTCCGATGTACACAGTCGTGACCAACGCGCTGAACATCGCGGGTGAACTGGCCGTGCGTCCGCAGTTCAAGATCGTGACCACGGGTGGTGTCGCGCGGCCTCAGACCTACGAGCTGGTGGGCCCGCTCGCCGTCGGAGTCCTGAACGAGGTCGTACTCGACGTCGCCGTGCTGGGAGTCGACGGCGTGGACCCCGAGCTCGGCGTCATGACCCACCACGAGGACGAGGCGGGGATCAGCCGGTTGTTCGCCGAGCGTGCCCGCAAGGTGGTCCTGGTGACGGACTCGTCGAAGATGGGGAAGCGTGCCTTCGCGAGGATCTGCGGCCTCGACCGGATCGACGTCGTCGTCACCGACGCGGGTATCTCGCCGGATGCCGCTGCCAAGCTCACGGAGACGGGCATCGAGGTGGTCGCCGTCTGAAACCGTTGCCCCCGTGGACAGATGAGCGGATTCCGGACGTACGGCCGCCCCCGTGATGCGACGTCGCATCACGGGGGCGATTCGTTTCCCGCCCTGCACCCGGGGAAGTCGGCATCGTTCGCGTCACGGGCCTTGGTGTACAGGGGGGTCCTCGTGTTTACTTTGTGCACAGCAGGTGCTCGTTACTGAGCGAAAAGCCCGGACTCAGTCCAGGTCGGTGCATGCTCCGAGCCTTGCTGTTCCTTGAACGACCGGCTGCGGCGTCTCGACAGCCGGTCCACCCACAGGCGGTACTGATCGGTCGACCAGTCAGCCGTCTCGCAGAGCAAAGGGGAAACCCGTGCCGAGGCGCCATGCCCTCATCGCGGCAGCTGCCGCTCTTGTCCTCTCCGTCTCCTTCACGGGCTGCGCCCGCGTCGAAGCCGGAGAGGTCACCTTGCGCCTGGTGGTCGCCGACTACGAGGTGGGAGGACACTCCGACGGTACCGAGCAGTACTGGGGCGGACTGGCCGAAGCCTTCGAGTCCGCCCATCCGGGCATCTCGGTCCAGGTCGAAGTCGAGTCCTGGGAGGACGTGGACCGGAAGGTCGCCCACATGGTCAAGGCGGGTGAGACGCCCGACCTGGCACAGGGCGGCGCGTACGCGGACTATGCCGCACGGGGCGAGCTCTACGCCACGGATCAGCTGCTGTCCGTCCCGGTGCAGGCGAACTTCCTACGGTCGCTCGCCGAAGCGGGGGAGTACGAGCGGGTGCAGTACGGCATGCCCTTCACGGCTTCCACCGAGCTCCTCTTCTACAACAAGGAGCTGTTCGCCGAAGCAGGGATCAAGGCGCCGCCGGCGACGTGGGACGAGGTGAAGAAGGCCGCGCAGCAGCTGAAGAGCCGTACGAAGGTGCGGCACCCCATCGCACTTCCCTTCGGGCCGGAGGAAGCCCAGATCGAGGCGATGGTGTGGATGCTGGGAGGCGGAGGCGGCTACACCGCGCTCAACGGCTCATACATGATCGACTCGCACGAGAACATCGACAGTCTGAACTGGGTGAAGAAAAACCTCGTCGAGGAAGGGCTGACCGGTCCGGTCCCGCCCGGTCGACTCGACCGCAAGGACGCCTACGCGGCGTTCCTGCACGGCGAGGTGGGCATGGTGAACGGTTATCCGTCGCTGATCCAGGCCGCGGAAGCGGAGGGAATGCACGTGGGGATGACGGCCCTGCCCAGCCGTGAACGGAAGGCCACGTCAGCACCCGGGGTGGTCGACTGGATCATGGCCTTCAAGAGGAACGGGCACCGCAAAGAGGTGGGCGAGTTCCTCGACTTCCTCTTCAGCGACGAGAACGTACGTGAGTTCGCGGCGCTCAACAACCTGTTGCCCGTCACTTCGACGGTGACCTATCGGATGGGTGCGGACGAAAAGCATCGGAGCCTGAGACCGTTCCTCGAGGAGATGCCGAACGCGGTGCTTCCCCCGCTCGGCAAGACCTCATGGGCCTCGGTGAGCGAGAGCACCAGGAGGAACATCGGGACGGCGATGACACCCGGTGGGAGCCCCGACGCGTCCCTGCGCCTGATCGCCGACGACGCCTACCGCGCCGAGCACGCGGACTGAGTCCCTACGGCGCCCCGCACCCACCACCAAGGAGAAACGCGATCATGCCCATGCCCAGCACATCCAGCAAGCGCATTCTGCTCATGAGCGCCGGTGCCGCTCTGGCCCTGGCCACTGCCGCCTGCACGTCCTCCGGACCCGTCGGGGAGAGGGTCGCCGGTGGGGCCGCAGGAAAGAAGGTCACGCTGATCACCGGTGTGAAGAGCGACCCGTTCTACATCACGATGGCCTGCGCGGCCCTGGCCGAGGCCA
This sequence comes from Streptomyces sp. NPDC053513, assembly GCF_044544765.1. NCBI lineage: Bacteria > Bacillati > Actinomycetota > Actinomycetes > Kitasatosporales > Streptomycetaceae > Streptomyces > Streptomyces sp. NPDC053513. The sequence continues at coordinate 27,648 of NZ_JBITXP010000007.1, forward strand.
GGGCCAAGGGGCTGGAGCTCACGGTCGAGGGCTCGGCCCGGTGGGACGTCTCGGTACAGCGTCCGCTGGTCGACGCCGTCGCGGCTGCCCGGCCCGACGGGCTGATGATCTCACCTGTCGACACCGACGCCCTGACCGCGTCGCTGAAGCAGATCCAGGACTCCGGAACCAAGATCGCCCTGGTGGACACCTCCGTCACCGACCTCTCGATCGGCGTCTCCCGCATCTCGTCCGACAACGAGGAGGGCGGCAGGGTCGCGGCCAAGGCGCTCGCCCGTCAGATGGGGGAGAAGGGCACGGCCGTCGTGATCAGCGTGAAGCCAGGCATCTCCACCACCGATGCCCGGATCAGGGGCTTCACCGAGGAGATGGCCGGCTACCCCGGCATCACTCTGCTGCCCACCCTTTACGACAACGACGAGTCGGCCACCGCCGACGCCCAGATACGGTCCACCCTGGCTGCCCACCCCGACCTGGGCGGGGTCTTCGCCGTCAACACCCACACGGGCAGGGGAATAGCCGCAGGTCTGGAGAAGGCAGGCAGACAGGGCGACGTGAAGGTGGCCGCCTTCGACGCCGAGCCCGAGGAGATCGCCGCGCTCAAGGCCGGAACCTTCGATGTCCTGGTGGCTCAGGATCCGGCGGCCATCGGCGCCAAGGCCGTCGACCAGCTCGCCGCGGCCTTCGACGGAAGGCCCGCAGCGAAGCTGATCGGCACCAGCATGGTCGCCATTACCAAGGAGGACATGAGCGACCCCCGGGTGGGCAGGTACCTCTACCGGTCCGGATGCTGACCTTCCCTTTCAGGTGCCCGGCAATCGGAACGCGGGTCGCGCCGAAGAGGGCGAGCCGTTCGGATCCGGTGGGCACTTCCTGTCGCCGGGCGAAGTCGTCGCCTCGTCCGGTCGGCCGTGGGAGCCGGATCGATCATCGGCCCCCGCCGCCGCACGACTCGCGGATCTTCAGGTCGGGCAGGAGCTCGACATGGCGGACCGGCAGGTCGTCCCCGCCGGCCAGGCGGCTCAGCATCAGCTCCAGCGCTGCCGCACCCACCGCGCGCTTGGGCGGCGCGACGGCCGTCAACGGCGGGGCGGCCAGAGCCGCGAACACATCGTCGTAGGAGATCAACGCCATGTCGTCAGGCACGCGCAGACCGCGAGCGCGTAGCAGAGGCATGAGCTGGAGGGCGGACTGGTCGTTGTGGACCAGAACCGCGCGCACACCGCGGTCGACGGCCTCGGCGATCAGTGTGGCGACGGGTTCCATGTCACCACCCGGACGGAGGATGTCGACGACGGGCTGCGGTTCGAGCCCGAGGAGGCGGGTCGCTTCCTCGTAGCCGGCGCGGACCCGAAGGGCCGTCCAGCTGTCCTCGCGGGCGGCGAGCAGCACGGAGCCGTGCCCGAGCGAGGAGAGCCGTCGCAGGGCCCTCAGGACGCCGTGGCGGTGGTCGGAGCTGACCGAGTCCAGCTCGGCGAAGGGACTGTCGGGCGCCGGGCGGCGTTCGACCAGGACGGCGGGGACCTCCAGGTCGCCGATCCAGGCGTGGTTCTCGGGGCGGCCGCCCGGCTTCCAATTGGGGGTGAGGAGCAGCCCGTCGACGCCCGAGCCGAGCAGCTGCTCGACCTGGGCACGGTCGTCGGAGGACTCATAGGTGGAGATGCCGAGCACGAGGCGGGCACCGGCCGCGTTGGCAGCGGTACGGGCACCGTCGATGATCTCGTCGAAGTACGAGCCGACGGAGGGGACGAGCATGCCGATCACCCGGTCCCGTCCCGTCGGCCGTGCGGCGGAGGTGTCGGCGACAGGGAGCGACACCACTCCATGGGAGCGGCGCAGCAGCCCGGCCTCGGCGAGGGCCGCCACGTCCCTGCGCACGGTGACCGCCGCGAGGCCGATGCGCTCCGCGAGCTCCACCACGCGGACCGTTCCGAGCTCGCGGACGACGTCCAGGATGTGAGCTCGGCGCTGCTCGGCGGTGATGGTCATGGAAGCACTCCAGCGGATCGGCAACCTTCGAAGCCTGTCAGATCAATTTGTATCATTCGATCTGGATGAACCCCAAGGGAGCCTGCGGACGGCGTCCGACGCGCGACGCCGTGGATCAGCCGGTGATCACCTCCAGCTTCGGCGGTCGTGTGCCGTTCAGCCTGGTGCTCAGGACGGCCGCCAGGCCGACCGCGCCGAGAGGCTCGAAGACCGCGAGGCAGGCGGTGCCATCGCCGCCCGCAGAGGCCTGGGCCGCCGCGACCGCGGCGGTGACGTCGAGGCCGACCCAGTCGTACCCCTTCGAGACCATTCCGGTGCCGAGCGCGGTGCCCAGGGCGGGAGCGGTGTTCCAGGTGACGCCGGTCTCGGTCCAGGCGCCGGACGAGAGGGCGAACGCCTGAAGCGCCGTCTGGGTGCCGGCCGAGTCCTGCACGTTGCCGTAGACCCAGAGCACGGCCCGGGAAACCCTGCCGGTGAGTCCGGAGACGTCGAACTTGAGCAGGGACCTGCGGTTGTAGCCGTTGTTCGCGATGTTGGAGTTCTTCACCACCATGGCGGTGGCGTTGCCGTAGTTGGTGTCGGCGTACGAGCCGTCCCGGACGTACGCGGTCGCGCCGGCGCCCAGGTGGGAGGCGGTGGCGTTCGCCGGAGCGGTGCCGGAGGCACTGAGGGTGACGGTCCTGCCCGCACCCTGCGTGCCACCCGTCTCGGCGAGCAGCATCACCTGTCCGGACGTGGTCAGCACCTGGACACCGGACGCGTCCGAGACGGACCTGTAAGTGCTGCGGGCGATCGTGACCCGGACGGTGGCGGCCGCGCGGGTGGGATCGGAGATCACGACGTTCATGCCGCCGCCCTGTTCCCTCATGAGCACCGAGCACGGGCCGTCGACGGTGATCGGCCCGGCGCTCCCGGCAGTGAAGAAGTTGGCCATCGTGAGACCGAGCGAGGGGCAGCTGATCGCCTGCACCTGCGCGTTGTTGGAGAGCACCGTGACGTTCGGGGCGGCCGCGCGGGCGGCGGCGGCGGCCGCGCTGGCGCCGGGCATCAGCTGGTAGGCGTAACTCGCGTCGACGGGGGCGGTGCCGTGATCGAACCACAGGGAGAGGTAGTTGCGGGTGATCGGGGTCGAGGAGGACCCGGTGTTGATGTCGGACCAGGCGCCGGTGCGGGCCACGCGCTTGGCCCTGACCGTCGCGCCACCGGGGAAGACCCAGGCGCCCATGCCGCCCACCGCCATGGAGGTGCAGCCGCTGAAGGTCTTGCTCCAGCCGAGAGTGGAGGGCTGCACGGTGCCGTCGACGGTGAAGACGGCGCCGTTATCGGGGCCGAGGTTGCGGTTGTCGACGGTGGTCTGGACGCCGACCTCGTCGGTGCAGGTGATACCCGCGCCCAGGCAGTAGACGGAGTCGTCCAGACAGAACCAGGACTTCTTGCCGGTCAGCGTGGACTGCAGTCCCCGCACGTCCTGGCCGACGGCGGAGTAGGTGCCGTCCGTGCTGCCGCCGGCCCAGGTCGCGTCGGGGTGGGAGGCGCCCCAGGCTCCGCCGGCCGCGTCCGCGAGCGGGAGGGTGGAGACCGTCGTGCCGGGGAGCATGTAGGGATCGACGGTGGGCCAGAAGGCGTCGGCGTACTGCCCGAGGCCATAGGTGTCGCCGTACCAGTACAGCATGCCGCTGTTGGTGTGCCAGCCGCGGAGGTTCTCCCCGTTGCCGGTCTCGTAGAAGCTGGTGCGGCTGGAGCAGAGGCTGAGCTGGGCGGCCCAGCCGGCGCGGCGGTGAACGGCACGGTCCATGCCGAACACCCGGCTCTCGACGGGCGCGGGGACGGGCGCGACGGAGGAGTCGTCGAGAAGAGCCTTGGCCCGCGCCAGTTCAGGAATCTCCAGGCTCTTGCTGCTCATCAGCGGCGCGTAGTAGTCCCGCTGCAGCCAGCCCTTGACCATCGTCTTCCAGGCCGCGGACTGCGCGGGGGACGCGAGCCCCGAGGTGGCGAGCCGAAGGATGTCGGAAACGACGCCCTGACCGCGGGTGTGGTCGTCCTGCTGAATCTTCAAGGGATCGCTGTTCGAGACGCCGCGGCTGATGCCCCGGCCGGAGACGCCGTCCATGACGAGGCCGTTGTGGATGAACGGTGCCCATGCCGTGGTCACCGCCGCGAGGATGTTCTGCACCTTCGGGTCGGTGACGGCCCACGTGGTTCCGGCGAGCAGGGTGAACATCTTGCTCAGGCCGTTGAGCAGCACCTGGCCGTAGGTCCCGACGTAGGGGATGTACGTGTGCTGGAGGTAGCTGCCGTCGGCGTAGATGCCGTCGCCGGACAGCACGTAAGGGAAGACCGGCGAGAGCCCCTGCTGGGCGGTGCCGAGGGGGGCGGAGCTCTTGCCGACCACTCCGCGCAGAGCGAGCACCCGGCACAGGTCGACCCGGTTGGCCCCCGTGCTCGTGCCGCTGTAGGCGGCGACGGCGGACGCGGGGACGAAGTGGTCGACCGCTGCGCAGTAGCCGGCGAGCTGTGCCGACGTGAGCCGCGGGTACATCAGCGCGCAGACGTCGAGCATGCGCTGCGGGGCGCCGATCTGCCAGTCCCACCAGTTGTTGTACGTGGTCGTGGTGGGTGTGTACGCATGGGAGTGCATCCAGTCCAGGCCCACGGAGACGGCCGAGGCGAGCGCCGCGTTTCCCGTCAGCCCGGTGTTCGGCTGGACGTGGGCGAGAGCCATCGTCCTGAGCCGTACGTAGCTGCTCGTCACGTTGGCCGAGACGCTGCCGATCGGGAGGTCGGGCCAGAGCGATCCGGCGCTCGGAGCCATCGTGCTCTGGAACGAGCCCGCCTGGGACCCGAGCGACGCGAGCGCGCTGGAGAACGGGGCCGCCGCGGGATCGAAACCCGATCCGGTGAGCAGGCCCACCCACGTGGTCCGCATCGAGTCGTAGGTGTCGACGGCCAGGGCGACGGACGGTCGCAGAAGTTGGGAGGCGGCGGCCGCGGCGGCGGCGGTGACGCCCAACTGGAGCAGGCGTCTCCTGCTGAGCGCGGCGGGGGTTCCGGGATCGGGGGCGGGGTGACTGGCGTTCACAGGGCGTCCTCCTTGGCATCCCCCCGTGCGGATTAGGCAGGAAGGTAAGCGCTTGCTCCAGAGGGCGTCAACGCTCGGGGAGGGCTGCAGGAGCGTTTCGTATCATTCGACCAATTAGCAAATCGAGGTCATTTGACCTTGCATTCGATCATTTGACCTACCTACTGTGAGGGCATGCCGTAGCCGGCAACCATCTCGTCGGTGAAGGTCGGACCCGCTGGTCGTGATCAAGAGGGTCTGCCGCGCTCCGTGTGCCCCTGGCGCCCCGGCGTGAGGCCTCGCCCCTCCGTCGCCCCCTCTCCCGCAGTAACCCCACCTTTCGCAGCCCGGCGGATCAAAGGCCCGGGCGTGAAGGAGCCTCCGATGAGCATTCAGCAGGCGTTCCCCACCGTCCTTCCCGCCCGGCGGCATGCATGCACCCACCGCGTCGGCACGGTCGGTTGCGTCATGGCGGCCGAAACGTCCTCGGTGCCCGTCCTGCGCCGCCTGGCCTGCCGCGTGATCCAGCAGTGGCGCCTGCCGGAATCGGTCGAGGAGGCCGTCGGGCTCATCGTGACCGAGCTGGCCGCGAACGCGGTTCGTCACAGCGGCAGCGAAGACGTCGCCCTGCACATCGTCGGCATGGGTGACCGGCTCCTGCTCCACGTCCAGGATTCCGGCCGCTGGCAATCCCCCGAGGTCTCCGGGCCCGCCGACGACGACGCGTGCTCCGGCCGCGGCCTGGACCTGGTCACGGCCTTTTCGGCGCACTGCGAGATCCATCGGACGGCCGAGGGGACGCGGGTCACCGCAGAGCTTCTCCTCCCCGAGCCGGTTCGGTCGGACTGCGCAATCTGCGGTTGAGGGCGAAGCGGACCGGTGTGCCGTCATGGCCGCCCCGGCCGCCGCGGAGGGGCGCCTTCGGAGCCGTCGGGGCGCGGAGCCGGAGCCGTGACCGATGCGTCGGTGACGGCAAGCCCGTGGTGAGGCTGGGTCGCGCAAGGCCTTGTAGTTATTTTCTTGTTGCGTAAAAATAAGTCCTCCGTACCCTGGACGACGCGTAGTCCGGGCGATGAGGAGGCGCGACGTGACCGCGATGACGGCTTTGGTTCCCGACCAGACGGGAGCCGAGATCTTCGCCCAGGTGCTGACCGCCGGCCCGATCTCCCGGACGGTGATCGCGCAGCGACTCGGTCTGTCGCCCTCCACCGTGACTCGTCTGCTCGCGCCGTTGATCGAAAGCGGCTATCTGTGCGAGACGGGGAAACAGACCGCGAACGGCCTGGGGCGACCCCAGCGGCTGCTGAGGGTCAACACCGAGCAGCATCTGGTGGTCGGAGTCCAGATCGCGCGCACCCACGTCGCGGCCGTACTCACCGATCTCGGCGCACGTCCCATGGCCCGCCTGCAGGAGACGCTCGACTCGCTGGAGCCCGCGCATGTGCTGGCGGTCGCAGCGGAGCTGACGGCCCGACTCGTCGGCCAGGTGCCGAACGCCGTCGCCAAGGTGCTGGGCGTCGGCGTGGGCGTGGGCGGGCACGTCGATGCGGCGAGCGGTGTGTGCCGTTCGGCGGTACGGCTGGGGTGGACGGACGTCCCCATCGCCGCTCCGCTGAGCGAGGCCACCGGACTTCCGGTGGTGGTGAACAACGACGTGAACGCCTTGGTCATCGCGGAGCGCTGGTTCGGCGAGGGCAGGGAAGTCGAGTCGTTCGCCGTGATCTCCGTCGGCCGCGGCGTGGGTGGCGCGCTGATGCTGCATGGGAAACTGCACTCCGGAGCCGGTGGATTGGCCGTCGAGTTCGGGCATCTGCCGATCGATCCCGGAGGCCCGGAATGCGCCTGCGGCAACCGTGGCTGTGTGGAGGCACTGGCTTCCTCCGACGGGGTACTGCGCACCTTTCGTGAGGCCGGTGGCCGGCTTGACGCCGACTACGAAGCCGTCGTGGAGCTCGCCCGGTCAGGTAATGACACCGAACGGCGTGCCGCTCTCGATGCCTTCTCCGTGGCGGGCGATGCGCTCGGGCGCGGTCTCGCGTGTCTCTGCAATCTGCTCAACCCCGGGTTGGTCGTGATCGCGGGGGAGGGCGTGGCGGCCTACGAGTTCTTCGGTCCTGCCATGACCGCGGCGCTGAAACGTCATGCCATCTCCACCGCGGCGGAAGACTGCGTGATCAAGGTCGACGAAGCCAGCGAGACCCTTTGGGCGCGGGGTTCCGCGTGTCTGGTCATTCAGGAGGGAGTTCGTGCCCGATTGGCATGAGAATTCCACCCGCGCTCCTGGCGTCTTCCAGTGCGTGATCGGAAATCTACTGCCGCATGACTGCGGGAATTTGTGGCGTCCTCCCACCGGATGGGCGACGCATTGCAGCTTGCCGATCTTCCATAGGCGATAAACCGGATCCCCATTTTACTTTCAGCTTCACGTTCACCTCGTTCTTTTATGAAAGGGCAGGTCAACGGCGTGAGGCCGTTCGGCCTGCCCGAAAAAATCGCCCGCCTTGTCAGTGAAAAAACAAGGGCCCTTCGTATTGACTTGCCGAGTTCGGCGCAATGAATATTTCCCCGTCTTCATCGTGTGGCCTTCCGGAGTCTCAGCCGATTCAGCCGTCGCCACGAACACCACCCCGAGGAAATAATGCGCAACTTCATGCCTGCCTCCACGACCAGAGCCGTCGTCGGTGCGGCAGCCGTCTCCCTGACCCTGCTGGTGACCGGGTGTTCCGGCTCCGATGCTGCCGGTGACGCGTCGCACGGCGGGCCGATGTCGATGGAGTTCTGGGGCTGGGCCCCGGGCTACGACAAGATCACGGCCCAGTGGAACGCCACCCACCCGGACGTCAAGGTGACGTTCAAGCAGATCCCCTCCGGCGCCAAGGGCGGCTACGACCAGATGACCAACGCGATCGCGGCGGGCAAGGCCCCGTGCCTGGCGCAGGTCACGTACAACGACATCCCGTCGATGCTGGTCAAGAACGCGCTGATGGACATCACGCCGTACGCGTCCGGCGACACCGGCAAGTACCTGGACTGGACGGTCGCCGCTTCCTCGGCCGGCGGCAAGGTCTACGGCATCCCCGTCGACACCGGTCCGATGGCTCTGTATTACCGCACCGACCTGTTCAAGAAGTTCGGCATCGCCAAGCCTCCGGCCACCTGGGAGGAGTACGCCGCGGACGCCGCCAAGGTCCAGGCCGCCGACCCGAGCGTCGCCTTCGGCACCGTGCCACAGGACGCGTACGACATGGCCGCCCTGACCTGGCAGACCGGCTCGTCCTGGTTCGGTACGAAGGGCAGCTCCTGGCAGGTGTCCATCGACAACCCGGGCACCCGGAAGGTCGCCGCGTTCTGGCAGGGCCTGAAGGACAAGAAGCAGGTGATGAACAACGGCAACGCCTGGGACCCGAACTTCGACAAGGCCTCCGAGGCCGGCAAGGTCATGACCTTCGTGAACGCCGCCTGGGCCTCCCCGGGCCTCAAGGGCGATCTGAAGGACCTCTCCGGGAAGTGGGCAGTGGCCCCGATGCCGACCTGGACCGCCGGTGACAAGACCAGCTCCAACTCGGGCGGCTCGGCCACCTCGGTGCTGTCCGGGTGCAAGACGCCGAAGGAGGCCGTGGAGTTCGCCGCGTTCCTCTCCAGCGACCCGGACGCGGTCAGTACCGGCATCACGGTCGGTGGACTGTATCCGGCATCGAAGGCCGGCCTGGAGAACCCGCTGCTGTCGAAGGGCGATCCGTACTTCGGCGGGCAGAAGATCTACGACGTCTTCAAGGAGTCCGCGGCCAACGTCCCCTCCACCTGGGTCGTCGGGCCGACGTTCGGCCAGGTCGAGGCGGACTACTCGGACGCGATCGGCACGAGCACGTACGCCGAGGCCACGACCACGGTCCAGCAGAAGACGGTCGACAAGATCAAGAGCCTCGGGCTCTCGGTGACCGGCGGCTGATTCGAGGGGACGTCAGGCCGGCGGGCGGCCGTCACCGAAGACTCCCGTGGTGCCGACCGAAGGGGCCGGCACCACGGGCCCGTGTCCGTCAGAACCGCACATCCTCCCGAGAAAGACCGCCATGAGCACACAGACCTCATCTCCGCCCGCTCCGGCGCCTGTACGTGTCGCGGCCGGCCCGAGCCATCGCCATCGTCGCCGGGCCGGGCTCAACGCGGCCAGGTTCCTGCTTCCGTTCGGTGTCCTGTTCACCGCGATGATGCTCGCGCCCATCGGATACGCGATCTACCAGAGCTTCTACCAGGTGCGGCGCCAAGGTCTGTTCGGCGGTGGGCAGACCGCCCGCTTCGCGGGCTTGGAGAACTACGCCGACGCCTTCCGCGACGGTGACTTCACCGCCTCGCTGGCCCGGGTGGGCCTGCTCGGTGCCGTCCAGGTTCCGGTGATGCTCGGCCTCGCCCTGCTCCTCGCGCTGCTGCTCGACTCGCGTTCGGCCCGCCTCCGGAAGACCTTTCGGCTGATCTACTTCCTGCCCTACGCGCTGCCCGGGGCGATCGCCGCCGTGATGTGGTCGTTCCTGCTGGTCAAGAACCTCTCGCCGTTCACGGGTCCGCTGGCGGCGGTCGGCATCGATGTCGACTTCCTGTCCGCCGGCTGGATCCCCGTGTCGATCGGCAACATGATCACCTGGGGATGGACCGGCTACAACATGCTGATCGTCTACTCGGCGCTGCAGGCCCTGCCCGGCGAGGTCGTCGAGGCCGCGACCCTCGACAACTGCACCGGCTGGCGGCTGGCCTGGTACGTGAAGATCCCGATGATCCGCCCCGCCCTGGTCCTCACCACGATCTTCTCCGTCATCGGTACCGCTCAGCTCTACACCGAACCGGCCGTACTGGCCGCAGCACGGATTCCCGGTGCCTCCAACAAGTTCAGTCCGATCATGAACACCACGCTCACCGCCTCCCAGGCGGATACGAACCTTGCCGCTGCCGAATCGGTTCTGCTGGCTCTCGTGACGCTCGTGCTCTCCTTCGGGCTCCTGAAGTTCACCCAGCGAAGGACGGCTGACGCATGACCGGCACCCGCAGCTCCGTGCCCACCCGCCTCGCGGTCAACGCGGTGCTCGGTCTGATGGCCCTGTACACCCTCGTCCCGCTCTGGTGGCTGTTCGTCTCGGCGACCAAGGGGGAGGGCTACCTCTACCAGGGCCACCCACTCTGGTTCTCCCACTTCGACCTGGCCGCCAACCTCCGCCGGGTCTTCTCCTTCCAGGACGGGGTCTTCGCCTCCTGGTTGGCCAACAGCGCGCTGTACAGCCTGGCCGGCGCCGCGGTCAGCACCCTGCTGTCGGTGATGGCCGGCTATGCCCTCGCCAAATACCGGTTCCGGGGGCGCGACGCGATCTTCAACGTGATCCTCGCCTCGGTGCTGGTCCCGGCGCCGATGTTCGCCCTGCCGCTGTTCCTGATGCTCGCCGGGCTGCAGCTCACCGACACCTACTGGGCCGTCCTGCTTCCCAGTTTCGTCAGCCCCTTCGGCGTCTACCTCTCGAAGATCTACGCGTCGGCGTCGGTCCCCGACGAGCTGCTCGAAGCGGCGCGCATCGACGGTGCCGGTGAACAGCGGGCCTTCTTCCGGATCGCGGTGCCGGTCATGGCGCCGGCCATGGTGACGGTCTTCCTCTTCCAGTTCGTCGGCGTCTGGAACAACTACCTGCTGCCCGCCCTCATGCTCAACGACGCGAGCAAGCTCCCCGTGACGGTCGGGCTGGTCCAGTGGCGCTCGGAGTTCGCGAACGGCGTCCCACCGATCCTGCCGATCACCGGCGCCTTCCTCTCGCTCGTCCCCCTCCTCGTCGCCTTCGTCGCCCTCCAGCGCTTCTGGCGCAGCGGGCTGACGGCGGGCGCAGTCAAGTAGCCGCCACCTCAGAAGGGTCGCCATGCAACGACCACGTCCCCGTACGACCTGCGCCGCGCTGCTCAGCGCCGCGCTGCTCGTCCTCGGCACCGTCCCCGCGTCAGCGGCACAGACGACCGCGTCCGCGACCGCGGTCATCAGCTCCGGGACGCTCGGCGTCACCGTCGACACCGCGTTCCCACAGGTGCTCCAGTACCAGCTCGGCGGAGGCACCCTGCCCGGCAACACGGGCGCGACACCGCAGGTCAGCATCAACGGCACCGCCTACACGCCCATCGTGGCCTCCACGGTGGCCACCGACCACGTGGACTACGTGCTCGGCTTCCCGACGATCGGCGTCACCCTGAACGTCCGGCTCTCGGTGTCCGGCTCCGTCCTCGACTGGAAGGTCACCGGAGTCACCGAGACGGGAACGACGAAGGTCTCCACCCTGGCGATCCCGGGGCTGAACCTGCTGTCCATCCGGGGCGACCGGCCCGGTGCGCAACTCGCCTCCGCCTCGGTCTACAGGACCTCCTACGCACCCGGGCCCGACATGGACACCATCGCCTCCGTGTCCTCGCTACCGGTCGACTCCGCGGCACGGAACAAGGTCATCGCCCTGGTGGCCGACTCGACGATCGCCGCCGGTGTCACCACCAATTCGCTCACCTCCTTCAACGACCCGGTGGACCCCCGCCGTGGCGGCAACCTGCTGGTGCGGACGACCGCGTCCGGCGGCGTCAACACGACCTCCGTCTCTTCGGAGCTGTGGACCTACCGAGGCCCGGACGGGCAGGTCGTCGCCCTGCCGGAGGCGAAGGTCGTCGTCACCGGTGACGCGAACGGCGTCGACGGCGTCGACTGGCAGGACGCGGCCATCGCGTATCGCCAGATCAGACCACAGCCGGCGCAGGCCGCCCAGACGAAGAACAACGTTGTCACGCAGATCGCGATGAACTTCGTCTCCCAAGCTCAGAACCCGTTCGTGAAGACCCTCGACGACATCAAGAAGACGGCGCTCTACACCGACGGTCTGGGCCAGTCCATCCAGTTGAAGGGCTACCAGGACGAGGGCCACGACGCAGGGCACCCGGACTACGCGGGCCACTACAACACGGCCGCCGGCGGACTCGCGGACATCAACACCGTCGTCGACGGCGCCGCGGCGTACAACACGATCGTCGGCGTCCACATCAGCGACGTCGGCCAGGCACCGCGCAGCAAGAACTTCCGCTGGGACAAGAGGGACGACCCTACGGGCACCGAGACCCCGTACGTCTACGGGGACACGGCCTACAGTCTCGACACTGGCAAGGATCTGGCGAGCGGCGACTACAAGCAGCGGATCGACGCCCTCCTGAAAGACGTCCCGAACCTCGGCTTCGTCTACAGCGACGCGTTCATGCAGCACGACAGCATCGACTGGAACGCCTGGAAGGAAGCGGACGTCGTCGCGCAGCACGGCCTGCCGATCTACACCGAGTTCCCCACGTTCATGTTCCCGTACGCGTCCTGGTACCACCAGTCGGCCGAGTACAAGAACGTCGGCATCAACAGCAAGATCCTGCGCTTCGTCCACAACCAGGACATGGACGCGTGGATCCAGGAGAGCGAGCCGATGCTGGGAGGGGTGCAGAACAAGGCCTCGTTCATGGGATGGCACAGCAGCCACTCGGTCAACGCGGAGATCGCCGAGGTCTTCACCGACAACCTGCCGACCAAGTACCTGCAGAACTTCCAGGTCACCAGCTGGAAGCCCGGCGACATCCGGTTCACCGACGGCGTCTCCACCAGGATGAACGGCACCTCGCCGCAGATCTGGCGCGACGGCGCACTCCAGCGCGACGGCGACAAGTTCTTCCTCCCCTGGTCCCCGCAGGGCCAGCAGAAGATCTACGCCTGGAACGACACGGCCGAGTCACGTGCCTGGACCCTGCCGAAAGCCTGGGCCGGCCAGACCTCGGTGACGCTCCACAAGCTCTCCGACACCGGCAAGGGTGCTGGTACGCAGCTCGCCGTCAGCGGCGGCAAGGTGACGCTCGACCTCGACGCCAACACCCCGTACGTGATCTACCCCGGCACCCCCGTCTCCGTCCCGACGACCGGCGCCTTCTCCGACGGCAGCAACACCGGCTCCCCGGTGCGGCGCACCGACACCGCCGCCTCGGTCGGTTTCGGCACCGGGACGATCGTCAAGAACGGCGAGTTCTTCACCCGCGACCTCAGCTCCTGGACGCCTTCCTCCACCTCCGGCGACACCTCCGGCGTCTCCGTGGTGACCGACTCCAAGGGCTTCCAGAACCTGCGGATCACCGGCGCCGCCGACGGCCAGGTGACCCAGCGTCTGACCGGTCTCACCCCGGGACAGACGTACTCCGCCTCCGCGTACGTCTCGGTGACAGGCACCCGCAGGGCCACCCTCCGCGTCGACGGCAACGGCGCCGCCCCGGTCGACAACTGGATCGACAGGCCGACCCCGGTCCAGACCGACGCGGACAACCGGTTCAGCGGCCAGCGGTTCCAGCGCCTGGAGGTGCTGTTCACCCAGCCCGCCGGCTCCACCACGGCCACCCTGCACCTGATGGCCGACGGCGCGGACGGCACCGTGCTCTGGTCCGACGTGCGTGCGACGGCCGATCCCGGCGCCACCCACCGTGCCGACGGCCACTTCTACACCGAGGACTTCGAGCACAACACCGGCGGCGGATTCGGTCCCTTCCTGATCGGGAAGCCCGGCGAGCCCAGCGAGATCCTCTCCGAGTTCCACGACGGCTACACCCGCGACACCATCAGCGGCGCGTACTCGCTGGAGACCATCAACAACGGCTCCGGCCTGCAGTTCCGTACCTGGCCCGGATCGATCCGGTTCACTCCCGGCCACTCGTACCGCGTGCAGGCGGACTACCAGAGCGACACAGCCGGCCAGTACCACTTCCAGGTCAATTCCGACGGCGCGGGAGTCCCGGTCAAGGACGTCCTGCTCAACCAGACCACGACCACGGGCCTGACCAGCGCACCGGCCCCGGGTCCCGTCCCCTCGTGGTGGACCAAGCCCTGGACGGACAGCCTGCCCCCGGTGCGCTCCGCCCCGTACGCCCACCTCGACGTCTCGTTCAGCACCGGCACCTGCGGTGACGCCTACCTGGCCCTCACCGCCGCGACCGGTGCCAACGGCGCGGCGACGCTGGACAACCTGGTCGTCGACGATCTCGGGACCTCGACCGCCGGCCTGCCCACCTGCACGCCGGCCCCGTCCGGCCCGATCGTCGGCGTGGGCTCCCAGCGATGTGTCGACGTCGCCGACAACAGCAGCGCCAACGGCTCCGCCATCGTGCTGTGGGACTGCAACGGCGGCGCCAACCAGACCTGGTCCCTCCCCGCGGACGGCACCGTCCGCGCGCTCGGCAAGTGCCTCGACGTCACCGGGCACGGCACCGCCGACGGGACCCGGGTGGATCTGTGGGACTGCAACGGCGGCGCCAACCAGCGCTGGACGTACGACTCCGGAACCAAGACGTTCCGGGGCGTCGAATCCGGCCTCTGCCTGGACGCCGCCAACCGCGCCACCGCCAACGGCACCCCCCTGCAGATCTGGGCCTGCAATGGCGGCACCAACCAGCAGTGGACCCGGCCGTGACGCTCCACTGACACCACCGTTTTCCCAGGCTTCGGGCGCCGCCACCGCGGCGGCGCCCGAAGCCGCGCGTCCACGACACCCACTGAAAGCAGCCACACATGAGCACCCGACCGGCCCTGACCGTCGACGGCACCCGCTTCCTGCGCGGCGGCCGCGAACACCGCATCGTCTCCGCCGCCGTGCACTACTTCCGCATCCACCCGGGCCTGTGGCGTGACCGGCTGCGGCGGTTGCGTGCCATGGGCTGCAACACCGTCGAGCTGTACGTCGCGTGGAACTTCCACCAGCCCACCCCCGGCCCGCCCCGCTTCGACGGCTGGCACGACGTCGCCGCGTTCATCCGCGAGGCCGGCGCGCTCGGCCTCGACGTGATCGCCCGCCCCGGCCCCTACATCTGCGCGGAATGGGACCTGGGCGGGCTCCCGGCCTGGCTGCTCGCCGACGAGTCGACAGCCCTGCGCACGAGCGATCCCTCTTATCTCGCAGCTGTGGACCGCTGGTTCGACGAGCTGATTCCCGTACTCGCCGAACTCCAGGCCTCGCGCGGGGGCCCGATCGTCGCGGTCCAGGTCGAGAACGAGTACGGCAGCTACGGCAACGACCGGGCCTACCTGGAGCACCTGAAGGACGGTCTCGTCGCCCGGGGCATCGACTGCCTGCTCTTCACCTCCGACGGCCCCGAAGCCCGCATGCTCGCCGGCGGCGCCCTCCCCGGCGTGCTGGCCACCGCCAACTTCGGCTCGCGTCCCGAAGAGGCGTTCGCCGCCCTCGCCGAGTTCCGGCCGGACGAGCCGTCGGTGTGCATGGAGTTCTGGAACGGCTGGTTCGACCACTACGGCGAACCGCACCACGTACGGGACAGCACCGACGCCGCCGAAGCGCTCGACGGAATCCTCGCCGCCGGCGGATCGGTCAACATCTACATGGGACACGGCGGCACCAACTTCGGCTGGTGGGCCGGTGCCAACCACACCGGCAAGACCCTCACCGACCCGGGCTACATGCCCACGATCACCAGCTACGACTACGACGCACCGATCGGCGAGGCCGGGGAACTGACCGAGAAGTTCCACGCCTTCCGCGAGGTCATCGGCCGCTACGTACCCCTCCCGGACACCGAGCTGCCCGCCCGGCCGCCGCGCGTCTCCCCGCAGACCCGGCCCGCCATCCGGGTCGCCGGCCTGCGCGACGAACTGGACCTGCTTTCAGCCGCCACACACCGTCCCGCGCCCGAGCCGCTGGAGAAGCTCGGCCACCACCAAGGCCTCGTCCATTACCGGCACCGCATCACCGGCCCCGCCGGCCCCGCCACGCTGACCGTCGACGGCATCCGGGACCTGGCCCAGATCTTCCTCGACGGTCGCCTCGTCGCCGTGCTCGAACGCGACGACCCGTCCCCGACCGCCGAGCTGACGATCCCTGAGGGCGGTGCTGAGCTGGAGATCCTCGTCGAGCCCTTCGGAAGGGTCAACTACGGCCCTCACCTGGCCGACCGGAAAGGCCTGGTCGGCGGCGTACGCCTGGATTACCAGCACCTGTTCGGCTGGGAGATCCGGGTGCTCCCGCTCGACGACCTGACCGCCCTGAGCAGCATGTGCGCGGTCACGCCCGCCCCGGAGGCCGACACGGGTCCCGCGTTCCACCTCGCCGTCGTCGATCTGCCCGAGGCCGCCGACGCCTTTGTCGCGGTTCCGGGCAGCGATCGCGCCCTGGTCTGGCTCAACGGTTTCCTCCTGGGGCGCCTGAGGACCGAGAAGGGCCCCCAGCGCACCCTCTACGCCCCGGCCCCGCTCTGGCGCGCGGGCATGAACGAGATCCTGCTCCTCGATCTCACGGGGAGCACGGCACCGCAGTCCGTGGAACTGCGAGCGGAACCCGACCTCGGCCCGATCGCGCAGGCTCCCCGGTACTGACCGTCTCCCCATCTGGTGGGGAGACGCGGACGGCCGGGAGTCAGCCCCGCAGACGGGCGAGGAGCTCCGCGCCCGGGCCCAGCAGCGGTGCCAGCGGGGCGGCGTCCGGGTACCAGGGTGCCTCGTACTCCCAGGACACCCAGCAGTCCGGTGGCAGCAGGCGTACGCACTCGCCGATGGGCAGCACGCCCGCGCCGAGCGCCAGCGGGGTGAGGTCGGACCGGTCGGCCACGTCCTTGACCTGGACGTAGCCCAGGTGACGCCGTAGCGCTTCCCGGCTCGCCGTCGGCGTTTCGCCGGCCAGCCAGGTGTGGAGCAGGTCCCACAGCGCCCCGACCGCCGGATGGCCGACGAGGTCGAGCACCCGGGCCACGTCGCGCCCCGTGCGGTGCGAGTCGTGCGTCTCCAGGAGGATGCGCACGCCCAGAGCGTGTGCCTCGTCGGCCGCCGCGGCGAGGCGGCGGGCGGCGCGCAGATCGGCCTCCTCGGCGCGGCCCTCGCCGCCTCGGGGGAACACCCGCACGTGCGGAGCGCCCAGGTCGGCGGCCAGGTGTACGTGGTCGAGCAGGGCGGACACCAGGGGGCCGTCCTCGGCCGGCTCGGCGATGCCGAGGTAGCTCGCCACGGCGAGCGGCGTGAGGCCGGCGGTGTCGAGCGCCCGGCGGGTACGGTTTCGTGCTGCCGCGGACATGCCGGGGTGAACCGGCTCGCCGAGCGCGCAACGGAGCTCCAGACCGGTCCAGCCGTGGTCGGCGGCCAGCCGGATCACCTCGGTGAGAGGCAGGCCCGGCAGGCCGAGGGTGGAGAAGGCGAGTCGCACGGTGTCAGTCCTTTCGGTGGACGGTCGGCCGGTCGGGGGCGAGGAGCACGTCGTGCTCGCTGCCGTCCGGCCAGACCACGTGGATCATCGGCATGTCGATGCGCACGCGCGGACCGTCGGAGGGGCGGAAGGAGGGGTGGGAGGTGGAGTGACCGAGTCGGGCGGCGGCGACGAACAGAGAGGGTTCGCTTCCGGTGCGACCGGACAGCACGGGCAGCGCGCCCACGGAGCCGAAGGCCGTGCCGGCCGGGAGCCGACGGGCTGCCGCGGTCGCGGTGAGGCCCTCGACACACCGGAGGGCTGAGGCGAGCCGTGTACCGTCGGCGGTCTCGGCGACCACGTGGGCCAGACGGCCGTCCGTCCACGTCTCGATCGCGTCCCCGGCCACGGCCCAGCCGCTGTGCCGGACCTCGGTGCCCGGCGGGGCCCCGGCGACCAGATGGACGTGGAGTTCGTCGGCGCCCACGGCGAGCACCAGCGACGTGACGGTGACTCCCGGCAGTTCCGCGCCGCCGATCCGCGGCCGGTGTGCCGAGGCGGCCCAGCCGTCTCCGGTGCCGAGCGGGCTGATCCTGCCGCGCTCGCTGAGCTCGCCGTCGACGACCAGGCCGAAGTGGTTGTCCGCCGGGCCGTCGTGGACCGAGCCGGTGGCGGTGGAGTGGCCGAGCCGCGCGTACAGCGGGTCGTCGGCGAGCACCTCGTCGGCCGGCTGGTTGTCGCTGCCGTGGTTGTGCAGGCGCACCAGGCCGTCCGCCGCGGTGGACTGGATCAGCCAGCCCGGCCCGGGCAGCGGGTGGACGGCGTCGCCCTCTTCGACCGGCGCCGCCGCCTCGGGCTCGGTCCACACCGGATGGTCGGGCGGCAGGAGCAGCCCGAGGAAACCCTTGCTCGCCCAGTACGGCGACGCCGGCCCGGAGTACGACTGGACCACGGGCTGGTACGGGCCGTACCAGCCGAGCGAGAGCAGTCCGTCCGGTCCGCTCGCGCCCCGGTCGAGGAAGTGGCGCAGCGTGCCGGAGGCGAGACGGCGGGTGGTGCCCGGCGCCAGCGGCGTGTGACCGCTGAGCGCTCCGGCCCACAGCGGGGCCGCGGCGGCGAACCGGTAGGTGAGCGAGCGGCCCTGGTGCATCGGGGCACCGTCGGCGCCGAAGGTCCGGGCGTAACCCTCCAGGTGTGCCGCGAGGCGGCCGCCGTAGGTGTCGAGCAGCTCGCCGTCGCCGCTCAGGTGGGCGTGCAGGACGGGGTAGAGGTGGAAGGCCCAGCCGTTGTAGTGGTCGAAGGCGCGGGGTCGGCCGTCGGTGTACCAGCCGTCGCCGAGGTACCACTGCTCGATCTTCGTCAGGCCGCGCCGGACGGCGGCCCGCGCGGCGCCGTCGTGGTCGAGGCCGGCTTCGGCCAGGAAGCCGCCGACCGTGAAGGGGAAGAGCCACCAGTTGTTGTCGACCGGGGTGTGGTGCAGGGCGCCTGCCAGCCAGGCCCGGACCCGCTCACGTACCTCCTCGTCCAGCCGGTCCCAGAGCCAGGGCCGGGTGAGGCGCAGCGCGAGGGCGATCGAGGCGGCCTCGACCATCGCCTGGTTGCGGTCCCCGACCGCGAGCCAGGAGACCGGGTCCCGGTCGGTCAGGTCGAGCTCGGAGGTCGGGCTCAGGGTGCCGACGGCCAGACCCTCGGCGTACCGGGGCAGCAGCCCGTGCGGGTCGTCGCCACCCGCGCCCGCCACTCGGAACGCGGCGAGCAGGAACGTCCTGGCGAAGCCCTCAAGGCCGTCGGAACGGGGCCCGGAGACGCTGGGGCCCGGCCCCGGCAGGCTGATCAGGGCGTTTCCGGGGCCTGCGAACGGCTGGACGGCTGCCAGGAGCCCATCGGCGACGGCCTCCCAGTGCTGTCGGGTCCAGCCGGTACGGGGGCTGAGTCGCCGGTCCTCCGGGGGGAGCTGGATCGGGGGCATGGCTCATTCCTCGATGAAAGACGAGCTGAAGCGGACACATCGGATCGATCTGATCGAATGATCAGATGATGACACCTCTCGATCTGTCGACCGAACCGGATTACCGGGACTGTTACCGAAAAGCAGCTTGCATGCGAATATCAAGTGAGATCATTTGATCGATTCCTCTTGACTCCGATCTCATGCGGTCGCAAGATGGCGGCACCGCCTCGCTGACGTCCCCCTCCCCTCCCAGCGACAGGCGTCCGACTCGGGCATACCGACCCCCTCCTCAGGAGCCGTGCCATGTCTACTCCTCGTATCTCCCCGCGCAGGGCCCTTCGCCTGGCGGCCGTGACGACCGCCTCCGCGCTCTCCCTCTCGCTCCTCGCGGCCTGCGGCGGCAGTGGTTCGGACAGCACCGCGGCGAGCGACGGCAAGCCCGTCACCATCACCTTCTGGGGCTGGGCCAAGGGCACCCAGGACGTCGTGGACGCCTTCAACGCCTCCCACAAGGACGTCCAGGTCAAGTTCGAGCAGATCCCCTCCGGGATCATGGGCGGCTACGCCAAGATCTCGGACGCCTCCAAGGCCGGCAACGCGCCCGACGTCTTCAACGTGGAGTACGCGGCCCTCCCTGACTTCGTCAGCCAGGGCGCCGTGCAGGACATCGGCGATCTGGTCTCACCGGAACTGAAGGCGAAGTACCTGCCGCAGGCCGTCCAGCTCACCTCCCTCGCCGGCTCCACCTGGGCGCTTCCGCTCGACGCCGCCCCGCAGGTGTTCTTCTACCGCAAGGACATCTTCGCGAAGGCGGGCATCACCACCCCGCCGAAGACCTGGGACGAGTACCGGGCCGACGCGCAGAAGCTCAAGGCGGCCGACCCCAAGACCCGGATCGGCACCTTCTTCCCCGACGACCCCAGCCCCTTCGAGGCGTTCTCCTGGCAGGCCGGCGCCCAGTGGTTCGCCACCTCCGGCGACGCCTGGAAGGTGGCCATCGACACCCCCGAGACGAACCGCGTCGGCGACTACTGGCAGAAGCTGGTCTCGGACGACCTGGTCCGCCTCCACCCGTCGTTCAGCCAGCAGTGGACCGCCTCGCTGCAGAAGGGCGAGACCGCCGGCTACCTCGGCGCCTCCTGGGGCGGCGGCGTGCTCAAGAGCAGCCTGGCCAGCGCCCCCGAAGCCTCCGGGAAGTGGGCCGTCGCGCCGGTCCCGACCTGGGACGGCAAGCCCGCCAGCGGCATGCTCGGCGGCTCCACCTTCGCCGTCTCCAAGAACAGCAAGAAGGCGAAGGCCGCCGTCGAGTTCGCCACCTGGGCCACCACCACCCCCGAGGGCATCAAGGCACGCATCGCCTCCGGCACCTCCTCCCTGTACCCGGCCGCCCCCGATCTCGTACCGGTCGCCAAGGACGCCTTCGACACCGGCTTCTACGGCGGCCAGGACATCTACAGCGTCTTCGTCGACGCCGCCAAGTCGATCAAGCCGACGTGGCAGTGGGGCCCCGTCATGGGGGTCACCAACAACGAGCTGAAGAACGCCTTCGGCAAGCTCGGCCAGGGCGGCACCATCCGGGCCGGCGTCGACGCCGCCCAGAAGGGCACCGTCGACGAGATCCAGAACCGCGGACTCAAGGTCGCCCAGTGACGAGCCGCACCACAGACTCCTCCCGCGCCACTGGGCGGCGGCGCGGGAGGTACGGGGCGCCCGCCGCACTGATCGCCCCGTTCCTCGCACTGTTCATCGCGGCGATGCTCGTCCCGGTCGGCTACGCCGTCTATCTGAGCCTGTTCACCGAACAGCGCTCCGGCCTCGGCTTCGGCGACGCCGAATCCGTCTTCACCGGCCTCGGCAACTACGCCCGAGCGCTGGGGGACCAGGCCTACCGGGACGGCTTCCTGACGATCGCCCAGTACTGCCTGCTCTACATCCCCGTGATGATCGGCCTGTCGCTGGTCGTGGCCCTGCTGCTCGACTCCGTGTACGCCCGTGCCAAGCGCTTCTTCCAGCTGGCGCTGTTCCTCCCGCACGCCGTCCCCGGCATCATCGCGGCCCTGGTCTGGACGTATCTGTACACCCCCGGCATCAGCCCGGTCATCGACGCCCTCGGCAGCTCCGGCGTGCAGATCGACTTCCTCGGCCATCCTCTGCCCGCGGTGGTCAACATCGCGGTCTGGGAATGGACCGGATACAACATGATCATCTTCTTCGCCGCGTTGCAGGCCGTCCCCCGCGAGATCCTGGAAGCGGCCCTGGTGGACGGCGCGGGCGCCCTGCGCACCGCCCTCAGCATCAAGATCCCGCTGATCAAGGCCTCCGTCACGATGGTCGCTCTGTTCACCGTCATCGGGGCGCTCCAGCTGTTCACCGAACCGATGATCCTGCGCGGCGCCGCCCCGGGCATCACCACCACCTGGACCCCCAACATGTACGCGTTCACCGCCGCCTTCGAGCACAACGACTACGGTCTCGCCGCCGCCTCGTCCGTGCTGCTCGCGCTCGTCGCCGCCCTGCTCTCCTTCATCGTCACCCGGATCGGCCGTGCCCGGTCCGAGCGCCGGACGGAGGCCGTCCGATGAGCGCGCACGCCAGGAAGCCCCGGCCCTGGTCACTGTCGAAGGGGGCGGTCAACGCCGCCCTCGTGCTGGTCACCCTCTACACCCTGCTGCCCCTGCTCTGGCTGCTCACCGCCTCCGCCAAGAACGCCCCGGACCTGCTCGGAGGCAACAGCCTCTCGCTGGGCAACTTCCACCTCGGCGACAACCTGCACGACCTGGCCACCGCCGACGGCGGCATCTACTTCCGCTGGTACCTCAACTCCCTGCTCTACGCGGGAGGTGGAGCCCTGCTCTGCGCGTTCATCTGCGTCTGCGCCGGCTACGCCTTCGAGGTCTACCGGTTCCCGGGCAAGGAGAAGCTGTTCGGCCTGGTGCTGGTCGGTGTGCTGGTGCCCACCACGGCGCTCGCGCTGCCGATGTACCTGCTCGCCTCCGAGATCGGCATCGTCAACACCTTCTGGGCCGTCTTCATCCCCAGCCTGGTCTTCCCCTTCGGCGTGTACCTCTCCCGGATCTTCGTCGCCGGTTACGTCCCCGGTGAGGTCCTCGAGGCCGCCAGGATGGACGGGGCGGGGGAGCTGCGCATCTTCTGGTCGATCGGTCTGCGGATGGTGATGCCGGGCTTCGTCACGGTGTTCCTGTTCCAGTTCACCGCCATCTGGAACAACTTCTTCCTGCCGCTCGTGATGCTCTCCGACAACCGGCTCTTCCCGGTCAGCCTCGGCCTGTACTCGTGGAACGCGCAGACCCGCAGCTTCCCCGAGTTCTACCCGCTGGTCGTCACAGGGTCCCTGGTCGCCGTGATCCCGCTCGTCGTCGCCTTCCTCGCCCTGCAGCGCCACTGGAAGGCCGGTCTGACCGCGGGCAGCGTCAAGTGACCGCCCCGACCACGAGCCCCGCCAACCCAACGGAGTACCGAGTGCCCCAGCAGCCCATCCCAACCGTCGGGTCCGACGCCCCGGATTCCGACCGCCGGCGGCCGCGAGCCCTGCTGGCCATGCATCCACACCTCGCACCCCAACTGTTCGACGCCGACACCATGGCCCGGCTGAGCCGACTCGCCGACCTCGATCCCGCGCTCGTCCTCGAGGACTTCACCACCCCCGAAGCCCTCGCGGCCCTCGCCGAGACCGAAGTCCTCCTCACCAGCTGGGGCTGTCCGCCACTCGACGAACGGGTCCTGGCGGCGGCGCCCCGACTGCGCGCCGTCATCCACGCCGCCGGTTCGGTCAAGCACCACGTCACCGACGCCTGCTGGGAGCGCGGCATCCAGGTCACCTCCGCGGCCTGGGCCAACGCACTGCCGGTCGCCGAGTACACCGTCGCCGCCATCCTGTTCTCCAACAAGCAGGTACTGCAGCTGGCCGACGAGTACCGCAGGCGCCGCGCCTCGTACGACTGGCAGGCCGCCTACGGTCACATCGGCAACCACCGCCGCACCGTCGGCATCGTCGGCGCCTCCCAGATCGGCCGTCGCGTCCTCGAACTGCTCCGGCCGTTCGACCTGCAGCTGCTGCTGCACGACCCGTACGTGGCCCCCGACGAGGCCGACGCGCTCGGCGCCCGGTCGGTGGGACTCGACGAGCTGTGCGCGCTCAGCGACGTGGTCAGCATCCACGCGCCGCAGCTGCCGTCCACCCGGCACATGATCGACGGTCGCCTGCTCTCCCGCATGCCCGACGGGGCCACGCTCATCAACACCTCCCGCGGCTCGCTGATCGACCAGGACGCGCTGGTCGCCGAACTGGTCTCCGGCCGTCTCAACGCCGTACTCGACGTCACCACGCCCGAGGTGCTGCCCGCGGACTCTCCGCTCTACGAGCTGCCCAACGTCCTGCTCACGCCGCACATCGCCGGCTCGCTCGGCGGCGAACTGCACCGCATGGCCGTCGCCGCGGCCGACGAACTCGGCCGCTACGCCGCCGGACTGCCCTTCGCCCACCCGGTGCGGGCACAGGACATCCACCGCACGGCCTGACCGCCGCCCCGCTTCACCGCAAGGAGTGCCCCACCCATGTCCCGCAAAGTGATCGGCATCGTGATGAACGGTGTGACCGGCCGGATGGGCTACCGCCAGCACCTGGTCCGCTCGATCCTGGCCATCCGTGAGCAGGGTGGCCTCGCCCTCGGCAACGGCGAAGTGCTCTGGCCCGAGCCGATCCTGGTCGGCCGCAGCACCGACAAGCTGAAGGCGCTCGCCGAGCGCCACGGCCTGGAGCACTGGACCACCTCGCTGGACGAGGCGCTCGCCCACCCGCTGGCGGAGATCTACTTCGATGCCCAGCTGACCCGGGTCCGTGAGCCGGCCATCCGCAAGGCGATCGCCGCCGGCAAGCACGTCTACACCGAGAAGCCCACCGCCGAATCCCTCGACGCCGCACTGGAGCTGGCCCGCCTGGCCCGCGAGGCGGGGGTGTGCAACGGCGCCGTCCAGGACAAGCTCTTCCTGCCCGGACTGCTCAAGCTCAAGCGACTGGTGGACAGCGGCTTCTTCGGCCGGATCCTCTCCGTCCGCGGCGAGTTCGGCTACTGGGTGTTCGAGGGCGACTGGCAGGAGGCACAGCGCCCCTCCTGGAACTACCGGGCCGAGGACGGCGGCGGCATGATCCTGGACATGTTCCCGCACTGGCGGTACGTGCTGGACAACGTCATCGCCCCGGTCCGCTCCGTGTACGCGCACACCGCCACCCACATCCCCGAGCGCGTGGACGAGCAGGGCAGGCCCTACGCCGCGACCGCCGACGACGCTGCGTACGGCGTCTTCGAGCTGGAGGGCGGGATCACCGCACAGATCAACTCCTCCTGGGCGGTACGGGTGGACCGCGACGAACTGGTGGAGTTCCAGGTCGACGGAACCGAGGGAAGCGCCGTGGCCGGTCTGCGCAACTGCCGCGTCCAGCACCGGGCTTCGACTCCCAAGCCGGTCTGGAACCCCGACCTTCCGGTCACCGAGTCGTTCCGCGACCAGTGGGACCAGGTGCCGGACAATGCCGAGTTCGACAACGGCTTCAAGGTGCAGTGGGAGCTGTTCCTCCGGCACGTCGTCACCGGTGCGCCGTACAGGTGGGACCTGCTGGAGGGCGCCAAGGGCGTCCAGCTCGCCGAACTCGGACTGCGCTCCGCCCGCGAGGGCCGCCGCCTCGATGTCCCCGACCTGGAGATCTGATGCCCCAGATCAAACTTCCGGGCATAGGCGTACACCGGCTGCACACCCCCGAACCGCTGGGTCCGCCCGGGACCACATCCGCCTACCGGGCCACGACCTCCTCCCGCACCGCGTTCGCCGCCGCGCACGTGGTCGCCGACCCTCTCGGACACAACGCCCCCGGCGCACCCGCCGTCGTGGACTGGGAGGCCACCCTCGCCTTCCGCCACCACCTCTGGTGGCTGGGCCTGGGCATCGCCGACGCCATGGACACCGCCCAGCGCGGCATGGGCCTCGACTGGGCCGCGACCAAAGAGCTGATCACCCGCTCCGGAGCGGAGGCCCGCGCCGTGGGCGGCAGCCTCGCCTGCGGTGTCGGCACCGACCAGCTTCCCTCGACGGACGCCTCCCCGGCCGAGATCCTGGCCGCCTACGAGGAGCAAATGGAGGTCGTCGAGCAGGCCGGCGCCCAGCCGATCCTGATGGCCAGTCGGGCACTCGCCGCCGGGGCGTCCGGCCCGGACGACTACCTGCACCTGTACGGCCGGCTGATCGGCCAGTCGGGGCGACCCGTCATCCTCCACTGGCTCGGCGAGATGTTCGACCCTGCGCTGAAGGGCTACTGGGGCTCTGCCGACCTCGACCGCGCCTCCGAGACGGTCCTCGCCCTCATCGAGGACCATGCCGACCGGATCGACGGCATCAAGGTGTCCCTGCTCGACGCCGACCGCGAGATCGCCCTGCGCCGGGCCCTGCCCGAAGGAGTCCGCCTCTACACCGGCGACGACTTCAACTATCCCGAGCTCATCCGCGGCGACGAACTCGGCCACAGCCACGCCCTGCTCGGCGTCTTCGACCCGATCGCCGTCACGGCTGCCGCCGCCCTGCACGCCCTGGACACCGGCGACCCCGACCGGTACGACGCGCTGATGGAACCCACGCTGCCGCTGGCCCGGCACCTGTTCGCCGCGCCGACCTTCCACTACAAGACCGGCATCGTCTTCCTGGCCTGGCTTTCCGGCCATCAGGACCACTTCACCATGGTCGCCGGGGCGCAGAGCGGACGCTCCGTCCCCCACCTCGTGGAGCTGTTCCGGCTCGCCGACGCGGCCGGAATCCTGCCCGACCCGGATCTCGCGGTCCACCGGATGCGCGCCTTCCTCGCCATGGCGGGGGTCGAGGGCTGATGCGGCTTTCGCTGAACCAGATCACCACCAAGGGCTGGAGCCTGCCCGAGGCCGTCCAGGGCTGCGTGGACGCCGGCATCCCGGCGATCGGCCTGTGGCGGGACAAGGTCGCCGAGGTCGGCGTCACCGAGGCGGCGAAGCGGGTCCGCGACGCGGGCCTGGCCGTCAGCACCCTGTGCCGGGGCGGCTTCCTCACCGCGCCCGGCCCCGACGGCCGCCGAACCGCCCTCGCCGAGAACTTCCGCGCGCTGGAGGAGGCCGCCGAGCTGGGCACCGACACCCTGGTCATGGTGGTCGGCGGCCTGCCCGACGGGAGCCGCGACCTCATCGCCGCCCGGGAACGCGTGGCGGAAACGCTCGCCGAACTCGCCCCGCACGCGGGCGACTTCGGTGTGCGCCTGGCGATCGAGCCCCTCCACCCCATGTTCTGCGCCGACCGCGCCGTGGTCTCCACCCTCGGCCAGGCCCTCGACCTCGCCGAACTGTTCCCTGCCGAACAGGTCGGCGTGGTCGTCGACAGCTACCACGTCTGGTGGGACCCCGACCTGGCCGCCCAGATCGCGCGGGCCGGCGCGGGTGACCGGATCGCGTCCTACCAGGTCTGCGACTGGACGCTGCCGTTGCCCGCAGACGCCCTGCTCGGCCGCGGCCACGTCGGCGACGGTCACATCGACTTCCGCACCCTGACCGACCAGATCAACGCCGCCGGCTATACGGGCTGGATCGAGGTCGAGATCTTCAACGAGACGACGTGGACCACCCCCGGCGAGCAGACCCTCCGGACGATGATCGAGCGCCACCTCACGCACGTGGAAGCGCCGTGAGGGTCGTCTTCGCACCGGACTCCCTCAAAGGGACCGTCACCGCCGCGGACGCGGCACGGGCGCCGGCCGGCGCCCCATCAGACCGGGCGATCACCTGACGATCAGCCCGACGGCCGACGGCGGCGAAGGCACCCTCGCCGCCGTCACCGCCGCCCACCCGGGACCCCCACTGCACCGGGTGGGCGGCCGCACCGGCCCCGACGGCAGGCCCGTCGACGGCACGTACGCGCTCCTGCCGGACGGCAGCCGTGGTCGAGCTCGCCGTCGCCGGCGGTCTGCCGCTGAGGTGACCGCGCCTCGCTCCGCTCGCCGCCACCGCCCGAGGTCCCGGTGAGAGGAACCCGCGTTCACCGGATGGCTCCGACGACTCCGACCCGACCCCGGACCCGCTACCGCGGGTCCGGGGTCGGCGCGTTCGGCGATCAACGAGCCTGGTGGGCGAGCCACGGGGAGATGCCGCCGCATGAGGCCCTGACCACCAGTTCCGGGCGCAGCTTCACCTGATGGACCGGCCCGGCGCCGTCGTCGGCCAGCCGCTGGAGCAGGATCTCGGCCGCGAGCCGCCCCAGCCGGTACTTCGACGGGGAAACGGCCGTCAGCGGTACGTCCGCGACGTCGGCGAACTCGTTGTCGTAACTGACCAGGGCGAGATCCACGGGCACGCGCAGCCCGGCGCGCCGGGCCGCGCCCAGGAGCAGGGACGCCTCCCGGTCACCGAAGCACAGGGCCGCGGTCACTCCGTCGCCGGCGAGGGCGCCGACCGCCGCGTCGGCCCGGCCGAGGTCCCAGTCGTCCGCGCGTGCGCCGACCCGTTCGGCCGCGCTCAGGCAGAGGTCCACGACTGCACGCTCGTACCCGGCGGTGATCGACACGGCGGGCGGCCCGTCGGTGCGCAGCACCAGTCCGATCCTGCGGTGTCCCAGGTCGTGAAGGTGCTGGACGGCGAGATAGGCGCCGCTCTCGTGGTCCGTGCAGACGTGCTCGGTGGTGTCCCGGGGGCCGGCGGCGGCGATCCGCCGTTCCATCAGCACGACGGGCACCGGCAGGGCCTGGAGTTCGGCCATCCGGGAGAGCGGATCGTCGAGCTCGTGGAGCAGCGGTACGAGCAGCAGACCGTCCACACCGTCGTGGACGAGCCGGTCGATCGCGTCACGCTCGACGGTCCGGTCGTAGTGGGAGCAGGCGAGCACCATACGCGCGCCGGCCACGGCCAGCGCCTCCTCGATGCCCTGGAGGACGCGCGGGTAGTAGAGCGTGGCCGTGGGCACCAGTACCCCGACGGCCCGGCCGGAGGGCCGGACCGGGCCAGGACGGATCGTGGCGAAGGTCCCCGCACCCTGCCGCCGCTCGACCAGTTGCTGCCCCACGAGGACCTCGTAGGCGCGCCGGACGGTCGTCACCGACAGACCCGTCTCGACGGCCAGCGCATGCTCGGTGGGCAGTTTCGATCCCTGGGGCCAGGTGCCGTCGAGGAGCCTCCGCCGCAGCTCGGCGGCCAGACGCCGGAACTTCAACTCGCGTGCGGTCTGGGGCCGGAAGCGCGCCGTGTCCGTCATGCGTTCTCCTGTACGCCGAAAGACGCCTGCTCCGTATCCGGGCGGCAATGCCGCCCGGATACGGAGCTCGTACCGCGGAGGTGGGTCAGCTCACCTTGATGGCGAAGACACGCGCGTTGGGCGCGTTCGGCAGCGTGATCGACGACAGCGTCTTTCCGGACGTGATCGCCACCGACCTCGTGTAGAGGCAGTATCCCGTGCCGGTGTCGGCCGGGCCGCTGGTGCCATTGCGCCCGAACACCTTGAACGCGACGGTCGCGGGGTAGGTCGGCGCGCTCGCGCAGCTCCAGCTGGGGAAGCCCCAGGTCGAGTCGCTGAACGTGCCGTCGGTGTAGTTCAGGCGGATCGTTCCGCCGGACTCGCCGATGCCGGAGGCGCCGAGGAAGTTCACCTTGGATCCGGCGTAGTTGTAGTCGATCGTCTGTCCGGTGGGGCGGACGGAGTCGAACTGGCCGGACGTGGTGTTCGGCCAGGTGTAGGCCACGCCGCCGATCGTGACGGTCTGCCCGGCCCTGACGCTGAGGGCCGTTCCGTCGGGCAGCCGGGAGCTGTCGGCCAGCCGGTCCGACGACAGGGTGTTGCCGGCGGCGTCCCAGGTTCCCGCGGTCGGCGCGTCGCCGTCGGTGATCGCGGTGGCGTTGCGGGCGGCCGAGCCGTAGGGCCCGAAGTTCCAGCCCGCGTACGCCGCGGTGCTCCCGGCCTTCAGGCGGTACATGACCGCTGTTCCCGCCGGGACGGTGACGCTGAAGTTGCCGTTCGCGTCGATGGAGGTGATGTCGGGTCCGAGGATCGAGGTCAGCGTGAACGTCTTCGCGGACGTGCCGACCACCGCCCCGCTCGTCGTCGCCGTGACCGGTGCGGTGGCGGACCGGTTCATGATGGCGACCGCGTAGTCGCCGTTGCTCAGCGGCTTGGCGAACACGTCGTATCCGTTGCCCCGGGCGACCCGCTTCGCCGGCACGGCCAGCGCGTCCTGCCCGACCTCGATGATGCCGGGCTTGTTCATGAGGGCGGCTTGCGCGGACGAGATGGCGCCGCTGGCGTTGGAGTTGCGGATCATCGCGACCATGTGACTGTTCTGCATCGCCCACATCACGTAGCCACCGAGCTTGTTGTCGGTCGTGAGGGTGGTGTCGTCGAAGTACAGCCGGTCGGGGTCGAGGAAATGGCCCTGCTTGCCGTAGGGGCGCAGCCCTTCGACCATGTCGACGAGCGTGGTGGTGAGCGCCCAGCTCGTCCCGCCGACGTCGCCGCCGACGCGGTAGGCGTGTCCGGCGGGCACGATGCTGGTCATCATGCGCTGGAACAGCGGGGTGGTGTACGTGTCGTTGTCCCAGTTGGCGTACGCCGGCGCGGAGATGTTCAGCACCATCGACCGGCGCTTGCCGGGATCGGCGTCGGACTTGATGGCGTTGACCGCGGTGGCCGCCCGACGTGCCGACTCGATGGCGGTGTTGATCTCGGTATCGGTGTCGAGGACGGTGAAGCAGCACTTGTTGGTCGTGTTCGGCTCGCCGCAGTAGTCGAGCTTGATGTAATCGGCGCCGACGCTCGCGAAGAACCGGAAGTCCTTGTCGAAGTTGTCGAAACTTCCGGGTGCGGCGGCGCTGCGCCCACCGCTGTCGCACATGTACCGGCCGCCGCTGGTGTAGACGCCGAAGAACAGACCCTTGCTGTGGAGGTAGTCGCCGACCTCCTTGAGCCCGCCCGGGTACTTCGTCGGCGACGGGATGAGGTTGCCGGTGGTCGTGTCGCGACCGTTCGTACAGTTCGGCACGACCGTGGCGGCCGCGTCCCAGTCGGTGCAGTCGGCCCGCACGGCCCAGGTGTCGTCGAACGAGACGGTGTTCCAGCCCCGAGCGGCGAGCCCGGTGGCGACGGCGTCGTCGGCCGTCTTCTTCATACTTGCGGCCGTCGTCCTCGTCCAGGACTCCGAGCGCAGGATCATCCGCGGCGTCTTCGCGTAGGAATGATCGACGTCGACGGTGTCGCCCGGGACGGTTCGCGACAGCGCGGCGGCAGGTTGCCCGCTGGCCGGGGTGAAGATGGCGGCGAGGGCCGTCGCCACGGCGAGAAGGGCACCCACCCTGCGACGGGAGCGGCGGACGGGGAGGGCGGACAGGCCCTGCCGTGTGGGTATGTCCATGACGGAACTCCTTGATGATTCCAGGATGTTGGGGGGCGGCGTGGTAAGACCGCCCCGCGGTCCCGAGAGGGGCGTCCCGTCGAACGGTGCCGATTCAGGTGTCCGGCGACTTCGGTGGGGGCCATCTTGCGACCGCGTCAGATCAGAGTCAAGATCCTGATAGCGAATGATCGTGGTGATGGATCACCTGATCGTTTGATCGGCTGTCCGGGGCGCCCATGCTGGCGAGCACGGAAAGCAGGAATCAACAAGAACTCACGCGGGGTTTGCTCCACCGGGCCGGGCCGGTTGAACGGTTCATCGGTGGCCGTGGCCCTGGTCGGCGGACTTCGCAGTCGCCCGGCTCCACTCCGCGGCGTGGCGATCGCGACCAGCGATCGTTCCACGGCCGAACTGTGTCGGCGCCGACAGAGGCGCCGGGTCGCTCTGCGCATCTTCGGGCTCGTGGGCGGCACCTGCACCCCCATGATCGGGAAGATGTCCGACCTGTGGGGGAAACGCCGCATGCTGCTAGCGGGTGGCCTCTCGTTCATCGCCGGCGCTCTGATCTGCGCCCTGACGTCCAGCTGGACCTTGTTCCTGGTCGGGCGAGCCCTGGAGGCCGTCGCCGTCAGCGCCCCCACGGTGGCGTACGGGCTGTTACGCGACATCCTGCCCAGGCGCTACGTTCCGACGGCGATCGGCCTCGTGGCGACCGGCCTGGGCGTGACCGCCTTCGTCGCCCCGCTGATCGGCGGCTGGACGCCGGAGCGCTCTTCGTGGAGGTCGCCGTTCTGGCTGTTGTTGATCTTCACCGTGGTGATGATCGTGTCGCTGTGGCTGTTCGTGCTGGAGAGCGCACTGCGCGTCCACCAGCGCCTGGACGTCGTCGGGGCGGTTCTGCTGTCGGCCGGTGTCGGACTGGTCCTGTTGTACCTGTCCAACGGGGCGGCGTGGGGCTGGTCGCGACCCACGGCCTGGGGCTGGTTGGCAGGCGGCCTGGCGCTGTTGACGCTGTTCGTCCTGGTGGAAAGACGGGCAGCGGAGCCGATCATGGAGATGCTCATGCGGCACGGCCGGACCGCCGCGACCGGAGGACAGCCCGCCGGCCAGGGGCCCGACCACCGGCCGGAAGAGTGACGGAGGCACGGAGAAACGGACTGCCGGTGCCGTTCATACGTATGATCAGGAGCGGAGCGCAGAATGACCGCTGTGAGGACTCGGGCGGGCAGGTTCTCTGCCGAAATGACGAGCTTCGTCGGGCGGCGGCGGGAGGTCGCCGAGGCGAAGCGGTTGCTGTCGCACGTGCGGGTGCTGACGCTGACGGGTCCGGGCGGGGTCGGCAAGACGCGGCTGGCGCTGCGGGTGGCCGAGGCCGCTCGCCACAGTTTTCCGGACGGCGTGTGGCTCGTCGAGCTCGCGGACCTCGCGGACCCGTCATTGCTGGCGGAGACCGTCGCCGAGCACCTGGGACTGCACGAGCACGGCGCCCGCCCTTCCCTCGACGTGATCATCGATCGCCTCGAACCATGTGAGGCGCTGCTCGTCATCGACAACTGCGAGCACCTGATCGACCACTGCGCGCTCTTCGTGGCCGCCGTCGTGAGGGCATGCCCGCAGGTGCGCGTGCTGGCGACGAGCCGGCAGTCACTGGGTATCCAGGGGGAGACGGTCCTGCCGGTTGCTCCGCTGCACGTGCCAGATCCGGAGGGCCGGATCCCTCTCGACGCTCTGGCCCAGCACGATGCGGTGCGGCTGTTCGTCGAACGGGCCCGCGCCGTGGAGCCCGCCTTCGAAGTGAGCGAGGGTAACCGCGACGTGCTCGCCCGGCTGTGCCACGCCCTCGATGGGATTCCGCTGGCGATCGAACTGGCCGTGGCGTGGCTGCGGGCGCTGACGCCGGCCGAGATCGAGGAACGCCTGTCCGAGCGATACCGCCTGCTCACGACGGGCCCGCGGAACGTGCCTTCGCGGCAGCGGACGCTGAGGGCACTGGTCGACTGGAGCCATCAGCTGTGCTCCCGGCCCGAGCAGCTGGTCTGGGCGCGGACCTCGGTGTTCGCGGGAGGCTTCGACCTCGCCGCCGCAGAGCACGTCGCCGCCGGCGACGGCGTGCCGCCCGAGGACATCCCCCAACTCCTCCGATCTCTTGTCGACAAGTCGGTCCTCATCCGGGACGAGGGCGGCGGACGTTACCGCATGCTGGAGACCCTCCGCGAGTATGGACACGAGCGGCTGGCGCAGGCCGGAGAGAGCCTCGCGACGCGGCGCCGCCACCGCGACTGGTACGCGACTGTGATCGAGCGGCTCGACGCGGAATGGTTCGGCCCGGATCAGGTCGCCTTGCTCCAGCGGTTGGACGACGAGCACGCGAACCTGCGGGTGGCCTTCGACCACTCCCTGAACCAACCGGGCGAGTCGATCGGTGCACTGCGGATGGCCGGCGGCATGATCAACGACTACTGGAACATCCGAGGGCTCAACGCGGAGGGCCGCTACTGGCTCGAGCAGTCACTGGCGGCCTGCCCCGAGCCGACCGGTGAACGCGTTTGGGGACTGTGCCTGAAGGCGATGTACGCGATCCTTCGGGGCGACTTCGACGTGGGGGCGCCGGTCCTGGCCGAGGCCGACGAGCTGAGCAGGCGTCTCGGTGGTGTCCGCAGGCCCCATGTCGTGCTCATGCAGGCCCTTTCGGCCCAGTTCACCGGTGCGCATGAGCGCGCCGTGCCGCTGGCGCGGGAGGCGACCGCCGGATTCCGGGCCACGGAGGAATCCGCGCTCGAGATCTTCGCACTGAACACCCTGGGCATCTCACTCGCCCTGGCGGGCGATCGCGAACAAGGGCTCGCCCGGCTCGAGGAGTCCCTGACCAGGACCGCGCGGGCCGGCGAGCTCTACTTCCGCTCCTGGGCGCTGTGGACCGTCGCGTTCATCGAGGCCGAACACGACACGGAGCGCGCGGAGCGAGCGGGCCAGGAGGCTCTGGGCATCCACAACCTCCTGGACAACAGAGCCGGCTCGGCCTTCGTGCTCGAGACCCTCGCGCAGATCAGCGTCCGGAAGAAGCGGTACGCCCGGGCCGCCACCCTGTTCGGCGCCGCCGCGTCGATCTGGCGCGCCATCGGCGCGTACTCGGACGTCTACATTCCGGCGCAAGTCGTGCACCGGCAGTGCGTCAGCATCATCCGGGGGGTTCTGGGGGAGGCGCGGTACGAGGCCGTCTTCGCCCAGGGCTATCGGTTCTCGCCGCGGCAGGCGGTGGACTTCGCTCTCGGCAACGGTGCACCGGCGAAGGCGAGGACGCGGGGGGCCGGCGAGGGCACGCCGCTGACGCCGAGGGAGACCGAGGTCGCCGCGCTGGTGGCCGAGGGGCTGTCCAACAAGGAGATCGCGGCCAGGCTGGTCATCGCGACGCGCACCGCGGAGACCCACGTCGACCACATCCTCACCAAACTCGGCTTCGGCAACCGCGCCCAGGTCGCCGCCTGGTACACGGCACGGAAGAACCCCGCGCGCGATGTCGGCTGAAGACTCAGCTCAGGGTATGGGCTCCGCAGGAGTCCCGAACGGTCAGCCTGGGACGGATGAGGAGTTGCCGACGTGCCACGGCGTCGCCGTGGCCCAGGCGCCGGAACAGGACGCGTGCTGCCACCCGCCCGAGCCGATACCTGGGCGGAGAGACATCGGTGAGCGGCACCTCCGCCAGGTCGGCGAACTCACCGTCGTACGAGACGACCGCCAGGTCCCGGGGCACCTGGAGGCCCCTTCGCCGGGCGGAGCGCAGCAGGAGCGACGCCTCCTTGCCACCGAAGCAGACCACCGCTGTGACCCCGGCCGCGGAGAAGGCGGCGACCGCCGCATCGGCGCGTTCGGTGTCCCACGGAGTGGTCGGGTCGTCCTGTCGTACCACCGGACCGGACCGGCGATCGGTCAGGACGGCTTCGAAGCCGGCACGGACCGAGGCGGCGGCGGGGGAGTCCGAGTGGATCACAAGACCGACCCTTCGATGGCCGAGAACGCGCAGATACCGGGCGGCCAAGCGGCCGCCCGCAGCGTGGTCGATGCCCACGACTTCCCTCTCCGCGGACCCCGGAACGGCGGGCTCGACCAACAGGACCGGAACCGGTATCCGCGGAAGAAGGTCGGCTTCGGCCTCCGGATCGACGGCCCCCGCCAGGGCCGACGCCAGGATCAGCCCGTTCGCACCCGCCCTGATGAGGTCTCGCACCGCGGCCTCCTGCGACCGCCGATCACCGTCCGAGAAGGCGAGCATGAGACGCCCCTCGACCCCGGCGAGCGCCTGCTCGACGCCCTGGATCACACGGTGGTGGTACGGCACCGGACCGGGGACCAGCATCCCGATCACCGGACGTCCGCTGCCGGGCGGCATCATCGGCGGCCCGATCACAGCGCCGCCTCCGGTCCGAGGTCGAACCAGACCGCCTTGCCCGACTCCTCCGCGCGAACACCCCACGCGTGGGCGAGCGCCTGGAGCAGCAGCATGCCGCGTCCGTGCTCGTCGCCGTCGCCGGCCTCGCGCGCGGTGTGCGTCGCAGGGCTTTCGTCGTGGACCTCGCAGTGCAGTTCCTCGGGCCCGAAGCACAGGACGAGCCGGACCGCTCCGTAACCGTGGCAGCACGCGTTGGTGACGAGCTCGCTCACCAGGAGCTCGGCGGCGTCACTGAACGTGTCGAGGCCGCGGGCTGCGAGGGCCCGGCGGACGATCGCCCTGGCCTGCCGCGCCGACGGCGCGGCAGGCGCCAGCACGTGTTCCTGGGCGGTGGCGGTCGGGGTGGTGGTGTCGGTAGGCGGGTGCTCGGGGCTGAGGAGGTACATGGCGTGTTCCCGGATCTCGTCGACTCCGCTGGAGCGGTCGATGGGTCCACCCTGCGCCGGGCCCGCGGTGCGGATAACCGGAGAACTACGTAC
Source organism: Streptomyces sp. NPDC053513 (assembly GCF_044544765.1). NCBI lineage: Bacteria > Bacillati > Actinomycetota > Actinomycetes > Kitasatosporales > Streptomycetaceae > Streptomyces > Streptomyces sp. NPDC053513. The sequence goes on from NZ_JBITXP010000007.1 coordinate 63,173, forward strand.
CCCGACTACGTATCATCGAGGGAGCGAGGAGAACGGCATGGCCGCTGTGAGGACTCGGGCGGGCAGGTTCCCTGCCGAAATGACGAGCTTCGTCGGGCGGCGGCGGGAGGTCGCCGAGGCGAAGCGGTTGCTGTCGCACGTGCGGGTGCTGACGCTGACGGGTCCGGGCGGGGTCGGCAAGACGCGGCTGGCGCTGCGGGTGGCCGAGGCGGCTCGCCACGGCTTTCCGGACGGCGTGTGGCTCGTCGAGCTCGCGGACCTCGCGGACCCGTCGTTGCTGGCGAAGACCGTCGCCGACAGGCTCGGGCTGCTCGAACAGGCCGGCCGCCCGGCGGTCGACACGATCGCCGACCACTTCGAAGCCCGTGAGGCGCTGCTGGTCGTCGACAACTGCGAGCACCTGATCGACGCCTGCGCGCTGTTCGTCGACACGCTCATCCGGGGCTGCCCGCGGGTGCGGGTGCTGGCGACGAGCCGGCAGTCACTGGACGTGTACGGAGAGACGGTCCTGCCGGTGCCTCCGCTACCGACACCCGACGCCGACGGAGCCATGACCTCCGCGGATGTCGCCGACAACGATTCCGTACGGCTGTTCGTGGAACGCGGCCGGGCGGTCCGACCCGCCTTCGACGTGACCGACGAGAACCGGACGGTGCTCGCCCGGCTGTGCCGCGGCCTGGACGGGATTCCCCTGGCGATCGAACTGAGCGCGGTATGGCTGGGTGCGCTCTCGCTGGAACAGATCGAGGAGCGCCTGTCCGAGCGCTACCGTCTGCTCACAGGCGGCCCCCGGGACTCGCCCGCCCGACAGCGGACGCTGCGCGCCCTGGTCGACTGGAGCCATCAGCTGTGCTCCCGACCCGAGCAGCTGGTGTGGGCCCGTGTATCGGTGTTTGCGGGCGGCTTCGACCTCGCCGCCGCCGAGTACGTGGCCGGCGGTGACGGCGTACCGCCGGCGGATGTGCCCGAAGTCGTACGCTCCCTCGTCGACAAGTCCGTCCTGATCCGGGACGAGCAGGGTCGCGGCGCCCGGTACCGGATGTTGGAGACCCTCCGCGAGTACGGGCACGAGCGGCTCGTCGAGACCGGTGACGACCGCGCTGTACGGCTCCGCCACCGCGACTGGTACGCCAAGATGGTGGAGCGGTTCGAGGCAGAGTGGATCGGGCCCGACCAGGAGTCCTGGATCCGCCGACTGTGGATCGAGCATGCCAACCTGCGCGCCGCGCTGATGTTCAGTCTCGCGCAACCCGGCGAGGCCGTCGTCGCCCTGCGCGTCGCCACCGATCTCGACGAGTACTGGAGCATCCGGGAGATCACCGCGGAGGCCCGCTACTGGCTCGACCAGGCCCTGACAGCGTCACCGGAGCCCAGCCGCGAACGGCTCTCAGCCCTGTGCCTGAGCGCGTGGTACGCCCTGCTGCAGGGCGCCGCCGACGCGGCCCGGCCGCTCCTGGAGGAGGCGTCCCGGCTGACCGGGCACTTCGGAGGCGAGGGCAAGGCCGCCTTCGTGGCGCTCGTCCAGGGCATGGCCGCGCTCTTCTCCGGCGACCTGGACCGGGCGGCCCCGCTGCTCGGCACCGCACTGACCGGCTTCCGGGTCGCCCACCCCCGAGGCGAGCTGTTCGCGCTCTCCATGCTGGGGCTCACCCTCGGCCTGAACGGTGAGCGCGAGAAGGGCCTGGCCCACCTCGAGGAGTGCCTCGCCCTGACGTCGGACCGCGGTGAAATCTACTGGCGGTCCTGGGCCCTGTGGGCACTCGCCTTCCTGGAGCTCGGCCATGACCTGGACCGGGCGGAGACCGCGGCGAAGGAGTCCCTGCGCATCCACGGTCGTATGCAGGGTGGACTGGGCTCGGCCTTCGTCATGGACACCCTCGCCTGGGTGAGCGTCCGGCGGGAGCAGCATGCCCGGGCCGCGACATTGTTCGGCGCGGCGGGCGCGGTGTGGCATCAGGTGGGAGCGTCTCCGGATTGCTACGTCCCGATGGACATCGCCCACCAGAAACACGTGAGGGCGGCCCTGGCAGTCCTCGGGGAGGCGCGGTACGAGGCCGCTTTCGAGCACGGCTACCGGTTCTCGCCGCGGCAGGCGGTGGACTTCGCTCTCGGAGACGGTGCACCGGCGAAGGCGAAGACGCGGGGGACCGACGAGGGCACGCCGCTGACACCGAGGGAGACCCAGGTCGCCGCCCTGGTGGCCGAGGGGCTGTCCAACAAGGAGATCGCGGCCAGGCTGGTCATCGCGACGCGCACCGCCGAGACCCACGTCGACCACATCCTCACCAAACTCGGCTTCGGCAACCGCGCCCAGGTCGCCGCCTGGTACACCGGCCAGCGGCATGGCCCACCTGCGCTGTGAACCCGTCGTCCCTGCGTCCTGCGCTTGCCGACCAGGACGAGAAGACGCGGCTGAGTGAACGGGCCACAAGAGCATCGAGGTCATCTTCAGGACCCACAGGCATCTGATGCCTGGGTCCATGGGAACCGCAGCCAAGATCTTGGACCCGGTGCCGGCGGCGTGGTTCGGCGCCGAGCCGGCTGTTTCACCAGCGTCGAATACGTGGGCTCCACGTCGTGCGAGGAACTCGTGCGACCGCCGTGTCAGCGGCTGGGGGCAGTCGACGGGAGACGCTGGACGACACCTGACGGGAAACCGCCAGGTGTCGTCCGGCTGTTGGGGCACGATCAGATTGTCGAGGCACCGGCCGGTCGCGGGGCGGCCCGGGTAAGGGCGAGGTGAACCGTTCTCGTCACGAGTGGCATCCCACAGAAGGAGCCCCGGTGACTGCGCCCGCTTCTACTTTTCCAGCGTGTCAGGAGGCAGGGGAAGACCCGGGGGCACCGGCGACAGCCTCGGAGGTGAGCGGCATGGCCGGTTGCCACGGCCTGCTCCGGCGCCGAGGCCGGGCCCGAATACGGCGCGGGTCCGCTTCAGCAGGCGTCTGCCACCCCGGCGACACCGGCCGCGCGTCCGAGCGCGTTGGGGTACAGGGCCCGCCGTGCCTGAGGTCCGCCCTGTGATTCCCCGCCGGCGAAGACCGAGAAGGTCATGGGATCGTCTGGGCATCCGTGGAACGAAAGATCCAGCCGCCATGCCGGTGTCGGGCGGAGGAAGCCGGAGGCATGGCTCCCGCGTCGCTTGAGACGGGCCTCATGCGCCCGGATGGCAATCGTGGCCACAGACCGACACGTGGACGTACCCCGTGCGTTTGCGTGCAGAAGGGGCGCCTCCTGTGCCTGATGAACCGTCAGGTAAGTCAGCATTCGGTCAGCATGAGTCCTCGCGCGTTCCGGGGTGATCGTCCCAACAGGCACTGGAGCGAAGGGAAAACCCCAGGTGGGAAGCCGTCCAGCTTGACCGGCGCGATGTTCCTCACAAACATCGTTCGGCGCGTGCCGGTGTACAGTCGAGACCGCCCTTGACCTGCACAAAGCAGGCAGGGAGCCGTCTTCGAGGAGTCCCAAGTGCTGCGTACTCTGTTCAAGTCCAAGATCCACCGCGCCACCGTGACCCAGGCCGATCTGCACTACGTCGGCTCGGTCACCGTCGACGTGGAGTTGATGGAGGCGGCCGATCTGCTGCCCGGTGAGCTGGTCCACATCGTCGACATCGACAACGGAGCCCGTCTCGAGACCTATGTCATCGAGGGCGAGCGCGGCTCCGGTGTCATCGGGATCAACGGTGCCGCCGCCCACCTCGTGCACCCCGGCGACCTGGTGATCCTCATCAGCTACGCGCAGATGGAGGACGCGGAGGCGCGGGCCTTCGTGCCGCGTGTCGTGCACGTCGACGGTGACAACCGCATCGTGGAGCTGGGAGGCGACGCCTCCGCTCCCGTTCCCGGCAGTGACACGGTGCGCCCCCCGCACGCCGTGCCCGCCCAGGTCTGAGACCGCCCCGACGCCCGGGCCCCCTCCGTCGGGGGCCCGGGTGACCCGGAGGGCGGGGTCCGGCGGGCGCGGGCGCGGCGGCCGGGCCACCCTGGGGAGGGGGCTCCCGTGAGGGAGGCCCCGCGAAAGGGAGACCCGTCGACCGAGAGGTCCGTGATGACCCACCCCGCCCCCGATCCGCTGCCCCCGTCGCCGATCCCGCCCCCGGTTCCCTCGCCGCCGCCGGTGCCCCCGCCGAACCCGGTGCCCGCCCCGCCGGATCCCGCGCCTCCGCCGGCCCCCCAGCCCGGCGGGCCCGTACCGGACCCCGAACCCCGGCCCGAGCCCGGCCCCGCCGGCGGGTGGCCGGAGTCGACGCGGAGGTGACAGAAGAGACTCGAGCTTCCGCGCGACCCTTGTCACGGAGCGTGCGCCACCCCTAACTTGGACGGCTGCTGCTGTGTTCAAGGGGGGCCCATGGCCGTACGCGGACGTCACCGCCGCCACCAGCCGAGCCGGATCAACCGTGCCTCGCTCACCGTCACGGCGGGAGGCGCCGGCATGGCGCTGCCGCTGATCGGAGCGGGCGCCGCGCACGCCGCCTCGCTCGACGTCTGGGAGAAGGTCGCGTCCTGCGAGTCCTCCTCCAGCTGGCACGTCAACACGGGCAACGGCTATTTCGGCGGCCTCCAGTTCAGCCAGTCCACCTGGGAGCGGTACGGCGGCACGCACTACGCGCCGCGCGCCGACCTCGCCTCCAAGGACCAGCAGATCGCGATCGCCGAGCGCGTCCTGAAGGGCCAGGGGCCCGGGGCGTGGCCGTCCTGCGGCCCCCGGGCGGGGCTCGCCCGGGGCGGGGAGTCGCCGGACGTCGCCGCCCTGCGCGCCACGGCGGCCGGGCCGGTCGGCGGCGGGAACGCGGTCCGCACGGCCTCCCTGCCGGGGCAGCGCGTCTTACCCGAGCAGGCGGCGCACCGCGCGAGCCCGACCACCGTGCCCACCGTGCGCGAGATGTACACCGTGACGCCCGGCGACTCCCTGTCGGAGATCGCCCGCGACGAGCACGTCAAGGGCGGCTGGCAGCGGCTGTACGAGACCAACCGGTCCGTCGTCGGCGACGACCCCGACCTCATCCACCCGGGTCAGCGCCTGACCCTGCGCATCACCGCTCCCCGGAAGGCGGAGAAGCCCGGCGCGCCTTCCGGAGCCGCCCGACCGGTCAAGGCCGCGCCCCCGAAGACGGCCACATCCCCCAAGGCCGTACCTCCCGAAGCAGCCGTGTCCAAGGCCGTACCTCCCAAGGCCGTGCTCCCCGGGAAGCCCCTGGCCGGGCCCGACGCCCGGCCCTCCGCCAAGCCGGCACCGAAGCCCGCGGTCAAGCCGCACACCAAGCCGAGTCCCAAGCCGCACACCCAGCACAGCTCGAAGCCGAGCACCAAACCGAGCCACAGGCCGAGCCCCAAGCCCAAGCCCGCTCCCCGGCCGGCCGGACACAGTTACTCCGCGCCCGTCTCCGCGGACATCGGCACCCGGTACGGCGTCCCCGGTTCCTCGTGGGCCAGCGGCCACCACACCGGGGTCGACTTCCCCGTGCCCACCGGCACCTCCGTCAAGGCCGTGGCCGGAGGCCGGGTCGTCTCCGCCGGGTGGGGCGGCGCGTACGGCTACCAGATCGTCCTGCGGCACGACGACGGCCGCTACAGCCAGTACGCCCACCTCTCCGCCCTCGCCGTCCGCGAGGGTCAGCGGGTGCACGCCGGTCAGCGCATCGCGCGTTCAGGGTCGACCGGCAACAGCTCGGGACCGCACCTCCACTTCGAGATCCGGACGGGTCCCGGGTACGGCTCCGACATCGACCCCCTGGCGTATCTCAGGGCGCGGGGAGTCTCCCTCTGACGCGGACGGCGCCTCCGGCGCCGATGACGCCGACGACGGTGACTCCGGTACGACCGCCATGCGGTCCAGCGTGAGCTGGACGAGGCCGGCCGCCGCGACCGTGCCGCAGACCAGCGCGGCGACGGTGCCCGCCGTGCCGTACCGGAAGCTCTCGCCGAACAGCGTCAGGCCCACCGCCGCCGCGACCACCGGGTTCACCACCGTGACGGTGGCCAGCGGGGCGGCGAGCCCCGCGCCCCGGTAGGAGGCCTGGGAGAGCAGCAGGCCGGTCACCGCGAACACGGAGAGGACGAGCAGCCCCGTCCACTCGGCGAACGGGGCCCGGGGCGTCCACTCCTCGGCCACGGCCTTCGTGAGGACCGAGGCGATGCCGAAGGAGACGCCCGCCGCCGCGGCGAGCGCGACACTGCGCAGCACGGACCGGCCCACCAGGTGCGCGGCCGTGAACAGGACGACCACAGCGCCGAAGGTGGCGCCCGCGAGCAGCCACCGTTCCCCGTCGGCCAGTGACCCGGCCTCGGCGCCGCTGGTGAGGCTCAGCAGCCCGGCGAGGCCCGCCGTGGCCATCAGCGCGCCGCGCCAGGCCCGCCGCCCGGCCCGGCGGCCGACGAACAGGGCCGCCATGGGCAGCGCGAAGACGATCGTCAGGGCGCCCAGCGGCTGGACCAGGCTGAGCGGCCCGTACGCCAGGGCGGCGACGTGCAGGGTCGCGCCGACGCCGTTCAGGAGGACGGACCCCCACCAGGCGGGGCTGCGCAGCGGCGCGTAGCGCGGCCCCGCGGCGGCGGACGCGACGCGCTCCTGCACGATCGCCGCGGCCGCGTAGGCGACCGCGGAGGCCAGGGCCAGGACGACGGACAGCATGAGTGGACTCATACCTTCCACGATCTCTCTTCCCGGCCGTCCGCGTCGTCGTACCAGGGGACGTCTTCGCGGGTACCACCGACGCAGTACGCAGCCCCCGCGTACGCCCCGGGGCGTACACCCGCGCAGGTCGGAAGGGGTGCAAAGCGGCCTTTACGGTTCCCCCGCGGCGGAGGACGGGGCCGAGCGGAGCCCCGGGGCCCGCGGAGAAGGGGGGAGGGGAGGAGGAGCTACGGTGAGGGCCGGCCGACAGGACTTCGGGGCGGGGAGCGTACGCATGGGACTCGGCGCGAGAGGCGACGGCGGGTCGCCCGGCGGTTTCTTCGTCCTGCGGACCACCGCCCCCGCGACCGGCGGCGCGCACCGCCCGCTCGCCCGGCTGTACGCGGGAGAGGACGGCCCCCTCGCCGCGCGCGTGGACCACGTCGCCGCCCGCCTCGGCGTCCCCGAGCGGCGCGTCGGCGCCTCCGTCGCCCACCTCGGGCTCGTCGCCCGGCTCTGGTCCGTCGCCCTCGGTCCCGCCGCGCTCCACGGCCGCTTCCCGGCCCTCGACCCCGCCGAGCTCTTCTGGGACGGGGCGGCGGTCTCACCCGACGACCTGTGGTGGGCCGGCTCCGCCACCCGCCCCGCGACCGTGGCCGAGCTGCGCGCGGCCGTCCAGGAGGCCCATCTCGTCCCGCTCCACGAGGCTCTGCGCCGCGACGGGAACGTCTCCCCGCGCCTGCTGTGGGGCAACGCCGGCTCCGCCCTCGCCGGCGCCCTGCGCGAGCTGACCCGCTGGGCACGCGCCCACGGGCGGCCGGAGGCGGCCGAGCGGGCCGCCGCCCTGGTCTCCGGCCTCCTGGACCACCCGGACCTCGCCGGGACGGTCCGCGGCCCCCGGCTGCGGCGCGGCAGCTGCTGCCTCTACTACCGCGCCCCGGGCGGCGGGCTGTGCGGCGACTGTGTCTTCGACCACGCCCCCCGAACGGGTTTGGAGGCGCGGCCCCCCGCTCCGTAAAGTTGGGCCTTTGAATGCCCGCGAGCGGCGACGTACGAGCGAACGAGGAACCCGAAGGCCATGACGGTGACCGAAGAAAACCAGGAATACGGGCCGGGCATCGACCCCGAGCGCCTGGCCGTCTGCCTGAGCGTCCTGGACGAGCTCGACAAGATCGACGTCGACCACCCGGACGCGATCACCGTCCGGCGCGCCACCGCCGGGATCTACCGGACCGTGAAGCAGCGCCGCCGCCAGGAGCGCCGGGCCGCGAAGACCGCGAACGACAAGGCGGTCACCGAGGCCACGGCCACCGGCTCCGCCCAGCGCATCGACGACGAGACCGAGGGCCTCCTGCCCACCTCGGTCACCGAGGAGGGGCGGATCGCGGGGATACTCCAGCGGCCGCGCTCCTGCTACGTCTGCAAGACGCGGTACGTCGAGGTCGACTACTTCTACCACCAGCTCTGCCAGCCGTGCGCGGCGCTGAACCGGGCCAAGCGCGACGCCGCCGCCGACCTCACCGGCAAGCGCGCGCTGCTCACCGGCGGCCGGGCCAAGATCGGCATGTACATCGCGCTGCGGCTGCTGCGCGACGGCGCCCACACCACCATCACCACCCGCTTCCCGAAGGACGCCATCCGCCGCTTCAAGGCGATGGAGGACTCCGCGGACTGGATGCACCGCCTGGAGGTCGTCGGCATCGACCTGCGCGACCCCGCCCAGGCCGTGGCCCTGGCGGACCGGATGGCCGAGGCCGGTCCGCTGGACATCCTCATCAACAACGCGACGCAGACCGTGCGCCGTCTGCCCTCCGCCTACTCCGCCCTCGTCGAGGGCGAGAACGCCCCGCTGCCGGTCGGTGAGCTCCCCGCCCACCACGTCATCGGCGCGTTCAACTCCGGTGCGGTCGGCGAGCTCGTCGGATCCTCCGAGCTGCCCGCCGGCGTGCGCGACCTGGAGGCCCAGCAGGTCGCCGACCTCGCGCTCGTCGCGGGCAACGCCACCATCGCCAAGCACCTCGACGGCACCGCCATCGACGCCGGCGGTCTGGTGCCGGACGTCGTCGAGAGCAACACGTGGGTGCAGAGCATCGAGCAGATCTCCCCGGTCGAGCTCCTGGAGACCCAGCTCTGCAACTACACGGCCCCGTTCATCCTCATCAGCAAGCTGCGGGCGTCGATGGCCGAGGCGGCGAAGAAGGCGGCCAGCGGCCGTGCCTACGTCGTGAACGTGTCGGCGATGGAGGGCGTCTTCAGCCGCGGCTACAAGGGCGCCGGCCACCCGAACACCAACGCCGCGAAGGCCGCGATGAACATGGTGACGCGGACCAGCGGCCAGGAGATGTTCGAGACCGACGGCATCCTCATGACCTCGGTCGACACCGGCTGGATCACCGACGAGCGCCCCCACTTCGACAAGCTGCGCCTCGCCGAGGCCGGGTTCCACGCCCCGCTCGACCTCGTCGACGGCGCGGCCCGGGTCTACGACCCCGTCGTGCGCGGCGAGGCGGGCGAGGACCTCTACGGCGTCTTCCTGAAGGACTACGCCCCCGCCAACTGGTAAAGCCCTCGCCGACCGGTAGACCCGACCGCACCTCCCTCCGCGGGCGGTTCCGCGGTTTCCGCAAGAGCGCCCCATCGGCCCGATGGGGCGCTTTTCCGTCTCGCTTCACCCGATTGCGTCACACTTTGGAGCCCGGTAGAGCGCGGGGGCGCTCATTTGGTTAGTCTGATGCCCACGGTCGGCCACCTGGGACACACACCGTCCTCACGGCCTTCCTGGGACAGGCCTGCCACCAAGGCCGCGGTCCCGCCACGAACGGCGCCACCGCGACCGACCGGCACTTGTCCCACAGGTACGCGACAAAGGAGTGCGCGGTGACACCCGAACTGACGAAGCAGGAACCGCGACCGGCCGAACGCAACGACCGGCCGCGCCGGAACGGCGAGCTGGGCAGCCTCGACGTGTGGGCCCACGCGGCCCCGATCCGGCTCGCGGGCTACGAGGAGGACCTCGCCGAGCCCCACATCCTGCCCGGCATCGACTGATCCCCCCCGCTTCACCCCGGGTGCCCCCGGCCGTTCCCGGCCGGGGGCACCGGTGCGTTCAGCGGGCCGTGCCCGTGGGCTGCCGCAGCCGGGTCGGCGGCAGGTACTCCCGCACCAGCGTCCGGTGCCACCAGGCCCCGGTGCTCCGGAGTTCGCGCCAGGTCGTGTAGCGGTAGCGGTACAGCCGGGCCCGGACGAAGGCCGGCGGGGCGTCCGGGAAGGGGTTGTGGGCGAGCAGCCGCAGGGTGTCCCGGTCGCCGTCGAGCAGCCGCTCGACGAACGGCCCGAACCACGCGCGCGCGTACCCGGGGGAGAGCGCGGCGAACCACATCAGCCAGTCGAGCCGCAGGTGGTACGGGGCGAACTGCCGGGGCATCCGGCGGGGGTCCCCCGGCTTGCCCTTGAAACCGTACTCGCGCCACACCGTGCCCGGGTGCGGCTCCGGGTCGTCGGTGCCCTCGACGACGATCTCGTCCCGGACCCGGCCGACGGTGCCGAACGCGCCGTAGCTGTTGACCAGGTGGTACGGATCGTACGAGCGGTTCATCGCCTGGCGCCGGGAGAGCAGGTTGCGCGCCGGGCCGTAGCTGCGGACCAGGACGAAGGCGGTCGCCGCGACCACCACGACCACGTACCAGAGCGGCGGGTCCGGCTGGGGGTGCTCGCCGGTGAGCGGGGAGGCGTCCACGACCGACAGGGCGAGCACGATCGTGATCCAGTTCAGCCAGGCGAAGTTGCCGGAGAGCACCAGCCAGAGCTGGGTGGCCGCCATCAGACCGGCCGCGATCGTGGCCACCGGCTGCGGGGTGAAGAGCAGGAACGGCACGACCAGCTGGACGACGTGGTTGGCCGCGACCTCGACCCGGTGCAGCGGGCGGGGCAGATGGTGGAAGAACCAGCTCAGCGGGCCGGGCATCGGCTGGGTCTCGTGGTGGTGGTAGAGGCAGGTCAGGTTCCGCCAGCAGGGGTCGCCGCGGATCTTGATGAGTCCGGCGCCGAACTCGACGCGGAAGAGCAGCCAGCGCAGCAGGAATAGGACGAGGACCGGCGGGCCCGTGTCGTCGTTGCCGAGGAGGACCGCGAGGAACCCGGTCTCCAGGAGCAGGGACTCCCAGCCGAAGGAGTACCAGGTCTGCCCCACGTTCACGATCGACAGGTAGAGCGCCCAGAGCACCAGCCACAGCAGCATCGAGACCGGCAGCGGCACGGCGTCCCCGGCGCCCGCGACGAGCGCGAGCGCGAGGGCGGCGCCGGACCAGGAGACGGCCGCGAAGAGCCGGTCGGAGTAGCGCCAGTGGAAGAGCGAGGGCGTGTGGCGCGGGCGGGTCCGGCGCACGTACTCCGGTACGGGGAGCATGCCGCGCTCCCCGATCAGCGCCCGGAACTGGAGGGCTGCCGACAGGAACGCCACGCAGTACAGCCCGGCGAGGCCCCGCTGGAAGACGATCCGGCTCAGCCAGTGGTCGGGCGCGGTGAACCACTCCATCCCCTCCAGTATCGGCCCGGCGTCACTCCCTGACGAGGCGCTCCAGGGTGCGGCCGAGCAGGCGCGCGTACGCGTGCTGGAGCTTCGGGATCACGGGCCCGGCGAGCCGGGTGTACCAGGCGGCGGGCCGGCTGAAGGCGGTGACCGTGAAGCGGACCGTGCCGTCCGGCTCCAGCTCGACGACGAAGGACTCCTCGCCGCACTCCGCGTGCCCGCGCAGGGTGCCGTACGCGAAGCCGATGCGGTTCTCCTCGTACGCCGTCCAGATCACCGAGCAGGGGACGCCGATCCGGAACGGGCCGGCGCCCAGCGACACCTCCAGGTGGACGCCGGGCTCGGCGCGGTCGGCGTCGGCGCGGACGCGCGCCCGGGAGGCGCGGTGCATCCGCCAGGTGGTGACGGCCTCTCCGGCGGTCTCGAAGGCGGCCCTGCCGTGGCCGACGACCGCGCTGTGCCGCAGGTGGTGGTAGCCGGCGGGGAGCGCCTCGGGGGTGCGGGTGGCACCGACCTCGGGGTAGGTGAGGCGGGGCCGTGGCCGGGAGAGGTCGTGCGTCAGGCGGGTCATGCCGGGAGCTCCGTTCGGGACGGGTGCGGAAGGGACGGAAGGAGCCGGGAGGCGCGGTCCGCCGTGAGGCGGCGCCGGGCGAGGAGCGCGCAGACGGCGAAGCCGAGGGCGTTGCCCAGGCCGTGCGTGGCGGCCGTCCAGGTCAGGGAGAGGTGCGGAAGCCCGGTCGCCTCGCCCAGCGCCCAGCTGAGCGCGAGCAGCATGGTGGCGACGAGGACGAGGGCCGAGACGGCGAGGAGGCCGCGGGTGAGCCGGTCGGCGGCGAGGTCGCGGCGCTCCCGCAGGGTCAGCACGGAGACCGCGGCCATGCCGGTCGTGAGGACGACGGCCCCCGCGAGCTCGGCCCAGTCGTCGACGAAGTAGCCGAGCAGGACGAGCAGGGTGCCGGCGGGGACGCTGAGCGCGGCGAGGCGGGCGGCGGGACCGTCGGACGTGCGGCTGACGAGCCCGGCGACCAGGGCGGCGGCGAAGCCGGCGAAGTGGAAGTGCGGGACGGTCAGCGCCAGGACGTCCAGGTCGAAGCCGAACAGCGGGTACGAGGCCCGCTCGGCGACCAGCGCCAGGCCGGCGACGGACGGGGCCGTCAGGGCGGAGAGGACGGCGATCTCGCTCGGCCGGAGCGAGCGGGTGAGCATCAGCCGGGCCGGGGCCTGGAGCGCGAGCGCCAGGGTGGCGAGGGCGTACACCGCGGCGAGCGCGGTGGCGGCCGGGGAGCGGGGCAGCCAGAGGGACAGGGCGCCGGGGGCGGCGAGCAGGGGCCAGGCGCGCCGGAGCGGGTCCCAGCCGGGCGGCCGGGGGCCGTCGAGGAGGGCGAGGCCCGTCGGGACGACCCAGAACATGCCGATCATCACGACCGGACTCACCAGGACCGACAGGACGGTCATACGACGCCACCCCCACTTGAACGTGTTCAACCGGCAAGTCGAGCGTAGGGCCTTTCTTGAACGCGTTCAAGTCGCTGTTGGTCGCGACCCGGCCGACGGTTCTCCGCTTGCCGTCGCGATCGGCCGGCGGCCCTCTGCCTGCCGTCGCGATCCGACCGGCGGCCCTCTGCCTGACGTCGCGACCTGGCCGGCGGCTCTCCGCCTGCCGCCGCGACCCGGTCGGACGCTCTCCGCTTGCGGCCCCCCGCGCGCTGCGACAGACATGAGGCACTGGCCGGAACCGGGCGCCGGGCCCGGTGGAGAGAGAAAGTCGGGAGAACAAGGTGCGCTCATCCCTCCGCCGGACGCGGCGGACCCGCCCCGCGGCCGCGGCCGCGGGCCTCGTCTCGGCACTGCTGCTCACGGGCTGCTCCTCCGCGTGGGAGGGCGCCGGCGGCGAACCGGCCCCGGCCCCCGCCCAGGACGTCCTCCTCCAGCCGCTCGGCGCCCATGGACCCGACCCCTTCACCGCCTCCACCGTCCGGAACACCGCACCGCCCGCGGCCCCCGACCGGCAGCCCGGCGACGGCGGCCCGCAGGCCCGCGAGGTCACCGGCTCCACCCCCGGCCTCTACGGCGGCACGCGCGCGATCGGCAGCTGCGACGTCGAACGGCAGGTGGCCCTCCTCACCGCGGACCGCGCCAAGGCGCACGCCTTCGCCGAGGCCGCCGGCATCCCCGAGACCGGCGTCGCCGACTGGCTCCGCGGCCTCACCCCGGTCGCCCTGCGCGCCGACACCCGCGTCACCGACCACGGCTACCGCGAGGGCCGCGCCCACGCCTTCCAGGCCGTGCTGCAGACCGGGACGGCGGTCCTCGTCGACCAGTACGGGGCCCCGCGCGTCCGCTGCGCCTGCGGCAACCCGCTCCGCAGCCCCGCCGCCACCGCGAGCGGCGTCCACCGGGGCGACCCCTGGGACGCCTTCGACCCCGACCGCGTGATCACCGTCCGGCCCACCTCCTCCGTCGTCACCAGCCTGGTCATCGTGAACACCACCGACCGCACCTGGATCGAACGGCGGACCGGCAGCGACGGCGACCAGGACAAGGACCCCGCCGTCGAACCGGACTGCGACCCCGACACCTGCGCCCTCACCGGCTCCGGCACGCCCGACCCCAGCGCCCCCGACCGCCCCGCCTCACCGGACCCCGCCCGACCCGTCCCCAGCGCCCCGCTGCCCGACGCCCCCGACCCGTCCGGCACCGGAGGCACGGGCACCGATCCGACGGCCCCGACGCCCTCGGCCCCCGACCCGTACACGGAGCCCGATCCCGACCCGTACACCGAGCCCTTCCCCGACCCGTTCGAGCCGTTCCCCTCCGAGCCGCCCACCGCCCCGGACGGGACGGTGCCGCCCGACGAGCTCTTCCCCGCCGGCCCGGCGCCCGACCGGCCGGAGACCTTCCAGGGGTGAAGGGGATCTTCCTGGTGCGCACCGGCGGGGCTGCGCCTAGCGTGGCCCCATGAGCGCGGGCAGCGGGGGCGGCGAGGCGACCGCACGGCCGGGCCGTGCGCCGGACCGGACGCGGCCCGGGGCCCGGATCCTCGCCGACCACGGCCCCGCCTTCCGCATGGGCGGCTTCGACTGGGACCTGCTCAACGGGACCATGACCATGGACGACGCCGCCCTCGACGTCTTCGACATGGACCGCGACGAGTACGACGGCAGACCCGAGAGCCTGGGCTCGCGCGTGCTGCCGGACGAGGCCCGCCGGCTCGACACCCTCGTGGCCCAGGCGCTCAAGGACGGCAGCGAGCAGTACGGCGCGTACTTCCGCATCCGCCGCCGGGACGGCAGCCACCAGTGGACCCACACCCAGGGCCTCGTCCACCGCGACGACACCGGCCGGCCCGTCCGCATCATCGGCATCCTGCGCGACGCCACCCACGAACTCACCGAGTCCGCCGCCCGGCTCGGCCTCGACGAAGGGCGCAGACAGCGCGCCGGCGTCGTCGAGGGCACCACGGCGGCCCTCGCCTACGCCCGGACCGTGCAGGACGTCATCGACCTGCTCAACGACTCGCACGCGCTCGAACACTTCGGCGCGGCCAGTCTCGTCATGGGCCTCCTCGAAGGCGGGCGCATCCACCTCGTCGCCGAAGGACCCGACGGGGCCTTCGTGCCGGGCACCCGGTTCACCCGGGTGGACGAGCCGTACCCGATGAGCGAGGTCATCCGGACCCTGCGCCCCCGGTTCATCGAATCGGCCCGGGACTTCGCCGACTCCTTCCCGGTGCTCTGGCCGCACATCAGCGGGCTCGGCATCACCGCCGCCGCCTATCTGCCGCTCATCGCCCAGGCCCGGCCCATCGGCGCGCTCGGCCTGCTCTACAGCGACAGGACCGGCTTCAGCGAGGACGAGCGGACCCTGCTCGTCGCCCTCGGCAGCAGCATCGCCCAGAGCCTCCAGCGGGCCGTGCTCTACGAGCAGGAGCACGACCTCGCCGAAGGGCTCCAGCAGGCGATGCTGCCGCGCCGGATCCCCGAGGTGCCCGGAGCCCAGACGGCGGTCCGCTACCGCTCGGCCCGCCTCGGGCGGGACATCGGCGGCGACTGGTACGACATCATCCCGCTGCCCGGTGGCCGGGTCGGCTGCGTCATCGGCGACGTGCAGGGCCACGACACCCACGCGGCGGCCGTCATGGGCCAGCTGCGGATCGTGCTGCGCGCCTACGCCGCCGAGGGCCACCCCCCGGCCACGGTGATGGCCCGCGCCTCGGTCTTCCTCCACGAGCTCGACACCGAGCGCTTCGCCACCTGCACCTACGCGGAGGTCGACCTCGCCACCGGGGTCGTCCAGGTGGTGCGCGCCGGCCACGTCGACCCGCTGGTCCGGGAGATCGACGGCGGCTGCCGCAGGCTCCCGGTCGGCGGCGGGCTGCCGCTCGGGCTCTCCGCGGAGTTCGGCCGCCTCGACTACCCGGTGACCACCCTGGAACTGGACCCCGGCCAGACGCTGATGCTCTACACCGACGGGCTCGTGGAGAAGCCCGGAGCCGACCTCGACGAGGGCCTGCAGTGGCTCTCCTCGCTGGTCCGGCGCGGCCCCGCCGACCTTCAGCACCTCGCCGACCACCTCTGCGACGTCGTCGCCGAGCGGGGCGGCGAGGACGACGTCGCGATCCTGCTGCTGCGCCGCCACGGCACGTACCACCCGCAGGGCACCGGCCGCTTCCAGCAGCACGTCGCCCAGAACGACCCGGAGGCGCTGAGCTCCGCCCGGCACATGATCCGGGCGGCCGTCCGGGCCTGGGGTGCGGGGGAGCGCGCGGACGAGATCGAACTGGTCGCCGACGAGCTGATGACCAACGCCCTGATGCACACCGACGGCGGAGCGATCGTGACGCTGCGGATCCTGACCGGCCCCCCGCGGCGGCTGCGGGTGGAGGTGGAGGACCGGTCCAGCGCACTGCCCCGGCGCCGCGAGGCGGGGGAGGCGGGGGTGTCCGGCCGGGGACTGCTCCTGGTCGACCGGCTCTCGGACGTGTGGGGCGTGGAGCCGCGGGGCGGCGGCAAGTGCGTGTGGTGCGAATTCATCGTGGAGCGTTGAACTTGTTAACTGAGCGTGAACTGATCGTACTTGACCGTAACTGACGGTATGCGATTGACTTCGCTCACCGGTCTCATCGCGCAGGAAATCGCAGGACAAGAGGACAACTTGAGCAGCGAGCTACTGGCACCCCTGGACCTGGCCTTCTGGCACCTGGAATCCACCGAACACCCCCTGCACCTCGGGGCCCTCGCCCACTTCGGCCCCCCGCCCGCCGCCGTCGGACAGGAGCCCCCCGACGTCCTGGAGCTGCTCGCCCGGCGGGCCGCCGCCGTCCCCCGGCTCCGGATGCGCGTCCGCGACGTCCTGTTCCCCGTCGGCGGCGCCGCCTGGAGCGCCGACCCCGACTTCGACGTGCGCCGGCACGTCCGCGAGATCGCCCTCCCCGGCGCCGACTTCACCGCCGAGGCCACCCGGCTCGCCGCCGAACTCATGGAACGCCCCGTCGCCCGCGGCCTGCCGCCCTGGGAGATGTACCTGCTCAGCGGCGCCCCCGACGGCTCCTTCGCCGTCCTCGTCAAACTCCACCACGCCCTCGCCGACGGCATGCGGGCCGTCGCCATCGGCGCCGGGATCTTCGACGAGATCGCCGCGGGCCGGCGCCCGGCCCGCCGCGCCCGCCCCGTCCCCCCGCGCTCCTGGCTCCCCGGTCCGGGCCGCCTCCTCGACATCGCCCGCGACCGCCTCGGCGACCTCGGCCGGGCCGTCGAGGTCGGTGCCTCCGTCGTCGGCTCCTCGGTCGCCCGCGCCGGCCGCCTCGACGGACAACCCGCCGCCCCGCTCGCCGCCGACTCCAGCGGCACCCGCCGGATCGCCACCGCCACCCTGCCCCTCGACCGCGTCCACCGCATCCGCCGCGCCAGCGGCGGCACCGCCAACGACGTCCTCCTCGCCCTCGTCGCCGGCGCCCTGCGCCGCTGGTTCGACGGGCGCGGCCTGCCCCTCCCCGGTGCCGCCCCGCGGGCCCTCGTCCCGGTCTCCCGACGCCGTCCCGGCGCCCCGCCCGGCCCCGGGAACAGCCTCTCCGGATACCTCCTCGACCTGCCGGTCACCGAACCCGACCCGGCCGCCCGGCTCGCCGCCGTCCGCCACGCCATGGACCGCAACAAGGCCGCCGGACCCTTCCGCGGAGCGGGCGCCGTCGCCCTCCTCGCCGACCGGTTGCACCCGCTCGCCCACCGCTTCGGAGCCCCCCTCGCCGCCGGCGCCGCCCGGCTCCTCTTCGACCTCCTCGTCACCCAGGTGCCGCTGCCCCGCTCCGCGCTCTCCCTCGGCGGCGCCCCGCTGCGCGCGCTCTTCCCGATGGCCCCGCTCGCCCGCGGCCAGTCCCTCGCCGTCGCCATGTCCCCGTACGGCGGCCAGGTCCACATCGGCCTCGTCGCCGACGGCGAGGCCGTCCCGGACCTCGACGAGCTGGCCGCCGCGCTCACCGCCGAACTCGACCTGCTGGATCCGGCGGACGCTACGGCGCGCACGTCGTGCCAGGCCGGACCTTCGTGAGGGAGACCAGGTACTCCTCGACCTTCTCGTCGACGCAGGAGTCACGGCCGTACCCGGTGTGGCCGGGCGCCTCGAAGGACAGCAGCATGCCGCCGGGGAACTGGCGGGCCAGGCTCACCGCCTCGTCGTAGGGCGTGGCGGGGTCGCCCGCCGTGCCCACCACGAGGACCGGTGGGACGCCCGGGGCGTGCACCCGGTGCGGCCGCCGGGTCCCGGCCGGCCAGTCCGCGCAGACCAGTTCGCTCGTCACGCCGGACGTGCCGTAGACGCCCGCGGCCCTGTCGGCGGGGGCCAGCGCGTCCCAGTACGCCCGCGCGTCGCGCGGATGGGGGACGTCCAGGCAGTCGACCGCCATCAGGGCCGCGTCGCTGTTGTCCTCGGGCCCGTCGCTCGCGGGCTCTTCGGAGGCGGCGGGGCCGGTGTCGCTGTCGGGGTCGGTGGTGTCGCCATCGGTGTCGGCGTCGGTGTCGGCGTCCGTGTCCGGGGTCTCCTCGTCGCCCGCCGCCAGGGCCGCCAGCTTCGTGCCGTCCCCGCCGTCCGCCGCGCGCAGCGCCTCGGACAGGCCCTCCCACTGCGCCTCCGGCGTGTACATGGACAGGCTGAGCGCGGAGACCAGGCCCGCCGCGTCGAGCCCCTCCTCGGAGCCGTCGACCGACAGCGGTTCGCGCCGCGTCCGGTCGAGCAGCCGGTCCACCAGCGCGCGTATCTCCCCGGGCGTCGTGCCGGGGCAGGCCTCGCCCACCACGTCGGCGCAGGAGTCGGCGTACTCCTCCACCGCGTCCCGGAAACCGGTCGACTGGTTCAGCACGCGCTGCCGCCAGTCCAGGGAGGGGTCGACCGCTCCGTCCAGGACCATCGCCCTTACGCGGCGCGGGAACTGCTCGGCGTACGAGGTGCCCAGGCTCGTGCCGTACGACCAGCCGACGTACGTCAGCCTCCGCTCGCCCAGCGCGGCCCGCAGGACGTCCATGTCCCGGGCCGCGTCGTCCGTCCCGACGTGCGGCAGCAGCGGACCGCTCGCCTTCCGGCAGGCGGCGGCCGTCGCCCGCGCGTCCGCGAGGGCGTCGGCGCGCTCGGCGTCCGTGCGAGGGTAGAGCGGCACCTCGTGGGCCTCATGGACGTCTTGGGCCTCGCGGGCCTCGTCCTCGGCCCGGTCGTCGGTGAGGCAGGTCAGGGCCGGCTTGCTCCCGCCGACGCCGCGCGGGTCGAAGGACACGATGTCGAACCGCTCGCGCACGCCCTTCCCGATGTCGTCGGCCACGCCGTCCTTCAGGAGCCGTACGCCGGGCTCGCCCGGTCCGCCCGGGTTCAGGACGAGCGAGCCGAGGCGCTTGCCGGGGACCGCGGTGGCCGCCTTCGCCACCGGCAGGGCGAAGGTCTCGCCGTCGCCGGGACGGTCGTAGTCCCTCGGGACGGTGAGCGTCGCGCACCGGAAGTCGCCGCAGGGCCGCCAGTCGAGCCTCTGGCCGTAGAAGCGCCGCAGGTCGGGGCGGGCGGCCGGGTCGGCGGCGGCCGTGGACCCCGGCCGGCTCCCGTCCTGGCCGGACCCGGCCGTGCAGGCGGCCAGGGACGTGGTGCCGAGGACGGCGAGGGCGAGGACGAGGGCCCGGTGGCGGGCGGCGGTGCGGAACACGAGGAACTCCCCTGGGGTGGTCGGTCCGGGGAAGGGTCGCGCACCGATGCTGAGGTTTTCCTGAAGAGGCCCGTGCCGCTCCGCACGGCCCTGCCCGCTCCGTACAGTCCTGCTGTGCTCCGCACCGGCCCTGCAGCGCTTCGTACGGCCCTGCCTCGCTCCGTAGTACGACCCTGCATCGCTCCGTACGGCCCTGCGCCGCTCCGTACCTCACCTCCTCGGGCGACCTCACCCCCTTGAGCGCGAGTCAGCCCGAGACCGGCAGGCGCAGGACGAACCGGGCCCCGCCGTGTTCCCCGCGCTCCCCGCGCTCCCCGGGGCCCGTCGTGAGCGTGCCGCCGTGCGCGTGGGCGACCCAGGAGGCGATGGACAGACCGAGGCCGGTGGACCCGGATCCGCTGCGGAACCGTTCGAACAGGGCGCCCGCGACCTCCGGAGGCAGGCCGGGGCCCGCGTCCTCGACCGTCAGCACCCCGTCCCGGCCCACCGTGATCAGCACGTCCGCCGGGACGCCCGGCGCGTGGCCGTGCGCGAGCGCGTTGTCCAGCAGGTTGCCGACGGCCCGGCGCACGAGTTCGGGGTCGGCGACCACGACGGCCTCCTCGGCCTCGACCCGGACGCGGTGGCCCTCCGTGGGGGCCTCGTCGACCACCGCCTCCACCAACTGGTCGAGGCGCAGCGGCTGGCGCGCGACCGCGGCCGTACCGGACATGAGCCGGGCACGGGTGAGCAGCCCGTCGACGAGCCGGCCCATCCCCTCCGCCAGGCGCAGCGTGCGCCGGTGCACGTCCGCGCTGTCCGTCTCGCCGCGCAGCGCCGTCTCGGCGAGCGTCCGCAGCGAGGCGGCCGGGGTCCGCAGATCGTGCGCGGCGTCCGCGAGGAACGTCTCCTGCCGGTCGAGCGCGGCGAGCGCGGGACGGACCGCCCGTCCCGACAGGACGTGTCCGACGGCCGCCGACAGCAGGACGAGCACCGCGCAGCCGCCCGTCACCAGCCACACCAGCCGCCGGTGGTCGTCCCGCTGGGCGGTCGCGTCGGCCACGGTCACGAGCACGCCCTGCGGCCCCTCGTCGTCCGCCGCCTCCGGGGCGTAGAAGGGCTGGGCGAACACGCGTACCGGCCCGCCGTCCGTCGTACGCCCGTCGAAGGCCCGGACGCCGTCGGCCCACACCGCCGCGCGGCCCGCCTCCAGGACCACGGCCCGGCTCACCGTCAGACACGGTTTCGCCGGAGCGTGCTCGACCCTCAGCGCGCCCCGGTCGTCCCCGTCCGCGAGGAGGACCGTCAGCGGCGGGCACGCGGTGTCCACCGAGTCCGCCAGGACGTCCAGGACGAGCCGCCCCTCCTCGTCGGTCTCCAGGAGACCGAGGGCCCAGCTGGTGTCCGCGTCCATCGTGTGATCGAGCTGCTCCCGCCAGCGGCCGCTGTCGCTGCGCACGGCGAGCACCGCCATCGCGATCAGCCCCACGGCGCTGGTCAGCGCGAACAGCAGGCTGATCCGCCGGCGCAGCCGCAGCACCCGGGCGGTCGGCGTGAGCGTCGCGGACCGGCTCCGTGGCCGGCCTCCCGCCCGGCCGGGCAGCGCGGGCCTCACCGCGCGTCGTCGGGGGAGAGGCGGTAGCCGACCCCGCGCACGGTGTGGATCACCTGTGGGTCCCCGAGCTTGCGGCGGAGCTGGGAGACGAGCACCTCCAGGACGTTCGACTGCGGCTCGGCCATCTCGTCCCAGCAGCTCTCGATCAGCTCGGCGCGGGAGACCGTCTGGTCGGCGCGCGCCGCGAGGACCTCCAGGACCGCGAACTCCCGGCCCGTGAGCGTCAGCAGCACCCCGGCCCGGCGGACGTGCCGGCGGGCGGTGTCGATCTCCAGGTCGCCGACGCGGTGCACCGGCGGGCGGACGACCGCGGCCCGGCGGCACAGGCTGCGCACCCGGGCGACCAGTTCGGGCACCGCGAACGGCTTGACGAGGTAGTCGTCCCCGCCGCTCGCGAAGCCCTCCACCCGGTCCGCCACCGTGTCGCGCGCGGTCAGGAACAGCACGGGCACGTCGCGGCCGGCGCGTCGCAGCCCGTCGACGAAGGCGGCGGCGTCCCCGGACGGCAGCATCCGGTCGAAGACGGCGCAGTCGTACGCCGTGACGAACAACGCCTCGTCGGCCCGCGGCAGATCGGCGGCCTCGTCGACGGCGAGCCCGGCGGCCCGCAGGGCGGCGGCCACCCCGAACCGGAGATCTTCGTCGTCCTCGACGAGCAGTACACGCACGTCGCACACCCTAAGCCCGTCCGGACACCTGACCGAGCGCCTGTCCGGACGCCCGTACGGACGGGTCCGGGGCGTGCGGCCCGATGCCCCGTGCGGCAGGGTGGAGCCATGCCCGAACTCCCCGAGGTGGAAGCACTGCGCGCCTTCCTCGACGCGCATCTGGTGGGCAAGGAGATCGCCCGCGTCCTGCCCGTCGCGATCAGCGTCCTCAAGACGTACGACCCGCCCCTGAGCGCCGTCGAGGGCGCCGAGGTCACCGCGGTCGGCCGGCACGGGAAGTTCCTGGACCTCACCACCGGCGGCCCGGCGGGCGAACTCCACCTCCTGATCCACCTCGCCCGCGCGGGGTGGCTCCGCTGGCAGGACCCGCTGCCCTCGGGGCCGCCCAGGCCCGGCAAGGGCCCGCTGGCGCTGCGTACCGCTCTCACCGGAGGCGACGGCTTCGACCTCACCGAGGCCGGCACCACCAAACGCCTCGCCGTCCACCTCGTCCACGACCCCCGGGAGGTGCCGGGCGTCGCCCGCCTCGGCCCCGACCCGCTCGCCGAGGACTTCGGGCCCGAGGAGTTCGCCGCCCTGCTCGCCGGGGAACGCCGCCGGATCAAGGGCGCCCTGCGCGACCAGAGCCTCATCGCCGGCATCGGCAACGCCTACAGCGACGAGATCCTCCACGCCGCGAAGACGTCACCCTTCAAACCGGCCCGGAACCTCACCCCCGAGGAGACGGCCACCCTCTGGACGGCGATGCGCACCACCCTCCACGAGGCCGTCGAACGCTCCCACGGCCTCGCCGCGGGCAAGCTCAAGGCCGAGAAGAAGAGCGGCCTGCGCGTCCACGGCCGCACCGGCGAACCCTGCCCCGTCTGCGGCGACACGATCCGCGAGGTCTCCTTCAGCGACTCCTCCCTCCAGTACTGCCCCACCTGCCAGACCGGCGGGAAGATCCTCGCCGACCGCCGCATGTCCAGACTCCTCAAATAAACTCCCGCGCATGCTGCGCGTACTGGCCGTCGACGACGAGGAACCCGCCCTCGGCGAACTGCTCTACCTGCTGCGCGCCGACCCCCGGGTGCGGACCGCCGAGGGGACGGGCGACGCGGCCGCCGCGCTGCGGAGGATCGGGCGCGCCCTGGACTCCGGACCCGACGGCGACGACGGCATCGACGTCGTCTTCCTCGACATCCACATGCCCGGCCTCACCGGCCTCGACGTCGCCCGGTTGCTCGCCGGCTCCGCCCGGTCGCCGCTCGTCGTCTTCGTCACCGCCCACGAGGGCTTCGCGCTCCAGGCCTTCGACCTCCAGGCGGTCGACTACGTCCTCAAGCCGGTCCGCCGCGAGCGGCTCGCCGAGGCCGTCCGGCGCGTCCACGGACTCGTGCACGCCGCCCCCGCGCCCGCCCCTGCCGCACCCGAGCAGATCCCCGTGGAGCTCGGCGGCGTCACCCGTTTCGTCGCCGTCGACGACATCGCGTACGTCGAGGCGCACGGCGACTACGCCCGCCTCCACACCGACCACGGCAGCCACCTCGTCCGCATCCCCCTCTCCACCCTCGAAGAGCGGTGGGCCGACCGGGGGTTCGTCCGCATCCACCGCAGCCACCTCGTGGCCGTCGGCCGGATCACCGAACTCCGCGTCGACGGTGGTGCCACCTCCGTGCGGCTCGGAGCCACCGACCTCGCCGTCTCCCGTCGGCACGCCCGCCACCTGCGGGATCTCCTGACGCGCCGAGCGGGCGGCTGACCCCTACCGGCCCGTGAGTTCTTCCGCTTACACTCCACGGGCCCGTCCGACCGTGAGGGAGCGGACACCGATGTCCGAGCACCACACCGCGCGCCGGCCCCGGCGCGAGACCGTCACCTACGCCTCGGCCCTGGGCGACCGGTCCGTGCCCCCGCCGCGCCCGCGCCCCCGGACCCCGCACCCGCCCGCCCGTTCCGAGATCGACGAGCAGACCACCCTCGGTCACACCTACGTACGCTCCCTGATGCGCAGCCAGCTCCGCGCCGCCCTCACGGCCCTCGGCGCCCTCGCCCTGCTCGTCGGTTCGCTGCCGCTGCTGCTCGCGCTGCCCGCCCCCGAGGCGCTCGTCTGGGCCGCCCTGGGCTTCGGCGTGTATCCGGTCGTCTGGGCCGTCGCCCACTGGTACGTCCGCCGGGCCGAACGCAACGAACACGACTTCACCGGCCTGGTGGAGACCGTCTCCGCCGAGAGCAGCTCCACCGACACCGTCTCCGCCGAGACCGGCTTCGCCGACACCGGTTCCGCCGAGACCGGCTTCGCCGACACCGGTTCCACCGAGACCGGCTTCGCCGACACCGGTTCCGCCGAGACCGGTTCCACCGACACCGTCTCCGCCGAGCGGTGAACCGGCCCGTATGAACCAGACCTACGCGGTCGCCGCCGTCACCGCCGTCGTCCTCGCCACCGTCCTCATCGGCGCCCTCGGCCTGCGGATCTCCCGTACCACCTCCGACTTCTACGTCGCCTCGCGGACCGTCCGGCCGGCCCTCAACGCCGCCGCCATCAGCGGCGAGTACCTCTCCGCCGCCTCCTTCCTCGGCATCGCCGGACTCGTCCTCGTCCAGGGCCCCGCCATGCTCTGGTACCCGGTCGGCTACACCGCCGGATACCTCGTCCTGCTCGTCCTCGTCGCCGCCCCGCTGCGCCGCTCCGGGGCGTACACCCTCTCCGACTTCGCCGAGGCCCGGCTCGAATCCCGGCGGGCCCGGCGGCTTGCCAGCCTCCTCGTCGTCGGCATCGGCTGGCTGTACCTGCTGCCGCAGCTCCAGGGCGCCGGACTCACCCTGGAGATCCTCACCGGCGCCCCCGACTGGGTCGGCGGCCTGCTCGTCGCCCTCGTCGTCACCGGCACCGTCGCCGCGGGCGGCATGCGCAGCATCACCTTCGTCCAGGCCTTCCAGTACTGGCTCAAGCTCACCGCCCTCCTCGTCCCCGCCCTCTTCCTGCTCGCCGCCTGGTACGGGGACGGGGCGCCCCGGGCCCGCTTCGACGCCCCCGCCGTGCTCCGCGACCACACCGTCGTCCGGGTCGCCGACACGGTGCGGATCGGGCTCGACGCCCCGCTCACGGTCACCGTCACCGGCAGCGTCGACTCCGTCGCGTACACCGGCCGGACCGTCACCCTCGCCCCCGGCACCCACCACGTCCTCGGCGGCACCTCGCTCGCCTTCGCCCCGGGGGCGCCCCTGCCCGACCGGGCCGCCGGCGGCTCCGACCCCCTCGGCTGGTCCCAGCCGCTCGCCGGGGGCCGCGACGGACACCAGCTGTACGCCACGTACGGACTGATCCTCGCCACCTTCCTCGGCACCATGGGCCTGCCGCACGTCGCCGTCCGCTTCTACACCAGCCCGCACGGCCGCGCCGCCCGCCGCACCACCCTCGTCGTGCTCGGCCTCGTCGGCGCCTTCTACCTGCTGCCGGGCCTGTACGGAGCCCTCGGCCGGATCTACGCCCCCGAACTCGCCCTGACCGGCTCCGCCGACGCCGCCGTCCTCGTCCTGCCCGACCGGATCCTCGGCGGGCTCCTCGGCGACCTCCTCGGGGCGCTCCTCGCGGCCGGCGCCTTCGCCGCCTTCCTCTCCACCGCCTCCGGGCTGACCATGTCGGTCGCCGGGGTCCTCACCCAGGACGTGCTGCCCGCCCGGGCGTCCTCCCGCGGGGTACGGCACTTCCGTCTCGCGACGCTGCTCGCCACCGCCGTCCCGCTCGCCGTCGGGGTGGTCGCCTCCAAGGTCCCGGTCGCCGACGCCGTCGGCCTCGCCTTCGCCGTCTCCGCCTCCTCCTTCTGCCCGCTGCTCGTCCTCGGGATCTGGTGGCGGCGGCTCACCCCGCCCGGCGCCATGGCCGGGCTGCTGCTCGGCGGCGGCTCCGCCCTCGCGGCCGTGATGGCGACCCGGGCCGGACTCGCCCCCGAGGGCTGGCCGCACACCCTGATGGCCTGGCCGGCCGTCTGGTCGGTCCCCCTCGGTTTCCTGACGATGGTGCTCGTCTCGCTCGCCACCCCGCGCCGGATCCCGCCCGGCACCCCCGCCATCCTCGCCCGGCTCCACCTCCCGGAGGAGATCACCGGAGCCGTCCCCACCCAGGAGGCACGCCGATGACCGCCCCCGCCCCCGGACCACGGGGCGCACGTCCACGACGGCCGGGCACGCCGACGACCGCCCCCGGCACCGGCCGCGAGGCGCACGCCCGCGACGGCCGGGGGCGCCGATGAGCGGGATCGCCCTCGCCGCCACGGTCGCCGCCGGGACCGTGCTGCTCGCCGCGGGCTTCGTCCTCGGCCGGTTCGCCGCCCGGCGCGGCGGGCGCGCCGCCGACACCGACCTCGGCACGCCCGTCGAGCGGGCCACCTTCCACACCCTGCACACCGCCTCGCTCGCCGCGCCCCCGCTGCGCGCCGGACTCACCGAGGAGACCGCCCGCAAGGCGGCCCGCACGCTCCGCTCGCTGCTCGGCACCGAGGCGCTCTGCCTCACCGACCGGGACGCGGTCCTCGCCTGGGACGGGCCGGGCGAGGACCACCACCGGGCCCACGTCCCCGAGCAGGCCGCCGCGACCCTGGCGACCGGCCGCAGCCGCTCCGCCCACAGCGGCTGCGACGACCCGGCCTGCCCGCTGCGCTGGGCGGTGATCGCCCCGCTCACCGGGGAGGACGGCGTCCTCGGCGCACTCGTCGCCTACGGCTCGCGGGAGTCGGCCGTCCTCGTGCGGGCCGCGACCGAGCTGGCCCGCTGGGTCTCCGTCCAGCTGGAACTGGCCGAACTCGACCGCTCGCGCACCCGGATCGTGGAGGCCGAGATCCGCGCCCTGCGCGCCCAGATCTCCCCGCACTTCATCTTCAACTCCCTCGCCGCCATAGCCTCGTTCGTCCGCACCGACCCCGAGCGGGCCCGGGAACTCCTCCTGGAGTTCGCCGACTTCACCCGCTACTCCTTCCGCAGGCACGGGGAGTTCGCCCAGCTCGCCGACGAACTGCGCTCCATCGAGCAGTACCTGGCCCTGGCGGGGGCCCGCTTCGGGGACCGGCTGAAGGTGACCCTGCAGATCGCCCCCGAGGTGCTGCCGGTGACCCTGCCGTTCCTCTGCCTCCAGCCGCTCGTGGAGAACGCGGTGAAGCACGGCCTCCAGGACCGGGAGCGGGGCTGCCGCGTCACGATCGCCGCCCGGGACGCGGGCGCCGAGGCGGTGGTGACGGTCGAGGACGACGGCACCGGCATGGACCCCGAACGGCTGCGCGCCGTCCTGCGCGGGGAGCACCCGGCGGGCTCCGGCATCGGCCTGTCCAACGTGGACGAGCGGCTGCGCCAGGTGTACGGGGCGGAGCACGGGCTCGTCATCGAGACCGGGGTCGACGCCGGGATGAAGGTGACGGTGCGGATCCCCAAGTACCGTCCGGGGGTGCACCCTTCCGCGCCGTAGCGGGTGTCAGCGCAGGTGCAGCGACAGGTGCGCGAGCGGAAGGCCCAGCTTCCAGGCCGGGAGCCAGACCTGCTCGGCCTCGTCGACCGGGCTCTCGGGGTCGGTCCGGCCGTCGAGGTCGGCGGCGCGGATCCAGGTGTCCCGCAGCCGGGCCCAGGCGGTCCGGGCGAGCGCCAGGTCGGGGCCGTCGTCGCCGGCCGCCCGCCGCGCGGCGAGCCGCTCCTCGACCCAGGGCGGCCAGGGCCGGTCGTACGCGGTGTGCCGCAGCCACTCGTCGACCCGGCGGCCGGCCCAGGGGCCGGCCGGCCCGTCCGGTTCCCCGGCGAGGTGGACGGTGAGGGCCAGCGCCTGGAGGCCGGCCCGGTACTCCAGTGAGCCGGGTGCCACGAGCGCGGCGGCCCGCAGCACCTCGTCGGCCAGGTACTCGGCGCACAGCCAGGCCATCGGGACGGCGAGGCCGCCGCCGCTCGTGCCGCCGGCGCCGTTCGTGCTCTCGGGCAGCAACGCTCCCACCTTCTCCCCGGACATGAGGGCCCCGGACGTCAGGGGCCCGGGGGAGAGCCTCCTCCGTGAAGGGCGCCCGCGGGTCCCGCTTTGCTCAACTCGCCCGTGTGGTTTCGGATACGTTTCCCGGCCGGATCGGTACGGGTGGGATTCCTGGTGTCGGGCGGGTCGAGGGCGGCGCGTGGGGCGGGGGAGTCCGGGCCGGCTCAGCCCAGGAGCGCGTAGACGGCGGTCGCGTGGGCCGCGGTCTCCTCCGTGCCCTCGGCCGTCATGGTGATGTCGGCGAAGGCCATCCGCTTGCCCGCCTTGGTGAGCCGGGCCCGTACGAGCACGTCGGCGCCGATCACCGCGCGCTGGAAGCTGATGGACTGCTGGACGGTGGTCATCGGCACGAAGCCGCCCCGGGCCGCGGCGACCGCGATGACCGTCGCGGTGTCGGCGGCGGCCATCAGGGCCTGGCCGGAGAGACCGCCGCCCTCCCGGGCGAGCCGGTCCGACCAGGGGAGCCGGAGCACGGCCTCGTGGCCGTCGGCGGACTCGGGGGAGCCGACGGATTCGACGGTGAGTCCCAGGTCGAGCACCCAGGGGGCGAAGTTGTCGGCGAGGACCTTTTCGGCGGCGGCGAGTGTCAGCGTCACGGCGTCATT
The DNA here is from genome assembly GCF_044544765.1 of Streptomyces sp. NPDC053513. Classification (NCBI taxonomy): domain Bacteria; kingdom Bacillati; phylum Actinomycetota; class Actinomycetes; order Kitasatosporales; family Streptomycetaceae; genus Streptomyces; species Streptomyces sp. NPDC053513. The sequence goes on from NZ_JBITXP010000007.1 coordinate 91,348, forward strand.
GTGGGGCTCCGGCACGGGCCCGGGCAACGGCCGCGCGGCGCGGCCGGTAGCCGGGCAGGGAGCGGCCGAGCTGCCGCAGGGCGTAGTGCGAGCGGGACTTGACGGTGCCGGCGGGGATGCCGAGCTCGACGGCGGCCTCGTTGACGGTGAGGCCGTGGAAGTAGAGCCGGACGAGCACCGCGCGGTGCTCGGGGCTCAGTTCCCGCACCGCCGCGCGCACGTCGAGCGCGGCGTCGGCCGAGGCGGTGGCGTCGGCGGGGTCGGGCGTCACCGCGAGGACGCCGTCGCCGATCTCGGCGGGGCGGGCGAGGCGTGAGCGGCGGGCGTCGATGGCGAGGCGGCGGGCCACGGTGAAGAGCCAGGGGCGCATCGAGGTGTAGGGACCGTCGAAGGCCTCGGGGTGGAGCCAGGCCCGTACCAGGGTCTCCTGCGCGAGGTCCTCGGCCCGCTGCCGGTCCCCGTGGGTCAGGCCGAGCAGGAAGGTGAGCAGGGCCGGACCGTGGTCCCGCTGCAGCTCCTCCAGGGTCCGCTCGTCGGTCGTCGCCGTCGCCGTCGTCATGCTCTGCCCGCCTCTCCCGCGGCTCGTCGTCCGGGGCGTATACGAGCGCATCCGGGCGGCGGGGGACAGGGAACGGACACGGCTCTGCGACGAACGGTCGCACCGCGCGGCGAATGGCACGGCGAACGGTCGGACGGAGCCGGTGCGTCCGTTTCAGCGTGGTTCCTCACCCGGTGCGGCCTTGACCCTTGACTGCGGCTTTTCCGAAGGGTCAATTCATCAGAACAGATGTTCATCACATGATTCGGGTGGAGTGCCGTCCATGACCTCACGCAGCAGACCCGCGGGGGCGGCGCTCGCCGCGCTCCTGCTCGCCGCGGCGACCGGTTGCGCCGGTGGCGGCGGACCGGCCGTCGGCGGCCCCACCACCCCGTCCGCCGCGCCCGGCGGGGCCTCCGCGCCCGTCGGCTTCACCCTCGTCGCCTCCGGCGACGTCCTCCCGCACGACTCGATCATCCGGCGAGCCGCCGAGGACGCGGACGGGGCCGGCTACGACTTCGGCCCGATGCTCTCCGGTGCGAAGTCCGTCGTCTCCCGCGCCGACCTGGCCATCTGCCACATGGAGACCGTGTACGGAGAGGAGGGCGGACCCTACACCGGCTACCCCGCCTTCAAGTCGCCGCCCGAGGTCGCCGCCGCGCTCGCGGCCACCGGCTACGACTCCTGCTCCACCGCCTCCAACCACAGCCTCGACGACGGGGCGGCGGGCCTCCGCCGCACCCTCGACGCGCTCGACAGGGCCGGCGTCCGGCACGCCGGCTCCGCCCGTACGGCGGAGGAGGCGGCGCGGCCCACCCTGCTCAAGGCCGGGGGCGCCACGGTCGCCCACCTCGCCTACACCTACGGCACCAACGGCTATCCGCTGCCCGAGGGACAGCCCTGGGCCGTCAACACGCTCGACGAGAAGAAGGTGATCGCCGACGCGCGCGCCGCCCGCGCGGCCGGCGCCGACGTGGTGGTGGCCAGCGTCCACTGGGGCACCGAGTGGCAGACCGCGCCCGACGAGCGGCAGCTCTCCCTCGGCCGCGCGCTGACCGCCTCGCGGAGCGGCGGACGCCCGGACCTGGATCTCGTCATCGGTACGCACGCCCACGTCCCGCAGCCCTACGAGAAGGTCAACGGGACCTGGATCGTCTACGGGATGGGCGACCAGATCGCCGGGGACATGATCAACCACGAGGGCGCCCACGACCCGCGCGGCAACCAGAGCAGCATCGGGCGCTTCACCTTCGCCCCGCCCAGGACCGCCGGCGGGCGCTGGGAGGTCACCAGGGCCGAGTTCATCCCCCAGTGGTTCGACACCGAGCGCGGCCGCGTGGTGAACCTCGGCGCGGCGGAGGGCGGGGACGCGCGTCAGGAGGAGATCCGCGACACCGTCCGGCAGGTGGTCCTCGGCCGGGGAGCCGCCGAGGACGGCCTGGTGATGGGCAGGTAGCGCGTACGGCCGGTCAGGGCACGCTTCGACCGGAGGGAGCGTGCGACCGCTCGGGGGGCGTGTCGGAAGGCGGGCGTACGGCCGGTCAGGGGACGACCGTGACCGGCCAGCGGCCCGCCTTCACCAGACGGACGGCGACCGAGCCGACGAAGCGGTGCCCCGCCGACTCCGAGGCGCCCACCACCACGGCGTCCGCCTTCAGCTCCTCGGCCGCCTGGACCAGGCCCGTGTAGGCGTCGCCCCGGAAGGTGCGGAACTCCCACCGGATCCGCCACAGGTCCTGCACCCGCTCCGCCGAGGTCCGGATCTCCGCGACGAGGTCCTCGGCGATCTCCTCGGTCGTCCCGGCCACGGGCGCGCCGAGCGCCGCGCCCGCCGGGATCACCGGCTGGACGTACACGAGGGCGAGCAGGGCGTTCTGGCGCCGGGCGAGCCCGGCCGCGTACGCCGCGGCGCGCAGGGAGGAGGCGGAGCCGTCGACCCCCGCCATGATCACTTTCGGGCCGTCGGTGCCGCGTTCGAACCGGTCGGGCTGTTGTTCGCTCACCTTTCGAGATTATCGGCTCATCGGGTGTTTTCGGTCGGGCGGCCGGTGTCGTTGAGCCACCCGGACCCTCGCCCGTACGAACCATTGGTCATGAAAAAGGATCAGATGCCCAGCGGGCGTCGGGCGGTGCTCCGGCTCGCCGCCGCCCTCGGGGCCACCGTCACCGTCGGCGCCCTCGCGGCGGACCGGTTCGCCACCCCCGACCCGGCCACCGGTGCCGCCCCCACGCCGCGGGGCGCCTCCGGCGCGGGGCACGCGGGCCCGGCCGCGGGCCCCCGGACGCACTCCGCCCGGCTGAGCCCCTCCGCGTACCGGCTCCAGCCCATGACCGCCTACGCGCCCCCGCCCTTCCGGCGCGCGCTGCCGCCGGTGCGGCGGCGGCCCTTCCTCAGCATGTCCGGGGTCGGCCGCTCGATGGTGCTCACCTTCGACGACGGCCCCGACCCCCGCTACACCCCCGGCATCCTGGAGACCCTGCGCCACTACGACTGCCGGGCGATGTTCTTCGTCTGCGGCGAGATGGCCGTGGACAACCAGGACCTGCTGCGGGAGATGGCCGAGGACGGCCACGTCGTCGGCAACCACTCCTGGTCCCACCCGCTCATCCCGAAGCTGAAGCCCTCCCGGATCCGCGCCGAACTGGGCTCCACCAGCGAGGTCATCGAGAAGGCCCTGGGCGCGGCCCCCCTCTGGTACCGCGCGCCCTACGGCGCCTGGAACCGGCTCTCCTTCGAGATCGGCGCCGAACTCGGCATGGAGCCGCTCGCCTGGACCGTCGACACCCTGGACTGGACGGAACCCGGCACCGGCACCATCGTCCGCCGCGTCCTCGACGGCGCCGCGCCCGGCGTCGTCGTCCTCTCCCACGACGCCGGCGGCAACCGCTCCCAGAGCGTGGCCGCGCTCCGCCGCTACCTGCCCGAACTCCTCGACGCCGGCTACCACATCACCGTCCCCCGGCGCTGACCGCACCGGGACGGGGAAGGGCCCCGGCACCCGAGGGTGCCGGGGCCCTCCGCGTCGGCCGCCGGCCGGGGCCCGACCCGACGTGAATCGAGTCGCCCCCTAGCGCGAGCCCACCATGCGCGCGAAGACCACGACGTTCCCGTCGTAGCCGCGTGCCCGCGTGTAGCCGCCGCCGCAGGTGATCACCCGCAGCTCCGGTTCTCCGGTGTCGGCATAGACCTCCACGCCGGGGAAGTTGTCCTTGGCGTACACCTGGACGCCGTAGATCTCGAAGACCGCCACCCGGCCGTCGTACCGCTCGACCTCGACGTGCTGGCCCTTCTGGAGCGAGCCCAGGCCGTAGAAGACCGCCGGGCCCTTCAGGTTGTCGACGTGGCCGACGAGGACGGAGGTGCCCCGCATGCCGGGGGCGATGCCGTTCTGGTACCAGCCGGCGAGGTTGGGATCCTCCGGAGGAGGAGCCGCCACCCAGCCCTGCTCGTCCAGGCCCACGTCCATGATGGGCGCCGCCACCTGGATCGCCGGGATCTTGACCCGGGACGCCGGGGCGTACGGCAGCGGCTCCAGGCCGGCGCTCGCGGCGGGCGGCGGGGCGACCGGACGCGCCACCGGCCGGGCCGCCGCGGCGGGTTGCGGCGGTCCAAGGGGGACGTCCACCCCGTTGCGCATCATCGCGAGTCCGGACAGCATGGCGAGGGCCAGGACGCCCCAGGGTTGGCGTCTCCTGCGCTCGAAGACGCGGAAGTCCTTCGGGGGCATGGTTCTCCCTTCTCGGCGTCGTCAGAACGGTAAGGGCGGTCGCGCGGGCCGTCGCGCCGGACGGGGCGAACGGGTGGGGGCCGCCGCCGGACGGGTGCCCCGCCGCCGGAGCGGGGCACGCGGTGGCGCGCCCCGGAGGAAGGGCGCGCGGAGGGCAGGCGGGTGACGACCGGCTGACCCATCCGAGTAATCGTCAGATAAGCGTCCTGGGCGCGGCTGACCTGCGGTTCCGTCGGCTCGGCGGGTCCCGCGCCCGGCGTGTCGCCTCACCGGACCGGCCCAGTGCCGACATGCGTGGCTTGCGACGGTTTGTGATGGTTCGTCATGGAAGGCGTACTCGTCGAAACTCCCGGAGCACCGCTTTGGGGCGTCTTCCACTGGAGGTTCAACCATGCGTGCTGCACGCACTCTGGCGGTGGCCGCCACCGCGCTCGCGGCGGTCGGGTTCGCGGCCCCCCTCGCCACCGCCACCAACGGGCCCAGCAGCGTCTCCGTCAGCCCTCTCCAGGTCGAGCGGGGCGGGGACAACTCCAACGGCGTCACCGTATCCCCCTTCGCGGTCCACCAGGGCGGGATCCTCACGATCACCGTCCGGGGCTGCGCCGGCGGCACGGTCACGTCCAACGCCTTCGCGACGGTCACGCTCGGCCCCGCGGTCAACGGGGTGTCCACCGCCACCGCCCGCATCTTCAACAACGCCACGCCCGGCCAGTACAACCTGGCCGTCCAGTGCGGCGGCCGTACGCTCACCCAGCCGTTCCGGGTCATCGCCGGCCAGGGTGCGGCCGGCGGTCTCGGCGGCTCGCTGGCCCCCAGCTCCACCGAGATGGCCGTCGGCGGCAGCCTCGTCGCCGCGGCCGCGCTCGGCGGAGGGCTCTTCATCGCCCGCCGCCGACGCCTGACCGGCGCGGGAGTCTGACCGGCCGAACCTCCCGGTCGGCCCGCCGTGCCCCTCGCCCCCGAGTCCCCGCCGGGATCCGGGGGCGATCGGCGGCCCCGACCGCCGATCGGCAGACCACTCCTCCCGGCCGTGAAGCCCCGGCCGGTGACGGCGGATCGATGACGGCGAATCGGCGACGGTGGGGCAGTGACGGCGGGTCAGTGACGGCGGGTGGCGCCGGAGCGACGGCGGCGGACCACATAGGCGGTGCCGCAGGCCGCAGCCAGCACCAGCGCGCCGCCGGCCGCCAGTTCGGTGGTGCTGGGAGCCATCGAGCCGCCGAGACCGCCGCGTACCCCGCGCGGAGGCGCGAGAACGGTGGCGCTGATCGTCGGGGTGGCGGTGGGGGCGCCGCTGATCGTCAGGGCGACGGTGTCCTGCACACCGCCCGTGCAGTTGAACAGCACCGTGTACACGGCGCCGCGCTTGGCGTCGGCGTCCACGGTGGCGGTCACCGTCGCCCCCGGTGCGATGGTCGCGGTGTCGAAGATGCCCGCCGTGGCCGTCGCCGTACTGGCGCAGCCGGGGGCGCTCAGCGTCAGCCGCCCGCCAGGGGCGACGACCGAGGGCGACACGACGAAATCGCCCGGTGCCTTGGCCCTGGCCATCCGTCGGTCGGCGGCGGGCGCCCCGTCCGCCGCGAGGGCGGCGGGAGCGGCCAGGGCGAGGGCGGCCGCTCCCAACAGGGCAGTGGTCGCGGCACGTATCGCGCGCATGGTGAATCCTCCGGGTCCCGAGGGGCAGCCGCGGGAGGGGGTTCCCGCGAAGGACCGTGCACCTCGATGCCCGAAACGCTAGGAGCGCACTACCACAACCGCGATCCCAGAGGTGCGAATGGGGCACCGATGTCCCCCGTGTGGCCCATTCGCGCGGCCCGGCTCAGCCGCTGATCTGCGGGAACAGATCGACGAACGGCGCGGCGGTGGCCGAGATGCCCCGGCCGAACGGCGCGTCGAAGTCCCAGATGAGGAACAGCAGGAAGGCGATCAGCACGCTGAAGAGCCCGGCGAGCAGCAGCTCCCGGCCGGTCCTGCGGATCTGCAGCGTGAAGATCAGGCCGACCGTCACCAGGGCCCCGATGATCAGACCGAACCAGACCACCCCCGGCATCGTCTCGCCGGCGCTCTGCCCGCGCGCGTTCCGGGCGTCGTCGGCGAGGGTCACCTGGTCCACCAGCGGCTGGTACGCCTGCCCCTCGAAGTCGTTGGCCGGCTGGTAGTCGGTGACGCTGCGCCGCACCTTCTCCAGGAGCGCGGTGCCCTCGTCGCTGAGCTCGCCGTGATCGGCCATGTACGTCCACTCGTCGTGGACCACGTACGAGACGTACGCGTCGACGTCGGCGCGGATCCGGGAACGGACCTCCTGCGGGTACACCTCGGCGCGCGCCGAGATCTCGTGCATCGCCTGGGCCTCCTGCCGCACGGTCTCCTGGGCGGCCCCCCGGGCCTCCCAGACGCCGGCGATGGCCAGACCGAGGACGATCGCGTAGATCACGCCGATCATCATCGTCATGTACTCGATGACGTCGGGGGTCTCGCTGGGGTCGTCGTCCTCGGGGATCCGGCGGTTGTTGATGACGACGATGGTGAGCACGACGGCACAGGCTGCGGCCATCGCGAGAGAGAGAACAAGCCATTCGGACATGGTTCCTCCGGCGGGAATCAGAGGGGCGGCGGATGAGGGGGACGGCGGGTCATTTCGACCGGGGGCGCAGGATCGCCGTCGCCAGGACGGCCGGGGCGGTGATCATCAGCGTCGCGGTGACGACGGAGGTGCCCCCCTTCTGCTTGGTGTGCGTCGCCGGGCGGTAGTGGGGCAGCACCACGGGGGAGGGGGACGGCGGCCGGGGCCGCACGGTGGGCGGCGGGGTCGGGGACGGCGGAGGCGCGGGCGCGGGCTCCGGCGGCCTGGGGGCCGGGGGCGCGGGGGACGGCGGCTCCGGGCGGGGCGCGGGTCCGGTGGCCGGCGGCTTCGGCACCGGCCGGGGCGGGACCGGCTTCGGCGCGGGCGGCGGAGGCGGCTCGGGCTTCGGCGTCGGCTTCGGGGACGGGGAGGGCTTCGGGGGCTCGGGCGTCGGCGTCGGGGAGGGCGGAGGCGTCGGCGTGGGCGTCGGGCACGGCGGGGGCGGCTCGGGATCGCAGGGCGTCGGGTGGTGGTGATGCCCGTGCCCCTTGCCCTTGCCGTTGCCGTGGTGCTCGTGGCCCTTGCCCTTGCCGTGGCCCTTCCCGCCACCGTTCCCCTGGTCGTCGACGTCGTGGTGGCCGCCGCCGGCGACCGCCACCGCGATCTGCGAACCGCCCGAGTCGGTCGAGGCGTAGGCGCAGGCGTCGGCGGCGGCGGGCACCGGTGCGGTGAGCAGCCACACGAGACCGAGGGCCGCCAGCGGCCGCGCGAGGAGTGATCCGTACAGAGACACGCCGTCGAGCTTGATCACATCCGGGGCGCGCCGGGGCGGAATCACGCGGGATTCGCCAGATGGAGGGGATCTCCGGATGTGAGGACTTGACGTTTCGCCGGGTGTCGGTGACGGATTCGGCGCAATGCCCGGTATTGCGGTCGCGATGATTGCGGACGGGTGGCCGACACGGCTCGTTCAGGCCTTCCGACGGAGAACTGTCCGGTTGTCGCCCTGTCGGACGGGCCGGCCGGCAGGGCATCCTGCACCGGCGACCGGCCCGGAGAACGGCAACAGCCGAGGTACGGAAGGGACCTGGGGTCCCGTCGGGCGCGGTCGGCGGCCTCCCGGGAACCGACGCACGCTCATATGCACGTGAATTTGCACAGCCTGAAGGCGTGAAGTCTGCGTTCCAGGAGCACGTGCCAATGGCGTGTGACCAAGAACGGACCGCGAATTTCCGTTTCTACTCGCTCTCCCGGCGGGCGATCAGTAGCCTCACCTCGAACACCGGCCGCGAACACATGGCCGTATCCCCCATGGCGACTTGTTGGAGACATCGATGGAGCGTCCCGCCTGGGCCCCGCCCGGTATCGACATTTCGGTACCGAGCGTGTCCCGTATGTACGACTTCTATCTGGGCGGCTCGCACAATTTCGAAGTGGACCGGGAAGCGGCGCGCAACGCCATGGAGTTCATGCCTGGCCTGCCCAAGATCATGCAGGCGAACCGCGCCTTCATGCGGCGCGCCGTCCGCCACGCCGTTGACAACGACGTCACCCAGTTCCTCGACATCGGCTCCGGCATCCCCACCTTCGGCAACGTGCACGAGGTCGCCCGCGCCGCCGCCCCCGCCGCCCGGGTCGTCTACGTCGACCACGACCCCGTCGCCGTGGCCCACAGCCGCGCCGTCCTGGAGGGCGACGACAGCGCGGCCGTCGTCGCCGCCGACCTGCGCAAGCCCGCCGAGATCCTGCACAGCCCCGAGGTGACCCGACTCCTCGACCTGGAGCGGCCGGTGGCCCTGCTCCTCGTCGCCGTCCTGCACTTCCTGGAGGACGAGGACCGGCCCCACGAGGCGGTCGCCGAACTGATCGACGCCCTCGCCCCCGGCAGCCTCCTCGTCCTCACCCACGCCTCGTACGAGGGCATCCCCCTCCCCGAGGAACGGGCCGGCGGCGCCGTCGAGGTCTACCGCGACATCCGCAACCCCCTGGTGATGCGGTCGAGCGGCGAGATCGCCCGCTTCTTCGACGGCACCGAACTGATCGAGCCCGGACTCGTCCCCATGCCGCTCTGGCGGCCGGACGGCCCGGCCGAGGAGGAGGATCCGTACGCCTTCTCCGGGTTCGCAGGGGTGGGGCGCAAGGCGTGAAGGTCCCGTCGCAGCCGTCCGGCGCCGTCGCCGAAGCCGACGGCCCGGAGGACAGACTCAGGCGGTTCGTCACCATCTGGAGCCGGGCGATCTTCCCGGTGACCGCCACCTCGCTGACCCGCGCCGAGTTCGAAGGACACCTGCTGCCGCTGGCCCGCACCCTGTGCGACGCCCTGCACGCCCGGCCCTTCGACACGGCACCGGCCCAGCGCACCGGCGCGGCCCTCGTCGCCGCCCACTGCACCGACCCGGACGCGCTCGGCCGCAGCCTCGGCGTCGTCGACTCGTACCTGGTGCTCTACTGCGGTACGGAGTCGGACCTCCCCGCCGAGGAACTCCGCGCCCGCTGCGCCCGGCTCCAGCACGCCATGGCCGTCGGCTACGCGGGGGCCCTGCGCGAGCGGACCCTCACCGAGCAGGAGGCCATCGCCCGCTCCGCGCTCACCGCCCGCAGCGCCGCCGAGATCGCCCTGCACGCCACCGAGAGCCGCTTCCGCGCGGTCTTCGACGGGGCGGCCATAGGCATCGGCATCGCCGACCTCGACGGCAACGTCCTGGAGGTCAACGAGACCCTCACCCGCATGTTCGGCGGGATGGAGGGCCAGGTGCGCGGCCGGAAGGTCAGCGAGTGGGTGCACCCGGAGGACGGACCGCACGTCTGGAAGCTGTACGAGGAGCTGGTCCGCGGCGAGCGTGAGCACTACCGCGTCGAGAAGCCGTTCTACCGCGGTGACGGAACGGTTCTGTGGACCAACCTCACCGTCTCGCTCCTCCGGGACGCCGACGGCGCCCCGCAGTACCAGCTGGCCCTCATGGAGGACACCACCGAACGGCGCCTGCTCCATCTGCGCCTGAGGTACGAGGCCACCCACGACGCGCTCACCGGACTGCCCAACCGGACCCTGTTCTTCGAACGCCTGGAGAAGGCGCTCGCCCCCGGCGAGAACGCCCGCTTCGGCCTCTGCTACCTCGACCTCGACGGCTTCAAGGTCATCAACGACAGCCTCGGCCACTCCACCGGCGACCGGCTGCTCGTCGAGGTCGCCGACCGGCTGCAGAGCTGCGTCACCGGCGCCGGCGAGATGGTCGCCCGGCTCGGCGGCGACGAGTTCGTCGCCCTCACCACCGGCGCCGGCGGACGACGGGACGTCACCGAACTCGCCGACCGCATCCTCGCCGCCCTCGCCACCCCCCTCCGCATCGACGGCCGCGAACTCACCGTCCGCGGCAGCCTCGGCGTCGTCGAGGGACCGGCGGGGGAGCGGACCCCGGCCGAGGTGCTCCGCAGCGCCGACATCACCATGTACCGGGCCAAGTCGGCGGGCGGCAACCGCTTCGAGGTCGCCGACCCGGAGGCCGACGCCCGCGCCATCACCCGGCACGGGCTCACCACCGCCCTGCCGACCGCCCTGGAGCGCGGCGAGTTCTTCATCGAGTACCAGCCGCTCGTCCACCTCGACGACGGCAGCGTGCACGGCGCGGAGGCCCTCGTCCGGTGGTGCCACCCGCAGCACGGGGTGCTCGGCCCCGACCAGTTCATCCCGCTCGCCGAGGACACCGGCCTCATCGTGCCGCTCGGCCGCTGGGTGCTCCAGGAGGCCGTGCGCCAGGCCCGCTTCTGGCGGACCCGGCACTCCGACGGCGGCCCGCTGCGCATCAACGTCAACCTCTCCCCGACGCAGCTCCACCACCCGCGCCTGGTCGCCGACACCGTCGACGTCCTGGAGCGCTCCGGCCTGGAGCCGGGCGCGCTCTGCCTGGAGGTCACCGAGTCCGCCCTCATCGGCGCCGACGAGGACCTCCTGAAACCGCTGCGGCAACTCGCCGAGATGGGCGTGGACATCGCGCTCGACGACTTCGGCACCGGCTACTCGAACCTCGCCAATCTGCGGCGGCTGCCGGTGAGCGTCCTGAAGCTCGACCGCTCCTTCACCCGGGGGATGCAGCAGCACCCGGTGGACCCGGTCGACCTCAAGATCGTCGAGGGGATCGTCTCGCTGGCCCACAGCCTGGAGCTGGCGGTCACCGTCGAGGGCGTGGAGACCGGGGCCCAGGCGCGTCAGCTCCGTGACCTGGGCTGCGACACGGCCCAGGGCTGGTACTACGCCCGTCCCGGCGCCCCGGACCGCATCCACACCCTCCTCCTGGCAGACGCCACCTGACCATCCCCTGCCCGCGGGAGCCCACGCCCTGAGGGACGGCACCCCCGCACCGGGCCCCGTCGGGTCAGGGGTGGTGCAGGAGGAGGTTCTGGAGTTCGCGGGCCGCTCTCGGCGGGGCCACGTCGCTGCGGTGGGCGAGGGCGATCGTCCGCCGCAGCCCCGGCCGGGCGAGGGCCGTCACCCGGAGGTCCCGCCCCGCGCGCCCCGCGACCATCGCCGGCACGACCGCGAGCCCGAGCCCCGCCCGTACGAAACCGAGCACCGCGTCCAGCTCCCCGCCCTCGACGGTGAACGTCGGCTCGAAGCCCTCCGCCCGGCAGGCCGCCACGGTCAGCTCCCGCAGGTCGTAGCCGTGCCGGAACATGACCAGGGGCTGGTCCCGCAGGTCCTTGATCCGCACCGGCCGACGCGGGGGCGGCTCCGACGCGGCGGAGACCACGACGAGGTCCTCCGTCAGCAGCTCGACCGTCGTCAGGGCGGGGGAGGGGGAGGGCAGCGGGAGGACGACGAGCGCGAGGTCGAGCGCGCCGCGCGCCAGCTCCCGTACGAGGTCGTGCGAGCCGCCCTCCTCGATGAGCAGCTCGATCCCCGGATGCAGGTCGTGGAAGGTCCGCAGCACGTCCGGGAGGAGCCCCGTGCACAGGCTCGGCGTCGCGCCGAGCCGCACTCGGCCCCGCTTGAGCTGGGCCAGCTCCTGGACCTCGATGCGGGCCGTCTCCGTGTCGGCGAGGATCCGCCGCGCGAGCGGCAGCAGGGCCTCGCCCGCGTCGGTGAGGGTGATGTTCCCCCGGGCGCGACTGAAGAGTTCCGCGCCCAGCTCCTGCTCCAGGGCCTTGATCTGCTGGGAGAGCGAGGGCTGCGAGACGTGGACGCGTTCGGCGGCCCGGGTGAAGTGCCGGGTCTCGGCCACGGCGACGAAGTAGAGGAGCTGCTGGAACTGCATGCCCCCAGCGTAGGGGATGTGAATAGGTGCAGCCTATTGAGATCAGCCGGACCATGTCTTGGACCTCTCGGGCCCTTCGGCCCTAGCGTCGAGGACATGGCTCTGGCACCCACGAGGGCGCGGACGGCCGCCCGCCCGCCGTCCCCCGCCCCGACCCCGTCCCGCGGATTCTGGTCGTCGACCCTCGGCAAGAAGACGGTCATGGCCGTCAGCGGGCTGACCATGCTCGGCTACCTCGTCGCCCACGTCGCCGGCAACCTCAAGGTCTTCTTCGGCCCCGAGGAGTTCAACGCCTACGGCCACTGGCTGCGCGTCATGGGCGCCCCGGTCCTGCACCACCACTGGGCCCTGTGGATCGTCCGGATCGTGCTCCTCGCCGCCGTCGTCGCCCACGCCGTCTCCGCGTACCAGCTCAGCCGCCGCGACCTGAAGGCCCGCCCCACCGCGTACGTCCACCGCCGCAGGGGCGCCTCCTACGCCACCCGCACCATGCGCTGGGGCGGGGTGATCCTCGGCCTCTTCATCGTCTGGCACCTCCTCGACCTGACCACCGGCACCGTCCACCCCGGCGGTTTCGAGGAGGGCAAGCCCTACCAGAACGTCGTCGACACCTTCTCCACCTGGTACGGCAACGTCGTCTACATCACCGCCATGCTCGCCCTCGGCCTCCACGTCCGCCACGGCTTCTGGAGCGCCGCCCAGACCCTGGGCGTCGGCAACGCCCGCCGCGAGCGCCTCCTCAAGGCCCTCGCCGACACCCTCGCGCTCGTCCTGACCGCGGGCTTCGTCTCCGTCCCCGTCGCCGTCATGACCGGAGTGGTGAGCTGACCATGAGCTACCCCGACACGAGCCACCTCGACTACATCACCGGCGAGCCGATCGCCGACACCAAGGCCCCCGCCGGGCCCGTCGCCGAGCGCTGGGACACCCGCCGCTTCGAGGCGAAGCTGGTCAACCCGGCCAACCGCCGCAAGCACCGGATCATCGTCGTCGGCACCGGCCTCGCCGGCGGCTCCGCCGGCGCCACCCTCGCCGAACAGGGCTACCAGGTCGTCCAGTTCTGCTTCCAGGACTCCCCGCGCCGCGCCCACTCCATCGCCGCCCAGGGCGGCATCAACGCCGCCAAGAACTACCGCAACGACGGCGACTCCGTCCACCGCCTCTTCTACGACACGGTCAAGGGCGGCGACTTCCGGGCCCGCGAGTCCAACGTCCACCGCCTCGCCCAGATCTCCGTCGAGATCATCGACCAGTGCGTGGCCCAGGGCGTCCCCTTCGCCCGCGAGTACGGCGGACTCCTCGACACCCGCTCCTTCGGCGGCGTCCAGGTCTCCCGCACTTTTTACGCCCGCGGCCAGACCGGGCAGCAGCTCCTCCTCGGCGCCTACCAGGCGCTGTCCCGGCAGATCGCCGCCGGGAACGTCGAGATGCACGCCCGTACGGAGATGCTCGACCTGGTCGTCGTCGACGGACGGGCCCGCGGCATCGTCGCCCGCGACCTGATCACCGGACGGATCTCCACCCACTACGCCGACGCGGTCGTCCTCGCCACCGGCGGCTACGGCAACGTCTTCTACCTGTCGACGAACGCCATGAACTCCAACGCCACCGCCGTCTGGCGGGCGCACCGGCGCGGCGCGTACTTCGCCAACCCCTGCTTCACCCAGATCCACCCCACCTGCATCCCGCGCACCGGCGACCACCAGTCCAAGCTGACCCTGATGAGCGAGTCGCTGCGCAACGACGGCCGCATCTGGGTGCCGAAGGCGAAGGGCGACACCCGCCCGGCCGCCGACATCCCCGAGGACGAGCGCGACTACTACCTGGAGCGGATCTACCCCTCCTTCGGCAACCTCGTCCCCCGCGACATCGCCTCCCGCGCCGCCAAGAACGTCTGCGACGAGGGGCGGGGCGTCGGCCCCGGCGGACAGGGGGTCTACCTGGACTTCGCCGACGCGATCCGGCGGATGGGCCGCGCGGCCGTCGAGGAGAAGTACGGCAACCTCTTCGAGATGTACGAGCGGATCACCGCCGAGAACCCGTACGAGGTCCCCATGCGGATCTACCCCGCCGTGCACTACACGATGGGCGGACTCTGGGTCGACTACGACCTCCAGACCACGATTCCCGGCCTCTTCGCCATCGGCGAGGCCAACTTCTCCGACCACGGGGCCAACCGGCTCGGCGCCTCCGCCCTCATGCAGGGACTCGCCGACGGCTACTTCGTCCTTCCCGCCACCATCAACGACTACCTCGCCCGTCATCCGCACGGCGAGCCCGTCACCGACGACCACCCTGCGGTCCGCGACGTCCTCGCCGAGACCGAGGACCGGCTGAACCTCCTCCTCTCCGTCGACGGCGACCGCACCCCCGACTCCTTCCACCGCGAACTCGGCGAACTCATGTGGGAGTACTGCGGCATGGCCCGCACCGAGGAGGGCCTGACCGAGGCCCTGCGCCGCATCCCCGAGATCCGCGAGGAGTTCTGGCGCCGCGTCAAGGTCCCCGGCACCGGCGAGGAGTTCAACCAGTCCCTGGAGAAGGCCAACCGGATCGTCGACTACCTGGAGCTCGCCGAGCTCATGTGCCTCGACGCGCTCCACCGCGCCGAGTCCTGCGGCGGCCACTTCCGCGAGGAGTCCCAGACCCCGGACGGCGAGGCCGCCCGCCGTGACGAGGAGTTCGCGTACGTCGCGGCCTGGGAGTTCCAGGGGCCCGGGGGCCGTCCCCCGGGAGAGCGCGGCACCGGTCGGGACCGCCCGCCCGTCCTCCACAAGGAGGACCTCGTCTTCGAGTACGTCCACCCCACCCAGCGGAGCTACGCATGAGGATCGACCTGCGCGTCTGGCGCCAGAAGAACGGCGACACCGAGGGGGCCATGGTCACCTACGCGGTGGACGGCATCTCGCCCGACATGTCCTTCCTGGAGATGCTCGACACCCTCAACGAGGACCTCATCCTGCGCGGGGAGGAGCCCGTGGCCTTCGACCACGACTGCCGCGAGGGCATCTGCGGCGCGTGCAGCCTCGTCATCAACGGCGACGCGCACGGGCCGGAGCGCACCACGACCTGCCAGCTCCACATGCGGTCCTTCCGCGACGGCGACACCATCGACGTCGAGCCCTGGCGCGCCTCCGCCTTCCCCGTCGTCAAGGACCTCGTCGTCGACCGCTCCGCCTTCGACCGCGTCATCCAGGCCGGCGGCTACATCACGGCCCCGACGGGCTCGGCCCCGGAGGCCCATGCCACGCCGGTCCCGAAGGCCGACGCGGACTCCGCCTTCGAGCACGCCGAGTGCATCGGCTGCGGCGCGTGCGTGGCGGCCTGCCCGAACGGCTCGGCGATGCTCTTCACCTCCGCCAAGGTCAACCACCTGAACGTCCTGCCCCAGGGGTCCCCGGAACGCGAGACCCGGGTCCTCGACATGGTGGCCCAGATGGACGCGGAGGGCTTCGGCGGGTGCACCCTGACGGGCGAGTGCGCGACGGCCTGCCCGAAGGGCATCCCGCTCCCGTCGATCGCGGCGATGAACAGGGAGTGGCTGCGGGCGCGGCGGAAGGCCGGCCGGAGCTGAGGCCGGATCCGGACAATCCGAGGGCGTGGGCTCCGCCACACACGGCGCCCCGGCGCGAAAGATCGTTCACGGAATGATCATCTTCTCCGCAAGATCTTCGCTCCGGGGCGCTTCCGCGCGCCGGAACAGTAAGATCGAATCCGTTCAAAATTGCACCTTTCGCGGCAGGTTGACCACTTCGCGGCCAACCGCCGGCCGGCGATTTCCGACGCGCCGAGACCCCCGGGTACTGATGGACCCTGCCGGGGGCATATGACCAAACCCCCGGTCGCACAGACCACTTGGGGGTTTCTCATGTCCAGCATCACCCGTCGCCGGGCCCTCGGCGTCGCGGCAGGCGCCGCGGGCGCCGTCACGGTCCTCGCCCGGACGGGGCAGGCCGCGGCCTCGGCTCCCCGCGCGGCCGCCCCGGCGGCCGACTCCGACCCGGCCCCCTTCGACGAGGTCTACCAGGGCCGCCGCATCCAGGGCGGGCCCGCGCACGGCGGCGGCCACCACGGGGAACACCACGCGGGCGGCTACTCCGTCACCATCGACGGTCGGGAACTGCACGTCATGCGGAACGCGGACGGCACCTGGATCAGCGTGATCAACCACTACGAGCCCGTCGCCACGCCCAGGGCGTTGGCCCGCGCGGCCGTCCGGGAGCTCCAGGGCGCCCCGCTCGTACCCCTCACCCTCGGCTGACCGATCCAGGAGCGGCACCACCATGACCGTACGCAAGAACCAGGCCACCCTCACCGCCGACGAGAAGCGGCGCTTCACCGCCGCCCTCCTGGAGCTCAAGCGCTCCGGGCGGTACGACACCTTCGTCACCACGCACAACGCCTTCATCATGAGCGACACCGACGACGGCGACCGCGTCGGCCACCGCTCGCCGTCCTTCCTGCCCTGGCACCGGCGTTTCCTCATGGAGTTCGAGGAGGCGCTCAAGTCCGTCGACGCGACCGTCACCCTGCCCTACTGGGACTGGACCGCCGACCGCACCCCCCGCTCCTCGCTGTGGGCGCCCGACTTCCTCGGCGGCACCGGCCGCGCCCGCGACGGCCAGGTCACGGACGGCCCCTTCGCCCGGACCGGCGGCCGCTGGCCGATCAACGTCCGCGTCGACGGACGCGACTACCTCCGGCGCGACCTCGGCGCGGCCGGCCGGCAGCTCCCCACCCGTGCCGAGGTGGACTCCGTCCTCGCCATGGAGACCTACGACACCGCCCCCTGGAACAGCGCCTCGGACGGCTTCCGCAACCACCTGGAGGGCTGGCGCGGGGTGAACCTCCACAACCGCGTCCACGTCTGGGTCGGCGGCCAGATGGCCACCGGCGTCTCGCCCAACGACCCCGTCTTCTGGCTGCACCACGCCTTCGTCGACAAGCTGTGGGCCGACTGGCAGGCCCGCCACCCCCGCTCGGCGTACCTGCCGGCCGCGGGCACCCGGAACGTCGTGGACCTCCACGACACCATGCGCCCGTGGAACGACGTGACCCCCGCGGACATGCTGGACCACACGCCCCACTACACCTTCGACACGGCGGCCTGACGGACGCCGGACCCTTCCCCGCCCCGGGCGCCCCGAAGGCGCCCCGGGCGGGGTTCGCGGCATTTGCCGACGACAACGGATGATCTCCACGAAAAGGAGGAATCGGGAACGCACCCGCCGGGTACTCGGGCTTCGCGGGCCGGGAGGCGCACACGTCCGTGTCGCGCGCCGTCCACCGGTCCGTACCCGAGGGAACCAGGAGGACACGTGACCCGGCAAGAGTCGGCACAGGCCCTGCGCCGGCAGCAGGAGGAACCGGGCCCGAACCGGTGGAAGGCGCTCGGCGTCTGCCTCGTGGCGGGCTTCATGACCCTCCTCGACGTGTCGATCGTGAACGTCGCGCTGCCCTCCATCCGCTCCGGGCTGAACACCCCCGAGTCGGACCTCCAGTGGGTGGTCTCCGGGTACGCGCTCGCCTTCGGCCTCTTCCTCATCCCGGCCGGACGGCTCGGGGACGCGCGCGGCCGGCGCAGCGTCTTCATGGTCGGCCTCGCGCTCTTCACGCTCGCCTCGGCCTCCTGCGGAGCGGCCCAGACGAGCCTCTGGCTGGTGGTCTCGCGGCTGGTCCAGGGAGCGGCCGGAGCCCTCGTCTCACCACAGATCTCCGCGCTCATCCAGCAGATGTTCCGGGGGGCCGAGCGCGGCAGGGCCTTCGGGATGTTCGGCACCGTCGTCGGCATCTCCACCGCCGTCGGACCGCTCCTCGGCGGGCTGCTGATCCAGGGGGCGGGAGCCGAGGACGGCTGGCGCTGGGTCTTCTACGTCAACCTCCCGATCGGCATCGTGTGCCTGTTCCTCGCCCGGCGGCTGCTCCCCGACACCCCGGACGCCAAACCGGTGCGGCTCGGCCGCCTCGACCCCGTCGGCGTGGTGCTCCTCGGCGCCGCCGTCCTCGCCCTGCTGCTGCCCTTCGTCCAGTCCCGGCAGTGGCCCGGGGACGAGAAGTACCTGCTCGTCCTCGTCGCCGCCGCGCTGCTCGCGGTCTTCGTGGGATGGGAGCGCCGCTGCGCCCGATCGGGCGCCGAACCCCTCGTCGACCTGGAGCTCTTCCACGTCCGGTCCTACTGGCTCGGCTCGCTGCTGATCCTGCTCTACTTCGCGGGCTTCACCTCGATCTTCTTCGTCAGCACGCTCTACCTGCAGAACGGACTGCACTACACCGCGCTCCAGGCCGGGCTCACCCTCACCCCCTTCGCCCTGGGCTCGGCGGTCGCGGCCGGGATCGGCGGCCGGCTCGTGGACCGCTTCGGCCGGCCGCTCGTGGTCTTCGGCCTGGCGACGGTGGCGATCGGTCTCGCCGGGGCGGCGTTCGCGGTGCACCAGGTGCCCGGCCGGGGTGCGGGCTGGGCGCTGCTCGCCCCGCTGCTCCTCGCGGGGATCGGCAGCGGCCTGGTGATCTCCCCGAACCAGACCCTCACCCTCTCCGAGGTGCCGGTGCGCCACGCGGGCAGCGCCGGAGGGACCCTGCAGACCGGCCAGCGGGTCGGCTCGGCGGTCGGCATCGCCGCGGTCGGTTCGGTCTTCTTCGCCCAGGTCGCCCAGGACGGCTGGGCCACCGCCTACGACCACGGCCTCCTCGTCTCGATCGCCTTCGTCGGGGCCGCGCTCGCCGCGGCCGTCGCCGACGTGGTGGCGGGCCGCCGCGCCGCCCGCCGCTGACCCCGGGCCGCCGCGCCGCCCGCCGCTGTCCCCGGGCCGCCGCGCCGCCCGCCGCCGACCCCGGCGCCTCCGGCCGAGCGCGTCCCGGTGCCGCAGCCCGATCGCGTCCCGGAGCTTCCGGCGGACCGCGTCCCGGCGCCTCCGGCCGAGCGCGTCCCGGTGCCTCAGCCCGACCGCGTCCCGGTGCCTCCGGTCGACCGCCTCCCGGCGCCTTTACGGGGTGCGGAAGCCGCGGAAGGTCACGTGCTTCCGGCTGGTGAAGCCGAGGCGTTCGTAGAGCGTGATCGCCGCGGTGTTCTCCTCGGCCACGTGCAGGAAGGGGCGCTCCTGCCGGTCCAGCACGCGGGCGACGAGCGCGTCCAGGAGGCGGGCCGCATACCCCCGCCCGCGCGCCTCGGGGTCCGTGCAGACGGCGCTGAGCTCGGTCCAGCCCGGGGGCCGGAGCCGCTCGCCCGCCATGGCCACCAGCCTGCCGCCCGCGCGGATCCCGAGGTAGGTGCCGAGCTCGTGGGTGCGCGGCCAGAACGGTCCCGGCCGCGTGCGCGCGGTCAGGTCGAGCATCTCGGGCACATCGGCCGCGCCGAGCTCGACCACCTCGGTGCCGGCCGCGGCACGGGCCGCCCCCGGCCGGGCACCGGCGGACCGGACCATCTGCCGGCCTTCGAGGAGGAAGACCGGCTTCCAGTCCGGCGGCGGGACCGCCGTGCAGCTGAACATGTCGGCGAAGGCGTCCCGGCCGAGGAGACGGGCGAGGTCGGCCCAGTCCGCCGCGTCCGCGTCGGCGGGCACCGCCGAGAAGGTCGCGACCTCCGGCAGATAGGTGGCGGCGCGACCGCACCGGCGTCCCAGGTCCGCGTGGCGGCCGCGCAACGACTCGCCCACCGGGTCGTCGAGCACCCGGGCGCCGTCGTACTCGCCGTTCGTCATCGTGCGCCGCCTTTCCTCGGGACCGCCACTGTTCCACAGGGCCCGCGGGCGGCGCCCACGGCCCCGCCCCGTGCGCGGGGGCCCCTCAGGGCCGTCCGGAGAGGGCCCGGGCCAGGTACGGCGCGGTGCGGCTGTCCGCCGCCCGCGCCACCCGGTCCGGAGGACCCGCCGCCACGATCCGCCCGCCCCGGTCGCCGCCGCCCGGGCCCAGGTCGACGACCCAGTCGGCGGTGGCGACGACGTCCATGTCGTGCTCGACGACGACCACCGAGTGCCCGGCGTCCACGAGGCCGTGCAGCTGGCGCATCAGGACCTCGACGTCCGCCGGGTGCAGGCCGGTCGTCGGCTCGTCGAGCACGTACAGGGTGGGGGAGCGGTGCGGCCGCTGGAGCTCGGAGGCGAGCTTGATGCGCTGCGCCTCCCCGCCGGAGAGCTCGGTGGCCGGCTGCCCGAGCCGCAGATAGCCGAGGCCCACGTCGAGGAGGGTGCGCAGACTGCGGGCCGCCGCGGGGGTGTCCTCGAAGAAGGCGGCGGCGGACTCGACGGTCAGGTCGAGGACCTCCGCGACGGTGAGGCCGCGCAGCCGCACCTGGAGGGTCTCGGGGTTGTAGCGGGCGCCGTGGCAGTCGGGGCAGGGCGCGTACGTACTGGGCAGGAAGAGGAGCTCCACCGAGACGAAGCCCTCGCCCTGGCAGGTCTCGCAGCGGCCGCCGGGCACGTTGAAGGAGAAGCGGCCCGCCCTGTACCCGCGTGCCTTCGCCTCCTCGGTCTCCGTGAAGAGCTTGCGCACGACGTCGAACAGTCCGGTGTACGTGGCGAGGTTGGAGCGCGGGGTCCGGCCGATCGGGCGCTGGTCCACCGTCACCAGGCGGTCCACGCCCTCCACCTCCTCGGAGAGCGCGTCCACCAGGGTGGACTTTCCGGAGCCGGAGACACCGGTGACTGCGGTGAGGACGCCGACCGGGAAGGCGGCGTCCACCGCCCGCAGGTTGTGCCGGGTGACCGGCCCCGGGCGCAGCCAGCCCGCCGGCTCCCGCACCGTCCGCGCGGGCGCGGGGCCCCGGTCGAAGAGGAACCGCCGCGTCGCGGACGCCTCGACGCCGGCCAGTTCCTCCGGCGGGCCGCTGTGCAGCACCCGTCCGCCGTGCACTCCGGCGCGCGGGCCGACGTCCACGAGCCAGTCGGCGTGGCGCACGACGTCGAGGTGGTGCTCGACGACGAAGACCGAGTTCCCGGCCGCCTTGAGCCGGTCGAGGACCACGAGCAGGGCCTCGGTGTCGGCCGGGTGCAGCCCGGCGGAGGGCTCGTCGAGGACGTACACCACGCCGAAGAGGCCCGAGCGCAGCTGCGTGGCGAGCCGCAGCCGCTGGAGCTCGCCGTTGGACAGGGTGGGCGTGGCGCGGTCCAGGCTGAGGTAGCCGAGGCCGAGCTCGGTGACCGTGCCGATCCGGGCGACGAGGTCCGCGGTGAGGACGCGCGCGGTCTCCGAGGCGTCCTCCGTCGCCGCCTCCGTCGACAGGAGGCCGGACAGGGCCGTGAGCGGCAGCGCGGCGAGCTCGGCGACGTTCCGGCCGGCGAAGGTGACCGCGAGCGCCTCGGGCCGCAGCCGGCCGCCGCCGCACGCCGGGCAGGGCGCGCTGGTGAGGAACCGCTCCGCCTTCGCCCGCAGGGACGGGCTCTTCGAGTCGGAGAAGGTGCGCAGGACGTAGCGGCGGGCGCTCATGTACGTTCCCTGGTAAGGGCGTTGGATGCGGTCCGCCTCCCGCACCGGGTGCACGGTGACGACCGGCTGCTCGTCCGTGAAGAGGATCCACTCCCGGTCCTTCGCGTCGAGCTCCCGCCACGGCCGGTCGACGTCGTGACCGAGGGCGTCGAGCACGTCCCGCAGGTTCTTCCCCTGCCAGGCGCCCGGCCAGGCGGCGATCGCCCCCTGACGGATCGACAGGTCGGGGTCGGGGACGAGGAGTTCCTCGCTGGTGTCGTGGACCGTCCCGAGGCCGTGACACGAAGGGCAGGCGCCCGCCGCCGTGTTGGGGGAGAAGGCGTCGGAGTCGAGCCGCTCGGCTCCCTCCGGGTAGCGACCGGCCCGGGAGAACAGCATCCGCAGGGAGTTGGAGAGGGTGGTCACCGTACCGACGGAGGAGCGGGCGTTCGGCGAGGACCGGCGCTGCTCCAGGGAGACCGCCGGCGGCAGCCCGGTGATCTCACCGACCGCGGGCGCCCCCACCTGGTGGATCAGCCGCCGCGCGTACGGCGCCACCGACTCGAAGTAGCGGCGCTGCGCCTCGGCGTAGATCGTCCCGAAGGCCAGCGACGACTTGCCGGAGCCGGAGACCCCGGTGAACACGACGAGCGCGTCGCGGGGGATGTCGACGTCGACCCCGTCGAGGTTGTGCTCGCGGGCACCACGGACGCGGACATACGGATCGTGGGGGGTGTCGTGCATGGAGGTGACCCTATCGAATGGTCCGCGTTTGCCCCGGTGGGTCCCTGGGGTCTCGACGGACCTGGTGGCCGCGGCGCCCCGGCGCCCGGGTGGTCGCGGACGGATGCCGACAGCGCGCCTCCGGTGGCGTCGGACGGCCTGGGACGGCAGGCGGCTTGAGACGTCGGGCGGCCTGAGGCGTCAGGCGGCCTGAGACGTCAGGTGTCCCGCGGGGCCAGGCGTCCCGTGACGTCAGGCGTCCCGCGGGGTCAGGCCGACGGCGCGGGCGAGACGGCGGTACGACTCGCTCAGCGCCGCCCGGTCGTACGTGCTCGTGGTGACCATGACCTCCTGCGCCCCGGTCTCCTTCACCGCCCGCTCCAGCGCCTCCGCCACCTGCTCCTCCGTGCCGTGCACGTGTCCGCCGAGCCCCGCCTCGTAGAAGCCGCGCTGCTTCTCCGTCATCGGCAGCCCCTCGATCCGCTCGGGCGGGGCGAGCGGCGGGAAGACGCCGAGGGTGCGGGAGTGCGCCAGGGACCAGGCCTCCGGGACCAGCAGCCGCCGTGCCTCCGCCTCGGTGGCGGCCACCGCGACCGTTCCGGCGACGACCACGTACGGCTCGGCGGCCCACGGGGACGGGCGGAAGGCGGCACGGTACGTGTCGACGGCCGTCAGCAGCCGCTCACGGCCGCGTAGGTCGCCGATGACCAGCGGCAGCCCGGCGGCAGCGGCGATCCCGGCGCCCTCCCCGGTCGCGAGGACGAAGGGCGGCACCCGCAGGCCCTCGGCGGGGCGGGCGTGCACCCGGGGGTGGGCCGTCTGCTCGCCGGTGAACCAGCCGAGGAGCTCGGCGAGCTGCTCCCCGAACCGGTCGGCGTCGTCCTTGTTCCGGCCGAGGGCCCGCCGGACGCCGTCCGTGAAGCCCACCGAACGGCCGACCCCCATGTCGATCCGGCCGGGGAAGAGGGCTTCGAGCACGCCGAACTGCTCGGCCACGACGAGCGGCCGGTGGTTCGGGAGCATCACCCCTCCCGTACCGACCCGGACCGCGGAGGTCGCGGCGGCGACGGCGGCGAGGACCGTGGGCGCGGAACCGGCGACCCCGGGCACGCCGTGGTGCTCCGACACCCAGAAGCGGTGGGAGACCGTGCTGGCTCACGATACTGGCCCAACCCGCAGGCCAGAGGCTAACGAGCTCGTGCACGATAGGCGGTGAGACGTCGAGGGTCCCGGCGGGGGTTCGGATTTCACCTCTGCTGTGCGGGATCAGGTCCGCGCTCTGCTGGTGGGACAGCAGGCCCGCGACAGCTTGGACGATGTCGCCCATGTGCTCGCGACGGCCGAGGTGACAGGCCAGTGCCTGCCAGTTCTTCAGATGGGCGATGCCGTGCTCGTCCCGGATGCGGCGTGAGGAGTGCGCTTTACGCTGTCGCTCGTACAGCTCCTCGTACCAGTCTGGGGTGTTCTTCTTGAACTTGCGGTGCGGCGGTGTCACCACACGTCCGCCGGTCTGCGCACCCAGGCCCTGGCAGCCGGCATCGGCAAGGACCTCGACCACGGGCCCGTCGGCCAGGAGCTTGACCAGCCCTAATTGGCGAGCGTGGTCGACGATGCCGCTCTTCTCACTGGCAATGAGGTGCTCGGTGACCTCGACCAGGGTCCGCAGCCGCACGTCCGGGCTGACGGTGCAGCCCCGTTCGGCGAGCAGGGGCCGCACCTCACCGATGGCCCAGGTGATGGTGGAGCGGTCCACGCCGAACCAGCAGGCCAGCGCATCGTAAGTGACACCGTGACGAAGGTGGACGAGGGTAGCCAGCAGCCGGTCGACGAACACCAGCCGGTGCCTCGCGCCGGCGCCCACGGCCCGCTTCCGTGGTTGAGAGGCAAGCCTCGCCTGGTGGCGATCATGCCACAACGGGCCTACCTCGGGAACGAGTTAAGCGATCACGTCGGCCGACAGCCCCGTGGCCCTCCGGTTGCTGGTGATCACTGCGCGTGTCACATCCCCCACCACGCAGCCATGATCGACGATTCAGAGCTCGATGCCCCACCGCTTACCGTGCACGAGCTCGTTAGGGGCCCTTGATGTGATCGCTCAAGTCCCCGCCGATTTCTGGGTTCAGAGGGCCGCTGTGGTCGAACCCGAATTGATCGGCGAGCTCGCGAATGTACAGACGGCTGGATGCTTCAAGAAGTAGCGAGTACGCGTCTGCCGCCTCGCGGGAACGGCGCCAGCCGGTGGCACACACCACGGCGGCGATCAGAAGCCCGGGCCACCAGATGGTTCCGATGGCCGCATAGAGCAAGCCCCAGCCCAGCAGAGTCGTCGCGCCAGTAAGACGACCCCTTGCCGCAGTGATCTCGGTGCGCGCCGTATCGGGCAGCATCAACCACAGGTGGGGCCAGACGAGCCCGAGGTCGATATCGAATTGCCGTTCCAGCCGAACGGCGGCGGCGTTGATTCGGTCCCCAATCCAGGTGGGTCGTGTCGGGCGTTCCTCAGCGATGCGGAGCATCGTCGTACGAGCTTCCGCCATGGCGTGCGTCTGCACCTCTGAACTCACCGCAGATGACGGGTTGGTGATGCGAGCGCGTTCTTGGGCGAGGAGCCCTTGATACGTCTCTGCATGTCGATCCCACCGCGCGCGGCGTGCGGTAGTGCGCTGATGGGCCAGCTGCCGTGCTCCCCATGGCCATCGATCCCAGCCCGCAGCGAGCGAGATTCTTTCGATGACGGAGCCTGTTGCCTGGGCGACAAGGCCCACGACAGCCGAAGCCAGGAGGATCACGGCCAACACCACTGCCACTCTGCCAGTCGCCGTCCATTGGGGGGAGGCAGCCCATCGGTCGATCTCATGGGTCAGCCGAGACAGGTCGAGGGCATGGACATGGCCGAGGGTTACCGCGGATGCCAGCGCTGCCAGCAGCAGTACGCCTGGCAGGACAAGCAGGGTCAGCCACCGTTCGGCAAGCTTCTTCCCGAGTTCGCCCAGTAGCCCACCCATCTCAGATCTTCACTTTCCTGAGCCTGACTTCCGCTCCCTCGTCGATGTGGCATACCGGGGGTACGGTCGACCCCTCACGCGGCCACCAACTGCGTGAGCAACGTCGCTGCCGTGGACAGATGAAGACGGACTCCCTACGTGCCGCCATGATCCCGGCGGGCCTCACCCCGCGAGAGCCCCGCCCCAAGACTCCCAGCGCATCGCCCGAAGCAAGCACCGCCTCGTGGAGTTCCTCAAGGAGGTCCAAGACCGCGCGCTCCTCTTGGACCGCCAGCCGGAGCCGATCGAGGCACGCCGAATCACCGGTCAGTTCCAGTTGCCTCCGGATCTCTTCCGCGTGCTCGCATACGTATGCCACACCATCGGCATCGGGCTCGCCGAGACCACCCTGTGTCACGTTACCGGACACCGATATCCCCTTGTGTGTAGCAAATTTGACGTACTGTCGGATCGTACGGTCATTTCTCTCACACCACGGCACGGGGGAGCAATGCACACCGAGATCGAGAACCGAACGGTGCCGGTGGTGGCCCGTCTGAGTCGCGCCGCCGAGTACACCCCGATCTTGGAACCGTCCGCCATGGAGGACGCGCGACGCCTGGCTGCCGTTCTCCCCGAGGACTACCTCGGGCCGGCCAGGGAAGCGCTCGGCCTCCTGTACTGGATGCGAGCCGTCATGCGGCACGAGGCAGGTCTCGACGGCAGCGAAGAGATCCGCTGCGCGGTCAGGGCCTTCACAGCCCACTTCATGGCGGGCGTAGGGAACGTTCCTCAGGAACTGCTGCCCCTCATCGCGCACGCCTCCTTCGGTTTGGCCGTGGAGCTGACAGAGAAGTCCCGCACCTCGGACGAGGCCCACCTCATCGACGACTGCGTGATGGCATGGCGCCGGATCGTCGGCGCCGTACGCCAAGAGTCGTCTGAGGTCCGCGCACTCAACATGTCGAAGCTCGCCAACGCTCTGACGCTACGCGCGCACTTGCGCGATCAGCTGGTCGACCTCGACGAGGCGATCGAGGTCAACCGGGAGGCCGCCGCGCTCCTGCCCACGGGGGCCCTCTTCCGGCTCAAGTGCCTCCGAGGCCTCTGCCTTGATCTTCGTGCCCGTTTCAAGGCGGTGGGCGAGCAGGAGGACATCGATGCCTCGATCGCGGCCGCGCAGGAACTTCTCGCGAGCCTGCCGGCGGACGGAGAGCACACGCGAGTGGTTCTGTGCATGCTGGCGGAATCGCTCCTGCTCCGGCACGACCGAAGTGGAGCCCAAGCAGACCTTCGTCAAGGCATTGCCCTCCTTCGTCGCGGGACAAAAGAGATGGCGCCGGACGAACGGCACTGGGGTTCTTTGCTTCTTCGGCTCGGTACGGCACTGCTCGACATAGCCGAACTCGACCCGAACGCTCCCGAACTGGATGAGGCAATCGAGGTGGCGCGCACGCTGGTGAGGACTCCCTCGGACGACCTTTCCGAAGTCATCCAGGCACTCGAACTCCTGCGGAGTTCACTGGTGTTGCGGTTCACGAGGAACGGGAACCGTTCGGATATCGACGATGCCGTGGAGGCCGGGCAGCGCGCGATGCAGTCGACGACCGGTCTGGCGCGCGCGATGTGCGCTTCGAACCTGTGCAGTGTGTTGCTCGTTCGGGCCGCGAACGCCACCGGAATCGTCGACCTTGATGAGGCGATCAACATCTCGCGTCTGGCAACGGCCGACATGGGGAGCGAATACTTGCCGGAGCTGCGCACCAACCTGGGCGCCGCGCTGAGGGACCGCTACGACCGACGCGGGGACCCCGAGGACTTGAGCGAGGCGATCACCGTCTTCCAAGAGGTCCTGAGCAACACGCCCGAACATGCCCCGCAGCGGGCTGGCTTCGTGGCGAACCTAGTGACGGCCCTCGGTCATGAACGCTCCACAACGTCGTGGGACCTCGGTGAATCCGTGCGGCGTGCCCGCGAAGCTCTCCGACTCACGCCCGAGGGACACCCCTTCCGAGCGCAGAATCTCACCAATCTTTCCAGCGCCCTGCGCAACAGATACGACCACCTGGGAGCGCAAGCAGATATTGACGAGGCAGTCGAGAGCGGACGCGCCGGCGTTGCCGCATGCGCGGCCGGCGATCCCTCCCTGCCGGTATATCGCGTCACCGTGGCGATGGCACTCGTCTCGCGTGCGGAACGGAGCCGATCCCTGTCGGATCTGGATGAGGCAATTGATCTGACCCGGCGGGCGTTGGCAGCCACTCCAAGGCAGCACAACCATCGGCGCATGTACCTGTCCGCCCTGGGAATTACCTTGCGTCATCGCTTCTCGTACACGCGAGACCGGGCCGAGTTGGACGAAGCTGTCGATGCCTTGCGCGAGGCAGTGGAGCTCACCCCGGCCGACAGCCCCATGCTGGCGTACCCTCTGACGAGCCTCACCAACGCCCTCGCCGAACGGTTCTCGTTCTTCCGCGACCCGGCTGACATCGATGAAGCGGTAGAGCGAGGACGCAGGGCGGTTGCTTCCTCTCCAGAGGACCTGCCGGTCCGTCTCTTCCTCCTGAACAACCTGGGAGGAGCCCTGCATCTGCGTATCGCGGCCGGCAGCGCCGACGTCCAAGCCGACAACGAGGAAGCCTTCGCCGTCATGACGCAGGCCCTCAACACCAAGAGCGGACCGCCGAGCTGGCGGGCCTTCGCCGCACAGAGTGCGGCCGCACTCGCGTACCAGCATGGCCGGAC
Organism: Streptomyces sp. NPDC053513; assembly: GCF_044544765.1. Classification (NCBI taxonomy): domain Bacteria; kingdom Bacillati; phylum Actinomycetota; class Actinomycetes; order Kitasatosporales; family Streptomycetaceae; genus Streptomyces; species Streptomyces sp. NPDC053513. Next base: position 119,280 of record NZ_JBITXP010000007.1, read on the forward strand.
AGGCCAGGTGGCGGACCTGATGGAAGCCGCTGTGCGTCTTCTGCCGGATTCGGTCCATCGTCGGCTGCACCGCTCCGATCAGCAGTATGAGCTAGGCATCCACGCCCGCCTAGCCGCTGACGCGGCCGCCCTCGTCCTGGAGGCCGACGGCCCCGCCGGAGCCGAGCGGGCACTGACCCTGCTCGAACAGGGGCGCGGCGTCCTACTGAGCCAGTCGCTCGACACCCGCACCGACCTCACCGACCTTCGCGCAACAGCTCCCGACCTCGCGGACGAGTACATCCAGCTTCGCGACATCCTCGACACCCCCCAGTCCGTAGATGCCGTCGCCGAGTCCAGCTTCCTACAGAGCGCCACGGACCGGCATGACCTCGCCGAGCAGTTCGACTCGGTGGTCGCCCGTATACGTGCACACGATGGCTTCTCCACCTTCCACCTTCCACCGCAGTTGACGGAGTTGACTGCCGAGGCCCAGCACGGTCCCATCGCCGTCATCAACGTCAGCAGGTACCGCAGCGATGCACTCTTGGTCACTTCTGAAGGCGTCACGCTGCTGCCTCTCCCCGGCCTGGACATGGACACGGTCGATGCCACTGTCACCACCTTCCACCAGGCCTTGCGGGATGCGCACGACACCACGCTTCCGCCTGAAGAGCGCGCAGCGGCACAGGCAACCCAAAGCCGGGTGCTGGAGTGGCTTTGGGATGCAGCGGCAGGACCCGTCCTGGACCGGCTCGGGTTCACCACAGCGCCGCCCATGGGCGGTGACTGGCCGCGGACATGGTGGGTCACGAGCGGGCTCCTGAGCCTGCTCCCCGTGCATGCCGCTGGGTACCACTCTGCCCAGGACTCAAGGACCGTCATGGACCGAGTGGCCTCCTCCTATACGCCCACCATCAGGGCTTTGCGCCACGCCCGCCGCCACGCCGCCGTCCCCGTATCGGCGAAAGCCCTGGTGGTGGCTATGGAGGCAACACCCGGTGCGGCGCCATTGCGTCACGCAGCCACGGAAACCGAGGCTCTCCGTCGCCACTTCCCGGAGGCTACGGTTCTGACCGGGCATGGCACCGCCCACGGCACCTCCATGAGCCCTTCGGCGGCGACCAAAGCGAACGTCCTCTCCCATTTGCCCGACGCCGCGATCGTCCACTTTGCCTGCCACGGCGCTCACGACCCGACCGATCCGTCACGCAGCAAGTTGCTCCTGCAGGATCACCAACGAGATCCGCTGACCGTCAGCTCTCTGGCAGGGGTGAGGCTGTCTGGCGCGGCCTTGGCCTATCTGTCGGCCTGCCGCACGGCATTCAACGAAAACGAAGCGACTCTGGACGAATCCGTGCACCTTACGACGGCATTTCACCTCGCCGGATTCCGCCACGTCATCGGTTCGCTGTGGGAGATCGACGACTGGCTTGCGGCTCGCATCTCGGACGGCTTTTACGCGAAATTGCTTGCCAACGGCGGGTCGCTCGAAAACTTCGACGTGGCTCGCGCCCTGCATGACGAGATCCGGGCGCAACGGGCCAAATACGTCCGGGCACCCTCTCTATGGGCGGCCCATATACATGTGGGCCCGTGAAGCCCCCGAGAGGGCATTAAGTCCCTTATTTCCTGGTTCGTGTTCGTCGACCGGCTTCTGGCCGCCCTCGCTCATCTCCGCCACGGGGCCACTCGCGGCGGAGCGGCCTGCTGGTTCGAGGCCGGCCATTCCATCGGCGCTCGGGTGATCGGCGAGATGCGGCCCTTGCTCACCGAGCGGGGGTGTGCGATCAGTCCCGGCGTCCAGTGGTGGACACCGGCCGAGATCACCGACTGCATCGGCATCAGTGGGTAGACGGGCATCATTGACGGCACCGAGATCCGGGTCTGCCGGCCGGACGCAAGGGCCGGGAGGCGTTCATCTCCAGGAAGAACGAGCAGAACGCCGTCAAGGCCGCGGTGCTCGCTGGCCAGAAGGGGTGGGTGCTGTTCTGCAGTCCCCGGGCCGGGCAGCTGTGTGGATGCCATCCGTGCTGGCGAGTCGGGCCTGGTCAAGCTCCTGATGAGCGGCCCAGCGGTGGAGTTCCTCGCGGACGCCGGCTACCGGGCCCCTTGGCGCCCAGGCTGGTGGACGTGTGGTGGGGTCACCGCACCGTAAGTTCAACAGGACGCCCCGGACTGGCTACGAGGAAATGCGTGAGCGACAGCGCAAGGTGTATTCCTCCAGGCGGATCCGCGCCGAGCCCGTATTGCGTTCTCCGCGGAGCATTAGCGGGTTCCGGCCTGAAATTCTGTCGCTACCAGGGCGTACGGTGCACCCAGAAGCGGTGGGACACCGTGCCGGCTCGGAGTGCCGACTGAAGCCTCAGGTCGGAGACTTGACCAGGGGCGCAGGCTGCGGCCGACCTTTTGACTCACGAAGTCCAAGGTCGCCCGGGACCGGCTGACACTTCCGATCGGAAGCCACCGACGGACGCCCCCTCGGCGTTGAGTTCACGCCCGACAGCCGCCTGCCGAGGTGTGACGCCCCTGCAGACTCCTCCGTGGCACCGTCCGCATCTACGCGGGCCCCACTCCCGGCAAGCGCGACCCGACTTCGGTCACCCAGACCGGAACGGATCCGCGCACCGAGAACCACACCTACGACGACAACGGCAACACCATGACCCGGAGGATCGGTGACAGCGCACTCGAAACCCTTGAGCGGGATGTCGAAGGCCACCTGGAGTCCCTCACCGAGGTCACCCACACCACCAGCTACGTCTACGACACCGCCGGCCGGCGCCTGATCCGCCGCGGCTCCACCGGCATCACGCTCTACCTGCCGGAAGGAAACGAGCTCCAGCTCGAGAAGAACGCCACCACTGCCACAGCGGCCCTCTGCTACGGCGGCACCGCCCTTCGAACGGCCAAGGGCCTCGCCTTCGTTCTCGCCGATCACCAGGGCACCAGCACCCCCCCCGGATCACCGCCGACACCGAGCAGACTGTCACCCGCCGCAGGACCACCATCTTCGGCGGCCCTCGCGGCAACCAGCCCGCGGGTGCCCCTGACCACCGCCGGTCTGCCGGTCGAGCGACGAGGCGGGCAGATCTGGCTCTCGGGTCGTCAGGCTGAGCCCGCGGGAACAGGTCCAGCTGCAGCGGGTCCTTGGGGGAGGCCGAGCCCATCACCTTCTCCAGGACTGTGCGTAGATGGTTCTGCTGCCGGTGGGTCCCGGGAGGATCCATGTCTGACGGCACCGGCACGACCGCACACGCCCGGCACGCCACCGGCCGGTCGGAGACCCTGACGGGAACGGTCCGGCTGCCCTTCCCCGAGTACGCCGACCCGCCCGCCGACCCGGTGGCGCTGCTGCGCCGCTGGCTGGCCCGGGCCGAGGAACTGGGCGTGCGCGAACCGCGGGCCCTCGCCCTGGCCACCGCCACGGCGGCGGGCGGCCCGTCGAGCCGGATCGTGGCCGTCAACCGGTTCACGGACACCGGCCTGGTCTTCGCCACCCACCGCGGCAGCCGCAAGGAACGCGAACTCGCCGTCGATCCACGGGCGTCGGGCCTGCTCTACTGGCGGGAGACCAGCCGGCAGATCAGCCTCGCCGGACGGGTGCGCCGACTGCCCGACGCGACGGCCGACGCCCTCTGGGCCGCCCGCCCGGTGTTCACGCACGCGATGACGGCCGCCTCGCGGCAGAGCGAGCCGCTGGGCTCCCTCGCGGAGGTGGCCGCGCTGCGGGACCGCGCCGCGCGGCTGGCCGTCGCCGGACCGCGGCCGCGCCCCGCCGCGTACCTCGCGCTCGAACTCGTACCCGAAGAGGTGGAGTTCTGGTCCGACGGCACCGGACGACTGCACGAGCGGCTGCGCTACACGCGCGGCCCCGAGGGCTGGCGGGCCGGCCGCCTCCAGCCGTGAACCACCCCCACAGCCTCCAGCAGTGAACCGCCCCCACGAAGGAGAAGGGAGCCCCTGATGTCCGCCTCCGAGGACACCGCACGCGCCCGTGACCGGGCCACCGTCGACGCCTTCCTGCGCACCGACCGGGAGAGCAGACTGCGGCGCCACACGCTGTACACCGAGGACGGCACGGCCGCCCTGTTCTTCACCGACGTCGGCCGGCCCCTCGTGGTGCGCGGCCGGGAGAACCTGCGCCGCCACGGCGAGCTGTCGCTCCAGGTGCTCCCCGACTGGGAGTGGACCGACGTCGAGGTGTACGAGACGCTCCGGCCCGGCCTGGTCCTCGCGGAGTGCCGCGGCGAGGGCACCATCCGCTTCCCCGGCTATCCGCCCGGCCGCGGCTGCCCGACCTGGTGGCCGGGGGACACCGGGACCCGGCGGCGCTCGCAGCGGCGACGGGGCTGCGCGAGGACCTCGTCCACCGGCTGCTGCGCCTGCTCGTCCTGCTCGGGGTGTTCGAGCCGGACGGCGACGGGACGGTGGCCACCACACCGGTCGGAGAGCTGCTGCGGGACCGGCCGGGCTCGCTGCGCGACATGGCGCTGCTGTACGGGGAGGAGTTCTACCGCGCCTGGGAGCACGCGGAGGAGGCGCTGACCACCGGGACGTCCGGCTTCGAGCTGGCGCACGGCGAGCCGCTGCTGTCCTACCTCGCGGGCGACCGGGAGGCGGCGGGGCGCTTCCAGCGGGTGATGCAGGCCGGTCACGCCGTGTTCGAGGCGGTGCCCGGTGTCCTCGACCTCACGGGGCGCGAGCGGGTGGTCGACGTCGGCGGCGGCAGCGGCCGGCTGCTGGCCGCCGTGCTGGCCGCCGCGCCGAGGACCCGGGGCGTCCTCGTGGACCTGCCTCACACGCTGCCGCACGCCCGCGCCCATCTGGCGGCCACCGTGGGCCTGGACCGGGTGGAGCTCCACGGCCGGGACATGTTCGCCGAGCCGCTGCCGGCCGGCGGCGACGTCTATCTGCTCTCCCGCGTGCTCGGCGACTGGGACGACGGGCACTGCGTCCGGCTGCTGCGCCGGGTGCGGGCGGAACTGTCCCCGCGGGCCCGGCTGCTGGTGGTGGAGCGGATGGCCACGGACGACGGTTCGGGCCCGCTGGCCGCGCTGTGGGACCTGCACCTGCTGGTGGTCAACGGCGGCCGGCAGCGCACCCTGGACGACTACCGGACGCTGCTGCACCGCTCGGGTCTCGCTCTGGAACGGGTGGTGGAACTGCCGCTGGAGACGAAGGGCCTGCTGGCCGCCGCGGCGGGTCCGGCGCGCGGCACCCGCGAGAAACGCCTCGGCGCGGTCTCGTGGAGCGGCTCGAAGCGTCCGCATGGCGGACGGTGAATGGCCGGATGTGGGCGGACCGCCCCACTTGACGAGCACGGTCACCGTCCGCGGCACCCCGGCCGGGCGTGTTCGGAGGACCGGGCCGTCCGGGGGCGGACACCGCCGCTCACCTCGGTTCGAGCCCCGGACGAGTCCCGGCGCACCGGTCCGCGGATACGGGGCCGGCCGCGGGGCGGCGGCTTCCGGGCCGGGCCGGACACGACCGGAAGCCCGGTCGAAGAATGACCGGTTCTGGCAGATCTCGGACGGACATCCTCCGGTGGATTCTGTAGCTCCGCGCAATCCCGGCGATTCGTAGGAGGAACCGCATGCCCGTCATGTCCGCCACCCGTACCGACGAGATCGTCACCGCCTGGCTCCAGGGCGCCGAGACGGCCTTCGGCGCCGACAACCCGGCCGGCCCGCTCTACGTGGGCGGCGCGGCCGGAGAGGCCGCGCTGACCGACGCCACCGAGGCGCTGCTCACAGGGTGCAGCAGCTGTACCGGTTCGTGGCACAGCTACTGCTGCTGACGAACCGCCGCACGGCACCGTACGCGACACCCGGGGAGCCCTCACGGGTTCCCCGGCCCGCGACGCCGCTCGGACGTCTCCGGCTCACGGACGCGTCCGGGGGCGGCGATGCTCGGACGCATGCGGCTCGCGACGACGCGGCACCGCCCCAGGCCGGATGATCACGCGCACCACCCGTCAGGAGAGGACCCAGCATGGTGGAACCGGTGGCAGCGGCCCGCACGGCCGACGGAGCGCCGCCCGAGGGCTGGTTCGCGGCACCGGTGGACGCCTTCGCGGCCCCGCTGTTCGCGGAGCTGGAGGACCGGATCCCGAAGGTCGCCGGACTGGCCGCCGACGAGCGGGCGGTCCTGCGCGAGGCGACCCGCGAGGCCCTCGGCCGTACCCTCCAGCTCCGGCTCAACCGGGTGCTCCTGCTGGAACTGCGGGCCGCCGTCCTGGCCGGAGCACTGCCCGGCGCGGACCCGGCCGCCCGCTGGGGCGCCTTCCTCCGGCACGCCGCCGCCCCCGAATTCGCCGAGGCCCTGCACCGGCGGTACCCGGCGCTGCGCGAACGGGCCCACGCCTCCGGGCGCCTCCTGATCGAGGGCGCGCTGGAACTGGGCACACGGCTCGCCGCGGACCGGGGGGCCGTCGCCGGCCTGCTCGGCGACGATCCGGGCCCCCTGCGCGCTCTGGAACTCGCCCGCGGGGACACGCACCACGGAGGACGGGCGGTGGCCCGGGCGCTCTTCGAGACGGGCAGCGTCATGTACAAGCCGCGGCCGGTGGAGGTGGACGCCGCGCTGCGCTCCTTCGTCGCCGCCGTCCCCGGCGCCGAGGACCTGGGAGTGCCGAGGGTGGTGGTCCGGGACGGCTACGGCTGGGCCGAGCACCTCGCCCACCGCTACTGCCGGGACGAGACGGAACTCGCCCGCTTCTACCGCGCCCTGGGCGGATGGCTGGCGGTGATGCGGCTCATCGGCGGGACCGACCTGCACGCCGAGAACCTGGTGGCCCACGGCCCGGTGCCCGCCGTGGTCGACGCCGAGGCCCTGTTCACGCCCGATGTCGAGGTCCCGCCGAGCGGCCGCGGCGACGCCGTGGACCGGGCGGCCCGGACGATCCGCAACACCGTGCTGCGCACCGGCATCCTGCCGCTCCGCACCGACGGCTACGCCCTCGCCGGAGTGGACCTCTCGGCCGCGGGCGGTCTGCCCGGCCAGCAGCCGCGGATCCGGGTCCCGGTCATCGCGGACGGAGGACTGGACACCGCCCGCATGGAGATCGGTGTGGTGGACCTGCCCCCGGCCCGCAACCACCCCAGCCCCGAGCCGGTGCTGATCCGTCACTGGGACCAGGTGCTGACCGGTTTCGACCGGATCACCGGGGCGCTGGCGGACATCGACGCGGCCGGTGGACTCGGCACGCTGATGGAGGTGTTCGACGGATGCCGGGTCCGCAGGATCCGACGTCCCACGCAGACGTACACGGACATCGGTCGGATGCTCTGGCACCCGGCCTCGCTGCACGACCCCGACGCCGCCCTGGCGCGGGCCCGCGACATCCTCCACCGCAACGCCCTCGCAGCCCCGGGCGCGCCCCGCGACCCGGCGGTGATCGACGGGGAGATCGCGGACCTGCTGATCGGCGACGTCCCGGTGTTCGGCGACCGGGTGGACGGGCGGCGGACGGCCGCCTTCCTGACCGGGTGGCGGCGGGCGAACCTCACCCGTGAGCGCGACACCATCCGCAGCGCACTGGTCGGCGCCTACCTGAACGAACGGCGGCTCCCCGACCGGGTGCGGACGCCCGCCCGGTCTCCGGGCGCCGAGGACCTGGACCGGCGCCGCCGGGCACTGGCGGCCGCGGCCGTGGAGACGATCCGCGCGGCGGCCGTGCGCGGCACCGACGCCACCGCGACCTGGATCAGCCCGGTGCTCACGGACTACGGCTGGGCGGTCCGCCCGCTCGGCGCGGACCTCTACACCGGCCAGGGGGGCGTCGCCCTCGCCCTCGCGGAGTACCTGCGGGAGCAGCGGGCAGGACGGGCCGACCCGGTGGCCGGTGTCGAGTCCGTGCTGGACGGCGCGCTGGAGGTGCTGGCCGCCACCGAGGACACCACGCCGACCCGGCAGATCGGCGGGTTCACCGGGATCGCCTCGCAGGTGTGGACCTGGTCGGCCCTGCACCGCGTCCTCGGGACGCCGGGGCTGCTCGACCGCGCCCGCGCCAGGGCCGCGCTGCTGACCCCGGAGCTCATCGCCGAGGACCGGGCGCTCGACGTGCTCGGCGGAGCGGCCGGAGTGATCGTCCCCTTGCTCGACCTGGCCGAACTCACACTTCAGGAAAGGTGGTTGGGGGTCGCGGCCGAGGCCGGACGACGGCTGGAACGGACCGCGGTCGTCGACGACCGCGGAGCGCGGTGGTCCACGGTGATGTTCCCGGAGGGCATCGGCGGATTCGCCCACGGCGCCACCGGCGCCGGCTGGGCGCTCACCAGACTCGCCCTCTCCGCCGCCGGGAGCGCGGCCGACCGGCGCCGGTGGTACGAACTGGGCTCCCTGGCCCATGACTTCGAGGAGTCCCTGTACTCGCCCGGGGAACGGGCCTGGGCCGACGCGCGGGTCGGAGGGGAGGTCGACCATCCCACCGCCTGGTGCCACGGCAGTACGGGCATCGGCCTGGCCGCCGTCGACCTCCACGAACGGACCGGCGACCCGCGCCACCTGGACACCGCGCTCCGCTCGGGACCGGTCGGCCTGCGCGAGGGCTTCGGCTGGAGCCACACCCTCTGCCACGGCGACCTCGGACTCTGGGAGGTCCTCCACCGCCTGCGCGGTCTGAAGGGGTACGAGGGGCCGTCCGCCGTGGAGGCCGACGCGGAGCTGATCACCGGCATCGAGCAGCGCGGCCCGGTCGGCGGCCTCGCCAAGGAGGCGTTCGCACCGGGACTGCTCCCGGGGCTGTCCGGGGTGGTCCACCACCTCCTGCGGATGCACCCCGACGCCCGGCTGGGCTCTCCGCTCCTCCTGGCCCTCCCTCCGGAGACGTGACCCGGGCACCTGCCGGATCACCCGCGTGTGAAGTTTGAGCGGAAAGCCCCGCCCGCCCACCATGGGGGCATGAGCCACGGATTCGAGACCCGCACCCTTGACATCACCACCGGGACGTCGGAGACGGTCTACGACCTGACCCGGGAGTGCTCCTCCTTCCTGGCCGAGGTGGCACAGGGCAGGGACGGACTCCTGAACGTCTTCACGCCGCACGCGACCATGGGCGTGGCGCTGATCGAAACGGGCGCGGGCAGCGACAGCGACCTTCTGGCCGCCCTGCACCAGCTCCTCCCCGCCGACGAACGCTGGCAGCACCGCCACGGAAGCCCGGGCCACGGCCGCGACCACGTGATGCCGGCCCTCGTGCCGCCCCACGCGACGCTCCCGGTGATCGGCGGCGAACTGGCGCTGGGGACCTGGCAGTCGGTGTGCCTGGTGGACACGAATGTCGATAATCCCAACCGTCAGGTGCGGTTGAGCTTCCTCGGATAGGACGCCGACCCGGTGCGGACTGTAGACGGCAAGTCCGGCCGCGCCAACTGGCCCCGGAGTATGGCTGCTGCTCAGGCTGCCAGCAGGTTCTTCGTGTGCTGGTGGTACACGCCTCATGTGGCCGCTGACCAGCGGAAACGGCTACGGTTCGGCCTGGCTGCAGACGACTGGTCCGCGTATGGCCTGGATCTTGGTCGGCCTCGTCCCTGGCCCCGAAGAGCGACCGTCATGCGGGAGCAGTTCGCACCGAAGGACGACAGCTACCCAACTCAGCAGCTGCGGCGGTATCGCCGCGTGATCGGCTCCCGCTGGCGGCGCCTGACCGCCGGCCGCCGGGCCTGCTCACCCTCGCCCATCTGCGGATGGGCCACACCTGTGCCCAGCTCGTCGCCGGGCTCGGCATCGGTACCACGACGGCCTACCACTGCGTCACCGAAGTGGTCGAGCTCCTGGCCGCTCTCGCCCCGGGCCTGGCCGACGCGGTGCGGACCGCTTCGGCGAAGGCGTACCTGATCCTGGACGGCATCCTGCTGCCGATCGACCGCATCGCCGCGGACCGGCCGTTCCGCTCCGGCAAGCACAAGCGGCACGGGATGAACGTGCAGGTCATCGCCGGCTCCTTCGGCCGACTGCTGTGGGCCCCACCGGCCTCGTCCAGGCCGTCCTCATCCTGCAGCTGGCCGGCTCAGGGTGAGGACGGAAAGGGCTCACTGACTGGTTCCATCGTTACTTCATCGACGGCTACGACTGGGGCACGCTGTCCAATGTGGCCGAAATGCCTCAGTACGCCGACGGCACGGTCCGCGTCCCGTGCTGGGGACGGTGGGAGACCCTCTCCGCAGGTCAGCAGGCGGTGAATCGGTCCCATGCGAAGATCCGGGCCCTCGTCTCGGTCAGCTCGTCGACTTCCGGACCTTGTCCGTCAGGAACGCGCCCATGGCGCAGCCCCACCGTGGGCGGACAAGCGAGCCGGACAGCTCACCAGCTCCGCGATCCCGTCCGGGTGCGCCCATGGTCAAGATCAGCCAGGACCTCTCGGGCGGCGCGGGCACCGGAGGCGAGGGCCCCTTGCAGGGACCCCGTCGCCCGGTGGTCGCCGCATACGTACCGGCCGGCACTCAGACGGGTCGTACGTGTCAGCGGATACGGAGGGGGCATTGCCGGCAGGGCGTCGGGCACAGTGATTCGATGGACGGTTTCCCAGGACTTGGTGTCCACTTCGTACACCTCGGCAAGAGCCTCTCGAATTCGGTCGTCTCGTTCTGGGGAGAGCTCTCCGAGCACGGAAGTCGACACCAAGGCCCGGCCATCCGTCGCGAAACCAGGATGGACCTCGGTGAGGACGCAGGTGTTCAAGAAGCGGCGGCCGGCATCAACGACAAGGGTTGGCTCGGCCAGCGGTGAGCGTTCGGCAGCATGGTAGATGGTGCTCACGGTACGACCGGTGGGAACGTGAAGGCCTGTCACGAGGTGAGCCGCAGCACGAGCCCCGGTTGCCACGACCACCGCCCGGGCGTGGATCTCGGCACCGTCGGCGAACTGCACCCCGTCGTCCGTGAGGCGGTCGACCCTCGCTTCGGTCGACAGCACGCCGGAGGGCAGTCCGGAGGCAAGTTGGGCGGGCACGGCTTGGATGCCCTCAGCGGGAAGGCAGAGAGTGCCTCGCAGGAACGTACGCCAAACGAAGTGGAAGACGCGGGATGAGGTGTCCAGGTCTTCTTCCAGGAAGACACCGGAGAGGAAAGGACGGAAGAAGGTGTCGATCAGATCCTGAGACACCCCGGCTTTCGTAAGAGCGATGCGGGTGGTGGTGTCGGGACGGGCGCGCAGCATGGCAGCGGGCTCCAGCATGTCGCGAGCCGACAGCGCTCCCACGGCGAGCAGGTCTCTGGGCGAGGCAGCCCGCCAGGTCAGTAGATCTCCGCTGCCACGCAGATCACGGGTGGGATCGGTGTAGCGCCGCATCCCGCGCGTGGTGGACACGAGAACGGCGGGGTTGAAGCGCCGGAGCCGGAGCCGGCGCAGGTGAAGTCGATGCTTGACCTGCGGGTACGACGTGTTGAAGATCTGAAATCCGCGGTCGACCGTGAAACCCGCGACGCGATCGGTGCGCATCCGCCCTCCGGGCGCTTCGTCAGCCTCAAGGAGGCGGACGGAGAGCCCGCGGGCAGCGAGGTCTGCCGCACAGGCAAGGCCGGCCGCACCAGCTCCGATGACGACGACGTCGGCGCGTTCCTTACCTGTCACAACCATGGATGAACTCCCTTTCAGGTGAGTCATTCGTCGGGTTCAGTCGCCATGGCCGGTGCCGCCGCTATCGAAACCACCGCTTGAGATTCCGCGCCATTGACGCTTCTCCTTACTCGGCGGTTCGGTGTCAGGCTCACCGGAGCTCTTCAGGTTGTACGGCATCAGGCGGTGCTCGCCATCGGTGTGCGGCATTTCGGAGGGCTTGCGGTACTCGGAAACCTCGCCCGGCAGCCGGCCCGTGTCGGGCCGATGCGGCTGCGACCCGGGGTCCGGGGCGGGAGCTCCTTGTTCCTGACCCTTATGCCGAACGCGAAGGCACCGATGAGGGCGGCGACCACGATCGGACCGCCGAGTACCTGGGTGAGTCCGGACTGCCAGACGCCGGCCGCGGTCTCCGCAGTGCCAAGGATGTGGGCGTTCATGGAGGCATCCCATCTCTCTGAGCCTGTCCAGGATGGCCAGTGGCGGCCCAGGAGGCGCCGGTCTCGACGCCAACAGCCCTGACTTCCGCCGTCGGGTGCGAGACGGATGCAGGCGGCTGAGCGGAGGTCGGCAGATCACGCACCGCAAATTGATCGGATGGCTTCGCCACTGGCACCCCGGACAGGCAAGGGGGGGCATGCACCGCGACGCAGGCGATAATCCTCCTGCGCTCGCCCAGGGACGACAGCAGAGAATGCCTGAACTACAGTCACTGATTGAAAATTCGCCGTTCACGCAGAGCCTTGAGGGCTCTCTTGTTGCGACTTCTTACGAGCTGGTGCGTGATAGCGGTGGAGGCATCCGTGCTGATGGGTGGCACGATCCGATCGTGGTGATCATGGTCAACCGGACGGTTCTCCCGGATCAGATGTTCACGGGCATCTCCCGGCTCCATCTCGCCCGCCTGCTTGAGGAGTCGGCCGGCCCGTGGCAGGCCGTTGTCGAGGGACGACGTCACCAGACACGCGGCGAGGACGGGAAACGAGCGGCAGGAGGGGGCGCCCGGCACCGGTTGATCTTCCTCGACCGGCTGATCGTCACGCCGATCCACCTGCGGCACGATCTCCCGCACTCCGTCCTCGCCCTGCTGTTCGGTGTCGACCGCTCCACCGTCACCCGCGCGATCGGGGAGATACGGGTGCTTCCGGCCGAGCGGGAATGCGCGGTCCCCGGCCGGCCTGGCCCGCGGCTGCGGACCCTGGCCGATGTTTTCGCCCATGCCCAGGCCGAGGGCATCGAGCTGCTGCTGGACGCCACCGAGGCCCAGGTCGGACGTCCCGCAGCCGGCCGCGGTGGACGCCGGGCGTTCGTCTCGGGCAAGAAGAAGCAGAACACCATGAAGGCCACCGTCGTCGCCGACCACCAGGGCCGCACACTCTGGACCGACGCCCTGCGGCCAGGGCGGATGCACGATGCGACCGCCGCACGCAACAAGGGCATCGCCGTCCGCTTCCAGCACTTCCCGGAGGTGAAGGCGCTCTTGGGCGACGGCTGCCTCGGGCTCCGTCGCGACCACCCTGGCCAGGCGATCACGCCGCCCAGGAAACCGAACAAGATCGCTTTGCCGCATGTGCACGTCGCCAGAGAAGAGGCCCGGCACCGACACTCATCGAAACGCATCACTGCCGAGCACGCCCTCGCCGACCACGAACGCTGGAAGCAGCCGACTTGCTGGACCCACCGGCGAGATGCCCTGCCCGCCACCTACCGGGCCATCGCCGGCCTCGTCTCCGACCCGCATCGCCAATACCTGAGAGCAGGCCGCGACCAGGCGAAACACGCCTCCACCGCTATTACGCACCAGCTCGTCAGTCGGCCGGTTCCTGTGGCTCCGGCGTGGCCGGGCGGCGGCCGGAGCCTCGTCCTGTTCCTCGGCGTCCTTCTGCGACTCGCCGTCCTCCTCACCGGGGCCGGTCCGTCGGCGTGCACTGCCGGCGATCCGGATGTCCGGCGCCTCCAGCCCCTGAACGGGCAGGTCCGGCGTGACAGGGGCCCGTGTCGCGGGAACGGGGTCGGGAAGTCGCGGTTCCTGAGTGCTCTGCATCAGTGCCGCCCAGAGCGATCACGCAGGGCAGGGAACCTCCGTGACGTCGAACATTCTCCGCACCTGTCGGAGCATGCCCGGGAACCGGTCCTTCGAGCTGCTCGAACGCATCCGCACCCGCCTGTGGACCACCGCCGTGCGGCTGTGGGAGGACAACGTCGCCGACTACGCGGCGGCCCTCACCTACTACGCGGTACTGACACTGGTGCCCGCCCTGCTCGTCACGGGCGCCGCGAGCCTCGTCGCGACCGGCCCGGTGGCCCGGCGGCTCGCGGAGGCCGCCGGCCGCTCGGGCACGGACGTCATGACCCTGGTGCGGTGGCCGGTGCTGCTGGTGATCGTCACGGCGCTGATCCTGATCCTCTACCGGACGGGACCCGTCCAGGGCCGTGGCCTGCGCCGGGGGTTCGCGGGTGGAGCCCTTGCGGCCTTCCTGTGGCTCGGGGCCTCGGCGCTCTTCACCCTCTACACGCTGTTCGGGACCTACAGCCGCCTCTACGGTTCGCTGGCGGGAATCATCGTCTTCCTCGTGTGGCTGTGGTTCGGCAATCTGGCCCTGCTCGCCGGCGCGCAGTTCAACGCGGTGCGCGCGCGGCAGGCAGGACGGTCTGACGACAAGCCGCGGGAAGTCGAGCCGCCGCCTCCTCCTACAGGTAGCGGCGGATGGGCAGTACCGCCGTCTCCCGGGCCCGCTGCAGAAGCGACCGCCGCTTCCAGCGGACCGGGCGGATCAGCTCGCTCACTTCGAGGTCCTCGTCGTAGTGCGCGTCGAGGGCGGCGGTGAACTCGGAGTCCATGACGGCGAGCATGACCTCTTCGTCGTGGTCGAGGGAGCGGCGGTTGAAGTTCGTGGAGCCGATCAGGGACACGACGCCGTCCATGGTGATGACCTTCGCGTGCATCATGGTCGGCTGGTACTGGTGGATGCGCACTCCGTCGGCGGTCAGCGCCTCGTAGTGGTGCTGCCCCGCCAGCTGGCACACCCGCTTGTCCGTGTGGGGGCCGGGCAGCAGGATATCGACTTCCACGCCGCGGCGGGCCGTGGCGCAGAGCAGGTCGATGAAGTAGTCGTCCGGGGCGAAGTAGGCGGTCGCCAGACGGATCCGTTCCTCCGCCGATTCGAGGATCACCCGTATCAGGGTCTGCATGTCCTGCCAGCCGACGCTGGCCGAACCGCGGACCACCTGCACGATGGCGCTCCCGCTCGGGGGGTGGCCGACGAACCGGTCACGCTCGTCGAAGAGCTCCGTGTGGCATTCGGCCCAGTTCTGGGCGAAGGCGGCGGCGATGCCGTCCACGGCGGGGCCCCGGACCTCGACGTGGGTGTCCCGCCACTCGTCGGGATTGCGGGCGTCGCCACACCATTCCTCGGCGATCCCGACGCCTCCGGTGAAGGCGGTCAGCTCGTCGACCACGAGGGCCTTGCGGTGGCAGCGGTGGTTCTGCTTGAACGGCGAGAGGTAGAGGGGCTTGCGGAACCACGCGACCGCGACTCCGGCCGCGCTCATCCGGTCCAGCAGGTCCTTCTCGATCAGGCGGCTGCCGAAGCCGTCGAGAAGCAGCCGCACTCTCACCCCCGCACGTGCCCGGTCGGTCAGCGCTTCGGCGAAACGCCGCGCGATGTCGCCCCGCCAGTAGACGAAGGTCATCATGTCGACGGTGTGACGCGCGTTGCCGATCGCGTCCAGCATCGCGGCGAAGATCTCGTCGCCGTTGCGCAGGGGGCGTACGGCGTTGCCCTCGGTCGCCGCGACGCCGATGAGCCGCTCCAGCCGCCGGCGTATGCGGTGGATCCGCTCGTCCACGGCGCCGCTGTCGGCGGAGGCGGTGGTCGCGCCGCCCTGCGGTTGCTCTCTGTCAGACATCCCAGTCCCCCTCGGTCGGGCCATCGACGACCAGGACCTTATCCGACGGCCTCCGGGACGGGGACGAGGGAGGGGGGAAGGGGAGGGCATCGGCGCCGGGGCTGCACGCCACCGGCACCGGCACCGGCGCAGCCCCACCTGCCGAGCGGTCCACCCCCTCCTGGCCCCCACGGTGAGTGACACCTCGCCCTGCGGTGGCCCCGGAAGGGCTACGGGAAGCCCACCCCGTACCGCTGCCAAGCGTTCCAGGTCCCGCTGGGCCGACGGTACTTCGACCACCAGTACCCGTCGGTGCCGAGGGCTCCGATGAGGACGGAGTCCTGCGTGTGGTGCTGCTTGACCGCCACGCCGGAGCGGGCCTGTGCGCCCATCGACTCCCAGCTGGACCAGCTGGTCCGCTGCGGATCGGTCCAGCGGGTCCACACCGCCGCGTCCGTGCCGATGACGAACCGCTGCAGTGCGCCGTCGCTGAAGACGTGCTCGGAGACCGGGTGGTCGCAGTCGATGGTGACACCGCCGAACTTGCAGTTCGACGCTTCCGCCGCCGGGACGGTGGCCACTGTCAGGGTCGCGACGGCGACCACCGCCATGACGCCGGCCTTGAGCTTTCGGTACTTCTGGAACTTCACCGCGTTCTCCCGCGATCTGAAGAGCCCGGCCGACGACACAGGCCAGGCCCTGAGGCGGCTCCCCTCGTTTCCTGTGCCGCTTGCGTCCCGCCAACGGATCACTCTCACGACGGGAATCCGGGGCGGGCCGGGCACTCGGACGACGTGAAGGGCCGGAGGCCAAATCCGCCGGAGTGCAGCGGGAATGAGCCTTTTCCAGTCTCAGGTTGGGGCGTGGTGAAGGACGAGAACGGACTTCACCGCGTCGGTGATCCGGTTCGTGCTGCAGCGGAGCTTCCGTAGGAGTCGCAAGCCCTTCAAAGTGGCCGTGGCCTGCTCGCCGGGGCGGCGGATCTTGGCATGAGAGCTGTTATGCCGCCGCTGTCACCGCTTGAGAGGGCGGCCCCGGAAGGGTACCCGGACCGGGTGTCCAGCGCCCTGACACGCCTTGTCCGCGCAGCACTTCGGCCCTGCGGCGGCGAGTGCGTCGACGATCCCGTGTGTCCGGGCAGGGGTCAGGTGGTGGGTGGATCCGGGCAGTGCGGACGATGCCCACAGCAGGTGGCCGAACGGGTCGGTCGGGACCTGGACGCGCATGCCGTGCCGCTTGTGTTCGCCGGAGTGGTACGGGGTGTCTGCGACGATCCGGTCGCTCGGCAGCAGGGTGCCGTCGAGGATCACGAAGGCCAGCCGGCTGGCGGTCTGCATGACCTGGGCCAGGCTGGGCGCGAGCGCGCCCAGGACCTCTGTCGCTTCGCGGACGTAGCGGTAGACGGTCGCGATTCCGGTGCCGAACCCGGCGGCCAGCTGGGCGTAGGTGTCGCCGCAAGGCAGATGCGCCAGGACCGGGAGGACCTGATGGCCCGGCCGAATGCGCTCGTCGCGCGGGCCGGAGTGCCGAGGTCCTCTTCCGTCACTCCGCCAAGTTCCTGGATGGCGTCCGCGAGCAGGCCAACCGCCTCATCGAACAGTCCATGGAGGAGTGGGACCGCGTCAGCCGGAGCGAGGCGCCAGGGGGGTGAGCCGGGATTTTGGTCCGTGACTGGTCCGGAAGAGCTGGTCAGGAGCGGGATACCGGTGGGATGAACTGGGAGTTTCAGTGCAAACACGCCCCTCCCGTGGCAAGGTGAACGGGAGGCGCCTGACGGGCGAAAGCCCAGGTCGGGCGCCTCTTCTTATGCCCCTAGAAGAAGCCGGGCTTCTTCGGCGAGTACGACACCAGCAGGTTCTTGGTGTGCTGGTGGTGCACGCCTCGTGTGGCCGCTGACCAGTGGGAACGGCCACGATTCGGCCAAGCCGCAGGCGGCTGGTCCGCGCATGGCCCGGATCTTGGTCGGTCTCGGCCCTGGCCCCGAAGAGCGACTGCCATGCGGGAGCAGTTCGCACCGAAGGGTGACAGCCGCTCAGCCCCGCCCCCTTGTGGCCGCGACGAACCGCGAGTTTGTACCCCTTATACCCCCGCTCGCGCGGGGAGCACTCAGGGTGCGGAGGCGGGAGCCATCAGTCACGGCAAGCACCGTTGCAGTACTAAAGCGTGTTGCAGAAGGTCGTGTCTGGGCAGGTCAGGGCCGGTTTAGGGCTGGCCGGGTCACGCTGCCATGGCGAGGTTGTGCATGTGGGCGACGGCCTGGACCGCGTAGTGGAGGCCGTTGTCGCGCTGGCGGCAGTCACGGAGGATCTTGTAGTGCTTCATGCGGGCGAAGGCGTGCTCGACGCGGGCCCGGACCTTGCGGTGCTCGGCGTTGTCCTCTTCCTCGCCCGGCAGCAGGGCTCGGCCGGGGCGTTTGCGGTGCGGGACGACAAGGCCGGTGTTGATGTAGGCGCCATCGGCCAGCACGGTCACGCCCTCGCAGTGCCGGGCCAGGCCGGAGTCCCGCCGGGCCTTCGCGTCCGCGGTGCTGCCGGCCACCGGCCGGGCCGCAGCGATCACCAGCTTGGTGTCGGCATCGATGACGACCTGCACGTTCGCGGAGAACCGGTAGTTACGGACGGCCGCCACCGGGCCCGTTCCCGCCCCGTTCACGCACGACCTTCAGCAGCCGTTCGAACTGCCGCATCCGCAGCCCCGTGAACGTCTCCACCCACAACGGCTCAGCCCTCAACACCCCACGCATGCAGGGGAAATGCCCGGACAGAGCCTTCTGCAACACGCTTTAAAGACCGTTGCAGTACTAGGACTTGTCCGGCCGATCATGGTGCCGACTGCTGAGGCATGGCGAGGGGGTAGCTCGTCGAGGGCATGGTCGCCCCACGATCTCGTATGCCAGGGTGTCGGTATGGATTGGCAGTCTGAAAGCCCGGGACTCTGGGCGTTCCTGGAGTCCCTGCACCGCGGCAACATCCTGTCCGGGGCCGTCGCGGCGATCGAACGGTTCGGGGTTTTCGTGGCCCTGGACGACGGGCCTGCCCATCCCCTCTTCCCCGGTGCCGGGTTCATCGGCGTCCCCGAACTGTCATGGCGGCACATCGACGCTGCCACCGATGTCGTTCAGGTAGGCCAGCGTGTCTCGTGCGAGTTCCTCCAGTTCGACACCTACAACGCGGAGGCCAGGCTGTCCTTGAAGGCACTGGAACCCGACCCTCTTCAGGATTTCGCCGACCGCACAGCAGTGGGCCAGGAACTCTGCGGGACGGTTGAGAAGGTGCTTCCCTTCGGCGTCTTCGTCGACCTCGGGGACGGGATTGTCGGGCTGGCCCCCTTCAGAGCAGTCCACGGCCGGCCTGCGGTGAGTCCGGTGGAAGACTTCGAGGTCGGAGAGGAGATCGCCGTCGTCGTCACGGAAATCGAGCTGCCAACCCGTCGGGTCTTCCTCTCCAGATCGGAGGGTGGCCGGCACGAAGGTGTCGTGCCGGCCAGCGTGCCCAAGCCGTTGATGTGAGCATGGGGCGGGGTGAACTGAGCGATGCCGAGTGGGAACAGCTGCGGCCGTTCCTGCCGGTCAGTAACAGGCGTTGTGGCCGGTGGCGGGATCACCGGCAGGTGATCGACGGGATTCTGCACCGAGTGCGGACCGGCGTTCAGTGGCGTGACCTGCCCGAACGATTCGGGCCGTGGAAGACCGTCTACGAACGGCGCCGCCTGTGGTCGGCCGACGGGACATGGGAGCGTCTGCTCCAGCAGGTCCAGGCCGCGGCCGACGCCGCAGGCGAGATCGACTGGGACGTCGCGGTCGACTCCACCATCGTCCGTGCGCATCAGCATGCCGCCGGTGCCCGCACCGACCCACTGTCGGCGCCCGGCTCAAAGGGGGCCGAACTGGCAGAACACCAGGACGAGACGCCGTGGCAGCGCCTCGTCGCCCGCCTGGTGGAGGTGGTGCGGGAGGTGAGGGCCTGGGCCGCTCGCGCGGCGGATTCACCACCAAGCTCCACCTGAGCGCGGACGGCCGCTGCCGCCCGCTGTCCCTGATCATCACCCCAGGTCAGCGGGCGGACTGCACCCAGCTCCAGCCAGTGCTGGAGAAGATCCGCATCCCCCGCCTCGGGCCGGGCAGACCCCGCAAGAAGCCCGACAGCGTCGCCGCCGACAAGGCATACAGCAACGGGCCCGTCCGGAACTTCCTGCGACGCCGGGGCATCCGGCACACGATCCCGGAGAAGACCGACAGCCAGGCCGCCCGCCGGCGCAGAGGCTCACGCGGCGGACGGCCACCCGGCTTCGACGAAGAGCGGTACAAGAAACGCAACACCGTCGAACGGGCCATCAATAAGCTCAAGCACGCCAGAGCCGTCGCCACCAGATATGACAAACGTGGCTACGTCTACCTCGGCACCGCAACCGCTGCGGCGCTGGCCATCTGGCTCAGGACGTGAACCACCGCAGGACCAGACAGTAGAGTGACCTGCCGAGATCACCACTTCGAAAGAAGAGTCATGCCCCGCAAGACGGCGGCTGCTCTACGTCTGGACGCTGCCTGTCGGACCCATCTTCGGGACTACCGGCGCCGGTCCTCACAGTTCTCACCCCATACGCGTCGCCAGGCGGCCCGGTTCGAGGCCGAACGCGGCCTTCCTGTCCAAACGCTCGAACACGCCGTCCGATGCTGGCGGGGCTTCGTGCACCGTTCAGGATGGCCGCTCTACCTGCCCAAACCGCATCTGCCCGGCTACGACATCTGGGACGACCGCTTCCTGATAGAGCGAGCCATCGGCGCTCTCGACAGACGAGCAGCCCGGGAAATCGCGTCAGCCGTCAAAGAAGCCGACGCCGACTTCCTGGCACGCACGCTGCCCGACCCTCACGCTCCACATGCCTGGCCGTGGTGGCGTCGCAGATGCCAGGACCTGGGCGACATCATGCACGTTCCATCACAGGCTCATGATCGGCCGGACAGCTCCTAGCAACATAGACAACTGCGGAGCGTGTCTATAGTCGGAGGGGGCCCTCCTCACAGTCCAACCTCGGCCCATGAGGGGGCCGAAATGCCGCTGTGCTGTCCTGTCGTTGGTCAGGGGCAGCCGGGGAATCGGGGTACAGGCAGCGGGTTCGGGAGCGGGTGGCGCGTCCAGCCGGTGTCGTGGTCCCAGTGCAGGACGTGGGTCTGGTCCAGCAGGCAGCCGACCCAGAGGCCGGTGATGCCGGCCGGTACGTTCGGAGACCGCGGGGGCAGCAGGCCCGGGGCGGCGAGGCGGTGCCATGCCGAGGAACGCATCCAGGTGAGCCAGAAGAACACCTCGCGGCGCGGTCGGTCGGAAGCCGCGTTGAGCTTCAGGGCCAGGTCCTCGTGCAGCCCGAACTCGACTTCCAGCAAGTCCACCAGTTCCGTTCCGCCGTCGGCGTCAGCGATGGGCGGCGGGTTCGCCGGGAGCGCGGTCCGCCAGGTCACGGATCGTGCGAGGGTGATCCGTTCCCTCACGTCCCGGCGGGCCAGTTCGGTGAGTTCAGCATCGGTGTGGCGACCGGGGAAAAGGGCTCGCGTCGTCTCGGCCGATTTCCGTTCGTCCTCGGCCCGGCGCTTCTCCAGTGAAGCGAGGAAGTCCGGATCGAACGACCACAGCACCGGGCCCATCCGGAGTGGTTCCGGGAGGGGAGAGGGTGGTGGGGGTTTTCCCTGGCGGCTGTTCTTCTCGGCCTTCCCGGCCCAGTGGTTCGGGTTGAAAGCCGGCATCTGGTCGTACCCCGTCAGCAGGCCGGCGCTGATGTAGCCGGTAGTCGTGTCGCTGGGCACGGAATAGCCGGAGATCACCCCGGCACTGCCCAGGACGCCGTACGGGCACGCCTCCTCGTGGAACGGATGCTCGATACAGGCCGTGCCGGGGGTGAAGTGATGCACGCCACACCGTTCCAGCTCGGCCAGGGCCGGGCTGATGACGGTCAGGGCATCCCTGAAACGAGGGTGCCCCTTGCGACCCCCGTAGGTTGCCTTCGCCGTGCTCTCGAACACCACGTGCCAGCCCAGATCCAACTCGGGCACCGTACGCTCCTTGAGGTACGGCTCCCAGGAGCGCCGGTTCCGCTCAGCCACGCTGCTGGTCACCTGTGTGACCTCAACCGCCCGATCACCGCCGCACATGAAGTCGAAGCGCCCGTTAAGGTTCGCGCGCACCTCATGGAAATCACCGCACCGGGGGCAGTGGTCATACGGTTCGACGGTCTCGCTCGTGCAGTACTGCAGGACGCCTGCCGCCCTCAGCTCCACAGGATCACTTGCTCGGGGCATGAGCCTCCTCCCTCCCGGTAGGCGCGTCCCAAGGGAGTACCAGCTGTTCCAGCGGCATACGGGACAAAGTCTTGAACAAGTCGTCCCGGCGGTACCCGAGCCCCGCGGCAAGCAGAATCCGCACGTGCTGATCCAGTTCGTCGATCATGGTCGAGGGCAGGCCGACGGCCTCCGGGATGACCCACGCATCCCGCAGGAGCAGCGCCAGATCGGTATCGCCAACCGGCAGATGGACATGCAGCTCCCACGGAGGGACGGTCCGCAGAGGGCCCCGTACCGCCCGGCTTTGCCGCGCGAGCAAGCGCCGACCGGCCACTTGGAGAGCACGCAGCACCGCCATTTCGGCCATGGCCGCCGCCACGGTCTCACGAGGGCTCTGGATCATGATTCTCCTACTGGATCTCGGAGGTGTGCCGCGGCTGGAGGAACGGGATCAGCGGGGCCGGCATCACGGCGGGGGATCCGAGCAGCTCCCACTGGCAGTCCGGCACTTTGCCGTCGAGGTCGCGCAACGACCGCCGCATCATCAACAGGATCAGGGAGTCCGACGCCCGGTCCGTGGGGGACCAGTGGCGGTCTCCCACCTGGGCCATCAGCACCAGCCCCGACACGAAGGCCCTGCCCATCAGCCAGGCGAGGGCCGCGTCGCCCAGCTCGCCGGCCTCGAGCTCCGCCTCGATCCGTGCGCACAGGTCCAGCGCCCACTCGCGGGTCGCCCCGCTCACCTCCCAGGCGTCCCGCAGGTCCTCCAGGGTGGCCGTCTCCGCCAGACCCAGCAGGGCGCCGCGGACGTCACCGTCGGGAACAGTGCTCATCCCGCCGCCCGGGAGGAACACCTCCCGGGCGGCATCAGGGACGTCCTTGACCGTGTACTCGGCCAGCGCGCCCCCGGGTTGCCCCAGCCCGTCGGCTGCACGGCCCGCAGCACGTCGCCGATCCCCTGTGGCGTGACGGCGGCACCGCCTCGCAGCACCGTGGCCACCGCGGAAGCCGTGACCTCCCCGCCGGATAGGCTCGGAGGTTCCGGATTCTCATCCAGGTCGGCCAGCTCGGGAGGGGGCCACGCCACTCCCCGGTCACGCATGTACCGGGCGATGCCCTCATCGATCCGACGCACCCGCGCGGGAACGAGCCGCACCCGCTGCCCCGAGGCGACCACCTCGTCGGCGACGCGCTCCGCCCACTCCTCCCCGTCCTCCCCCTCTTCCGGACCTTCTTCGCCGAGCCCGGCGCCCAGGCCCCGGACCGCCTTGCCGAAAGCGTCTCGCACGGTCCCCTCCGGCACCGGGTGCCCTTCGCCGAACAGCGCCAGCGCCAGATGAGAGGGCCGAGCGCCCCTCCGCGCCAGCCGGGCGAGCGCCACGACCAGACCGAATGCCTCGTCGTCTGGATCACCGTGTACGTCGTCATCGTCGGCGTCGCCCTGCTGCACCCCCGCCGCTCCCGCCGGAGGGAAGCCCGCCAGATCCTCGACTGCCGCCTCCTCGTCCCCAGGCCCCTGTGACCCTGCTGGAGAAGTGACCGCGGGGTTGTGGCAAGGGTCGGCCCCGGCCCTTGCCGTCCGGATAGGCTGGTGTTGCCTTAACGGAGTTTGGCGGACACCAACAAGGACAACCCGCAGCGGCAGGTGCGGTTGAGCTTCCTGGGCTGATCGAGCCGGTCGGGACCGTCCTGGGCTGGGTCGCCGAATCTCCTTGCGCTCCGGCGAAACGGCGCCCGGCCGCGAGCCGGTCACCGACGGCCGTCCCGCGCCGCCGACCTGGGCATGCCGGTCCTGGCCCTGTCTCCGGAAGGCAGCCTCATCCAACACGACGACCGGCCGCCGGTCTTCCCGGACGGGCGGCCGGGTCTCCCGGGAGAGGCTCCGCGCCGCCGTCGTGACGGACGAGGGCGCGGAGACGGTGTCCCCGTCGTGTCTCAGCGCCGGAGGAACAGCGGCGCCAGGAACTCGGCCGCCGCTGCCACGCCCCGCGGGGGAACGGCGGCCATCCCGGGCACGGCCGACAGCAGCGTGCTGGAGAGGCAGGTGTTCCGCGGCCGGGAGGCATAGCGGCCGGCGGCCCGGGGGACCGGCTTCACCAGGTCCGCCGGTGCGCCCAGGACGCGGGCGATCTCGCCGGCCCACGCCGCACGGGAGACACGCTCCGGACCTCCCAGGTGCAGCACGGGCGGAAGGGAGCCCCCGTGGGTGAGGAGACGGGCGACCACCAGGGCGACGTCGTCCACGAGGACCGGCGTGGTCCACTGGTCGGCCGGCGCCTCCACCGTCTCGCCACGGACCAGGCGGTGGGCACAGGACGAGAAGAAGTTCAGCCACTTCCCGCCGTCCGCGGGCTCGTGGCCGTAGACGAGGCTGACGCGCAGGGCCGTCGCCGGAGAGACCGCCCGGGACAGCAGGAGCTCCTCGGCGGCGCGTTTCGCCGCCCCGTAGGCGTTGGCGGGTGCGACCGGGGTGGACTCGACGTTCTCGGCGCACCTGCCGTCGAACACGTTGTCCGTCGAGATCATCAGGACGCGGTCCAGGCCCGGCAGCGCGGCGAAGTGGGCGGTCGCGGCCTTGTGCGCCGCGGCCGCCTCCCCGGGGTGCGCCTCGCACCAGGTGACGTCGGACGGCCCGTGGACCAGGACGACCGTGCGGGGGGCGACCGCCGTCACGACCCGGGCGCAGGCCTCCGCGTCGGTGGCGTCCAGCGCCCTCCAACGCGCCCCGTACGCCTCGGGTTCGACGGCGGGCCGTCCTCGTGACCCGAGCGTCACCTCGTGGCCCTCCAGGACGAGCCGGCGGGCGATCTCGGAGCCGACGAACCCGCTGCCGACCACGAGCGTCCGGCGGGGCGCGACCGCGGCCGGCACGGAGTTCTCCGTACGGACGGGCATCAGAGGGTCACCTTTTCCCGTCGTGCCGCGAGACGGCGGCCCATGAGCCGGCCCACCCCGATCAGGCCGTGGTCGTCGTCGTCCTCGCCCAGTACGACCATGGCGTCCACCTGGGCGGCCGTCAGGCCGAAGCAGCCCTGCCGCACGAGCTCCTCCACCAGCAGCTCCCGGTAGCGCTCGCCGATCGCGAGGGCGAAGCCTCCCATCAGGACGTAGCGGCGGATCCCGATGGAGGCGAACACCGCGCCCACGGCCGCCGCCAGGTGCACGAGGGTGGAGCGCAGCACGGCCGTCGTGAACGGGTCCCCGTTCCGTACGGCCTCCGCGATCTCCGGATTGCCGAGGAACCGCGGATCGACCGCTCCGGCGCGGGCCGGTGCCGACCGGGCGTACCCCGCCGGGTCGGCCGCCGCCGCCCGGCGCACCGCGGCGAGGACCCCGCGCCCCGAGGCGATCGCCCCCAGGTGTCCGCGCCCCCCGCAGTCGCACGGCGGGGCGTCGGGGGAGCGGTCGCAGGTCCAGTGACCGAGCTCCCCGCCGTGCCCTTCGGCGTCGAGGAGCACGTCGCCGTCGCGGAACACCTTGTTCC
This sequence comes from Streptomyces sp. NPDC053513, assembly GCF_044544765.1. Classification (NCBI taxonomy): domain Bacteria; kingdom Bacillati; phylum Actinomycetota; class Actinomycetes; order Kitasatosporales; family Streptomycetaceae; genus Streptomyces; species Streptomyces sp. NPDC053513. Next base: position 144,461 of record NZ_JBITXP010000007.1, read on the forward strand.
CGATGCCGGAGCTGACGGTCAGCAGACAGAACGGGACCGCGCTCTCCGTCCCGTACCGCCAGGCGGCCGCCGTGAGGTCGTTGACGACGAGCACCGGCACGGCCAGCCGGGCGCTCAGGACCTCCTGGAGCGGGAGGGGGTCACCGCCCCCGCCCCACACCGTCGGGGCGCCCAGGACGGTCCCGTCCCGGGTGACCGGCCCGGCGAAGGCGACGGCCAGGGCGGCCGGAGCGGGGCCGGGGCGCGCCCCGGACCGCCGCTCGGCCTCGCGCACGATCTGGTCCACCACCTGCCGCTGGAGCACGGGCACGGGGGTGCCGGGGTGACGGTCCATGCCGTCCACCCGCATCCGGGCCACGTCCGACAGCCGTCCGCCGCCCCGGACGTCGAAGGTGCCGACGCGCAGCGTCGTCCCTCCGACGTCCATGACGGTCAGGAGCGGGCCGGTCCCGGTCGTCGTCGGGTCACCGGGCGGGATCGCCATCGGGGTCCTTCCTGTCGCCGGCCTCCACCTCGAAGACGAGGAGCGCCAGTTCCGTGTCCGTGTCGTTGCTCAGACCGTGTTCGCCGAAGGGCTCGTTGGGGATGACGTCCCCGGCCTCCACCCGGAACGCCTCCCCGTCCCGGTACATCACGCCGCTGCCGCTGAGCACGACGTACGTCTCGCGGTCGTGACCGTGCCGGTGACGTCCGATGGACGTCCCCGGCGGCAGGACGGCCAGGTCGATGAAGCCGGCGCCGGGCCCCTCGCCCCGGGCGAAGATCCGGTGGGCGAGGATCGTCCCCGCCCCGCCGTGGTCGCGCGGTTTGGGGGACAGCAGGTCCCGCAGGTTCGCGAGGGGCCGCGCGGTTCCGGTGCCCCGGGTCACGGCCTGGTCCCCTCGGCGATGCCGTCGGTTCTCAGGGCGAGTTCGTCCAGGGCCCGGCGGAGCACGTCACGGGGCACGTCGGCGAGGTCGTCGACGAACGTCGCCTTGCCCGCGGCGATGGGAACCACCAGGTGCAGCCGGCGGCCGCGTCGCTCCCAGGACTCCTCCAGCGCCCGCGTCATCAGTTCCGGGGTGCAGGTCTCCGCGTCGAAGACGGGAAGCCCGATGCGGGCGAGGAGACCGACGATCCGGTCGCACTCCCGCTCGTCGACCAGTCCGAGCCGCAGCGCCAGGCAGGCCGAGAGCGCCATGTCGACGGCGACGGCCTCGCCGTGTTCGAGGCGGTGGTCGCCGGCCGTCTCGATCACGGGGCTGAAGGTGTGGCCGAAGTCCACCAGGCGGGCGAGCTGGTGTTCCCGCAGGTTCGGGCACAGCTCCTCCATCATCAGCCGCATCGAGGTGCGCAGGACGTACGTCTCGATCTCGGGCGGCGTCGGGGTTCCGTCCCGCCGGAACGCGTCCGGGTACCGCTCCAGCGTCCGGAACAGCTCCTCGTCCAGGATCACGGCCATCTTCACGATCTCGGCGAGACCGCACCGGATCTCCCGCGGGGGCAGGGTGGAGAGGAACGAGGGATCGCTCAGCGAGGCGTGCGCGGGGTGGTAGGCGCCGAACATGTTCTTCGTGTGCAGGGCGTTGACCCCCGTCTTGACGCCGACCCCGACGTCCACCTGACCGACGAGGGTGGTGTTGATCCGGATGTAGCGGATCCCCCGGGAGTACATCGAGGCGGCGAAGCCCACGACGTCCGAGACGATGCCGCCGCCGAGGGCCAGCATGACCCCGTGCCGGTCGAGTCCCGCGGCCTTGGCGAGCGAGCAGACCCGCTCCGCCGTGGCCAGGGTCTTGTTCTTCTCCCCGGTGGGGATCGTGTGCAGGGTCCACGTCCCCGGTGTCAGGTTCGCCTCCAGGTAGTCGCGCAGCGCCTGCCCGTACAGGCGGTCGACGGTCGGCCCCGTGAAGGCGACGACCCGGCGTCCGCCCACGGCGCGGGCGAGTGCGGGATTCCCGGGGGAGAGCACCCCCGGGACGAGGTCCGACCGGTACCCGGTGCCGTCCGGCGCGAGCAGGCTGAAGCCGTCGGCGTCCTCCCACACCCCCGGCCGACGTGCCTCGTCAACTAGAACCCGGCTTGACATGCCTCTCCTCGTTGGTCACTCGGTGTGCTTGCGGCCGGCGTGCGTACACCTCGGCCAGGTGGTGGACGAGCGGAGCCTCGGAAAGCTCCTCCAAGGACACGGGACGGCCCTGTCCGTCGGCGATCGGCAGGCACCAGTTGGGGTGGACGCCCGCCGTGCCCGGCAGGTTCTGCGGCCGCCGGTCGCCGGTCGTGTCCGGGAGCCAGACGCCGATCATCCGGGCCGGCGTCAGGCTCAGGTAGGTGTGCAGGGCGGCGACCTCGCCGGCGGGATCGGGCAGGAGCCCGAGCCGCGCCAACGCGGCGAGCCAGCCGTCCCGTTCGGCGGAGGCCTCGGCCTTCTCCTGCTCGGGCGACCGGGCGAGCAGCCCCAGCGAGGCCCGCAGGTCGACGTGTTCACCGCTGAGCCAGGCCGCCGTGGTGGGCAGATCGTGCGTGGTCAGGGTGGCCAGGCAGTGTTCACGCCACTGTTCCGGCGGCAGGGGGCCCGCCCTGCCCTCGGAGCCGCCCTCGTACTCGAAGCGCTGCACCGCCGTCCCCAGCACGCCCCGCGCCGCGAGCTCCTCGCGCGCCTCCGGCTCGACCGTGCCGAGGTCCTCCCCGATGACGAACGCCCCGGCGGCCTCCGCCTCGGCGCCCAGCACGGCCAGCATCGCCGCGCCGTCGTACCGGACGTACGTGCCGTCGGTCGGGGGCCGCCCCTCGGGCACCCACCAGAGGCGGAAGAGCCCCATGACGTGGTCGACGCGGAGGGCGCCGGAGTGCCGCAGCCCCGCACGCAGCAGACGGGCGAAGGGCCGGTAGCCCTCCGCGGCCAGCGCGTCCGGACGCCACGGAGGCTGCCCCCAGTCCTGGCCGGCCGGGTTGAAGTCGTCCGGCGGAGCCCCCACCGACATGCCCTCGGCCAGACAGTGCTGGAGCGCCCAGGCGTCGGCCCCCTCGGGCGCCACCCCCACCGCCAGGTCGTGGACGAGCCCGACGCGCATCCCGGCCTCCCGCGCGGCGCGCTGGGCGCCGGCGAGCTGCTCGTCGGTGATCCAGGCGAGCCACCGGTGGAAGTCGACGGCGCCGGACAGGACCCGCCGGGCGTCGGCCACGACCGTCGACCGCGGATCGCGCAGCGCGGCGGGCCAGGAACGCCAGGCCGGGCCGTGGACCTCCGCCAGCGCGCACCAGGTGGCGAAGTCCGTGAGGTCGCGGCCCTCCCGCGCCGTGAACGCGGCGAACGCCGCCTCGCGGCCCGGTGGACGGGGCACCTCGTACACCTCGCGCAGGGCCGCCAGCTTCAGCTCGCGCACCTCCTCGCGGCGGATGAGCGACTCCCCGGCGAGCACGGCGGAGTTGAGGGCCGCGGCCCGGTCCGCCAGCCGCCGGACGCGGGCACGCGGCCCCTCCGCCAGGTACGCGAACTCGGGGACGGCCTCGACCCGCACGTGCATGGGGTCGGGGAAGCGCCGGCTGCTCGGACGGTAGGGCGACGGATCCGGCAGCGGGCCGGGCTCCATCGCGTGCAGCGGACCCAGCTGGACGAAGTCCGCCCCCAGGTCGCGCCCCGCCCAGGAGGCCAGCTCGGCGAGGTCGCCGAGGTCGCCCATGCCCCAGGAGCGGCGCGAGAGCAGGAAGTAGAGCTGGACGAGGAAGCCCCAGGAGTACGGTGCCGGGACCGACCCGTCCGGCGCGACCAGCAGCACCGCGGCGTCCCGCCGTCCGTCCCGCTCCACGCTCAGGGTGTGGGACCCCGCCGGCAGCGGCTCGTCGAGTTTCCGCGTACGGCCGTCGGAGCAGAGCACCTCGGCCCTGGCCCCGGCCGGCAGCGCCGGGCGGGGGCCGCGGGGGCCCCGCACCACGACGCACGGCGGGACGAGCCGGCGGGCCCGCTCGGCGCGGTGGGCCGCGAGGGCGGCCTCCGCGGCGGCGGGCGTCGAGGCGTCGACGCCGCACGCGGCGAGCACCGCCACCAAGGTGTCCCGGGAGACCTCCACCGGACGTCCCCGGTCGGTGCGGTAACCCGTCGCCACGCCGTGGGCCTCGGCGAGACGGGAGAGGGGGTCGCTCACACGCCACCTCCCATGGGCGTCACCGGCGTGCCGAAGAGGCGCTCGAGGACCTCCGCCACGCCGTCCTCCTCGTTGCCCGGCGCGATCTCGTCCGCGACGGCCCGCAGTGCCGCGTGGGCGTTGGCGACCGCCACACCGTGCCCGGCGAGCGCCAGCATCGGCATGTCGTTGGGCATGTCGCCGAAGGCGATCGTCTCCTCGCCCGTGACGCCGAGGAGCTCCAGGGCCCGCGCCACCCCGGTGCCCTTGGTGACGCCCCGCGGCAGGACCTCGACCATGCCCTGGACGGAGTGCACGACGGTCACCTCCTCGCCGCAGAGCCGGAGGGCCGTCTCGGCCAGCTCGTCGTCCCCGAGGACGCGGTGGTGCAGCACCAGCTTGTCGATCGGCGCCTCCCACAGCAGCGAGCGGTCAGCCGTGACGTCCCAGCCGTGTCGCACCCGCTCACCGAACCCCGGGGTGACCTTGAAGCGGCTCTCCGGGGGAGAGGTCACCACCCCGAGCTCGAGCGGGCCCACGAGGTCCTCGACGCGGGCCACGACCGAGCGCGCGAGTCCGGTGTCGAGGCGCTCCGCGGACAGCAGCCGGTCCGCGCCCGCGTCGTACAACTGCGCGCCCTGGCCGCAGACGGCGAGCCCCGTGTAGCCGAGGGAGTCGAGGAGCCGACGGCACGCGGCGGCCGGGCGGCCGGTCACCACGAGGTGCAGGGCTCCCGACGAGGCCACCAGGTCGAGTGCGCGCCGGGTCCGCGACGAGACCGTCAGATCGCCGCGGAGCAGCGTGCCGTCGAGGTCGGTGGCCACGACACGGTAGGGCGGGGCCTCCGGGAGGGGGACGTGGTCCCAGGTCACGCGGCCGTCGGCGAGCGTGAGCCGGAGGACGAGACCCGCCCGCAGGCCGTCGGCCGGGACGGAGCCCCGGAGGACGCCGTCGGCGTCCCGCCGCAGCGCGGTGGTCCGGGTCGTGCCGGCGGACGGCACAGGCTCGTCCGACAGCGCGGCCTCGGCCGCCGATTCCAGGGGCTCCGGACCGGACGGGTCCGTGTCGCCGGGGGTCGCCGCGTCCCCCTCGACCACGACGTCGACCGCCGCCACCTCCGGATGCCGGTACTCCACCCGGAGCGTCCCGTCCGGCCCGGCGGACGAGACGCGACAGCGGTGCCGGACCGGGGCCATCAGCGCCATGCGGTCCGCCGCCTCCGCCAGCTCGGCGCAGCGCGGGAAGTCCGCCCGCCGGAACGCGGCGGCGAACAGCGCCTCGTACGCGGCCCCGTCGAGTTCGGCGCACCGCCCGTAGGCGGCGGCGTCCCCCAGTTCGAGGGCGCGCCGGGCGATCGCCTCCCTGTGCTCGGTCCACTCCGCCCCGTCGAGCAGATCGAACCATCCGTACCGGATCGCGTCCCCCGCCGGCAGCCGGCGGGGAACGTCGTCGAGGAGCTCCCGGAACGCGCCGAGGCGACGGCGGGCGCTCTCGCCCCAGGTGAAACCGCGGGCGGTCCCGGAAGCCGCGGCGGACAGCCGCGCGTACTCCCCGGGAGCCTCGCGGAACGTCCGCTCCGCGGCACGGATCCGGTCCGCGAGCAGCGACGCGAGCTCGCGGTCGTCGTCGCGGAACGAACCGCGGACCGCGAAGCCCGTCGCCGCCGGGTCCCCGTGGGGAAGCGCGTGCCCGAAGTGGGCGGTGGTCCGCTGCGCGGTGGCGACGGGCACGGCGCCGCAGGCCATCGCCTCGGCCTGGGCGATGAGGAACCCGTCGAGCTCGAACTTCGACGGATAGACGCAGAAGTCGGCGCAGGCGGCCTCCGCGAAGAGCGCGTCCTCGTCGACGAGCCGCCAGTCGAGCCGCACCCGGTCCGGATACGCGTCGGCGACCCGCTGGAAGTACGCGTTGGCGGGCGCCGCCCCGGCCGCTCCGCCCGCGCCCGTCGCGCACCGCAGGAGGAAGCTGACCTCCGCACCGCCGGCCAGGACCTCCTCCACGGCCCGCAGCAGCTCCAGCTGGCCCTTGTGGTGCACGGCGTACCGGGCGGCGTGGTAGAAGACCGGCCGGGCCGGATCGAGTCCCAGGGAGCGCAGCACCGCGTCGCGGTCGACCCCCGCCGGGTCCCTCTCCAGCCACGTCCCGGACACCCCGCAGCCCCCGTCGAACAGCTTGCCCGCCTGCTCGCGCAGCAGGCCGGAGACGGGCAGCGAGGCGACGTACCGCTCCATCGGGGTGTCGGCGAAGGTGCTGTAGTGGTCGCGCTGACCGGGGGAGACGAAGTCCACGAGGTCGGCGTGGGCGAGGAGCTGCGGGAAGAGGCCCACGTGGTCGGGGCCGTACTCGGTGTGCAGGCGCGTCGCCGCGAGGGCCCGCACCATGGCGGCGGCCGGCGAGTCCTCCGGCGGCGGCGCCTCCTCCCAGGCGTCGAGGGAGACCGCCCCGCCCGTCCCGGCGCCGGCACCGGCCGGGGCGGGGGACACGTCGAAGAGAGCCAGCAGGGCCTCGGTCTGGGGCCGGTAGACCTTCTGCGTGATCGGAGCGTTGGCCGCCACCGTACTGACACAGCGCCACCGGGGGTCGTCGCGCAGCACCAGCGGGACGAGGTGGTGGTAGGACGGCTCGAAGCCGTGGACGATCGCCGGCTCCTCCCCGCCGAGCCGCTCCCGCAGGAAGCGCAGTCCGGCCACCTGGAAGACCAGCGGCTTGAAGAACGACAGGTCCCGGCCCTCGGAGTCCGGCGGGGGGTACAGCCGGTCGGGCAGCAGGTCCAACTGGGCGTCGGACAGGAAGTACACGTCCACGCCGTCGAGCCGCAGCAGATGGGCCCGGGTCGTCAGCGACAGCGCCGTCTCGGCGGGACGGCCCGGCCAGGTCTTCGGATCGAGCACCAGCGGCACCGTGTGGTCGAGCCGGAAGTCGAGGTCCTCGATCGCGTACGACTCGCGCAGCCGGTCGAGGTGCCCGTGCGCGGGGGTGACGATCGACACCCGGTGTCCCAGGGAGGCGTACTCCCGGGACAGGTTCCACACCAGCGGCGAGAGGCCCCCGCGCATCAGCCGGGAGTCGAAGCCGCCGCATTCGTAGGCGAAGTTGATGATGTGCATGGACGTGCTCCTCAGCGTGCGGCGTTCGGCGCGGGTTCGACGTGCTGGACGAAGCCGTTCTCCAGGACGACCGCGGAGTCGATGTCGGCCCCGTCGGGCACCACGGCACCGGGCAGCACCACGCTGCGCCGCACCCGCGCCCCCTCGCCGATCCGGACGCCGGGGAAGAGCACGCTGTCCTCGACGTGTCCCCGGCTGACCATGTCGAAGGGGACCACGGAGCGCCGGGCACCCGGCGAGTCGACCCGGCGCCGTTGCAGGTAGGGCGAGATGGTCCAGGGCAGGGCCTGGACCGGCAGTCCGGCGTCGGAGCGGGTCATCGCGAGATGGGCGCGGTGGTAGCGCTCCACCGTGCCGATGTCCTCCCAGTGGCCCTCGACGCGGTGCCCCCGGATCCGTTCCCCGGCCGCGAGCATCGCCGGGATCACGTCCCGGCTGATGTCGTGCTGCCAGTCCGTGCCCTCCAGCTCCTCCAGGTACCGCCGGAGCACCTTGGCGTCGAACACGCAGAAGGCGGCGAACACGAGGTCGGACGTGGGGTGCTCGGGCTTCTCCACGAAGGTGGTCAGGGAGCCGTCCCGGTCGAACGCGACCATGCCGAAGAGGTGGACCCAGCGCGGGTCGATCCGCTGGTAGGCGACGGTGAGCGCCGCCCGCGACGCGATGTGCCGCCGGATCAGCGGGCCGTAGTCGAAGCGGTAGACGTGGTCCGCGTGGAGCACCATCACGTGCTCGGTCCGGGGGCCGAAGACGTACTGCTCCTTGCGGATGAGGGCGTCGGCCGTCCCCTTCTCCAGGGGCCAGGTGCGGTCGGGGAGCCGCGGGGGCAGTTCCTCGCCCGCGGCGTGGTACGCCGCGTCGTACGGGCCGAAGTGGACCCGGAAGCCGCGCGAGGTGCCGTTCCAGGCGGAGTGCAGGTCGTCCATCAGCAGGCGCTCCTCGTACTGCGAGAGCAGGAGCACCTCCCCGAGGCCGGAGTCGCGCGCGTTCGCCAGACTGAAGTCGATGAGCCGGCAGGCGCCGCCGTACGGCACGAGCGGCTTCAGCCGGCCCTCGCCGAGCCGCCCCATGCGCTCGCCCCGGCCGCCGGCGAGCAGGACGGTGCGGACCTGGTCGGACTCAGCCATGACGCACCTCGTCCCAGGCGATCCGGCCGTTCGAAAGGGTCAGGAGCAGCCGGGCGTCCGTGCCGGCGGGCGGAGCGGCACCCCTGAACTCCCCGGTCTCCCCGCGGGTCCACTCGGTGACCTCCGCCTCCGCCCGGCCCCCGGGGCCCCGGGGGCCGGGGACGACCAGTTCGACGCGCTCCGCGTGGGCGAGCCGGTACCGCAGGCCGTCCCCGTGGGGCGCGCACCGGTCACCGAGGAGGGCCACCCGCTCCGGAGGGATCGCGTCCGGCCACCGCTCCGCCACCGCCTCGCACACGGCGAAGTCGGCACGCTCCCAGGCGGCGTCGAAGAGCCGGAGGGCCAGGGGCGGGGTGACGGGGCCCAGCCGCTCGACGGCGGCCAGGTCGCCGGCCGCCACGGCCGCGTCGAGCACCTCCTGGGGGCGCTCCTGCCAGGTCCGGGACGGCAGGACGTCGAACCAGCCGTGCCGCAGGGCCGTGTCGGCCGTCGGCCGGGGGGCGGTCCCGCGCCAGAGGTCCCGGAAGACCTCCAGGTGGAGGTCGGCGCAGTGGTCCCAGGTGAAGGAGCGGGCCACCTGCCGGGCACGGGCCGACAGGGCCCGGTACTCGTCGGGTTCGTCGTGGAAGAGGCGCACGGCCCGGTGGAAGCGGTCGGCGAGCCCGTCGACGAGGAGCGCGTCGTCCTCGGCGAACGACCGGTTGACCGAGAAGCCGGTCCGCGTCGCGTCCTCGGCGGCGTGCCGGAAGTGGGCCGTGCCCCACTGGGCGGTGGCCACCGGCACCGCCCCGCACGCCATGGCCTCGCCCTGGGCGATGAGGAAGGTGTCCATCTCGAACTTGGACGGGAACACGCAGAAGTCGGCGGAGGCCGCGTAGGCGAAGACCCGGCTCTCGTCGACCCGTTCCCACTCCAGGTGCACCCGGCCCTTGTGGCGCTCGGCGACCTCGTGGAAGTACGGGTCGTCGATGCCGGTGCCGGTGATGCAGCGCAGGACGAAGTTGGCCGCGAGCCCGTCGGTGAGGACCCGGTCGATCGCCCGGACCAGTTCGACCTGGCCCTTGTGGTGGACCGCGTAGCGGGCGTTGTGGAAGAAGGTCGGCAGCGACGGGTCCAGACCGAGCCCGGACAGGACGCCGTCCCGGTCCACCGCGTCCGGGTCCCGGGCGAGCCAGCCGTCCGAGATCGCGCAGCCGCCGACGAACTGCTTGTGCGCGTTGCGCCGGACCGTCCGGGAGATCGGCAGCGCCGCGAACAGCTCCTCGAACGGGGTGTCGCGGAAACCGTTGTAGAAGTCCCGTTGGCCGGGGCAGAGGAAGTCGATCCCGTCGGAGTGGTCGGCGACCAGACCGTAGACGGTGAGGTGGTCGGCCGGGTACTCGTAGTGCAGATGGGTACGCGTCTGGTACTGGCGCTGGGCCTCGCGCTCACCGGCCGGAAGCGACGGCTCCTCGTCCGCCGGCGGGGCTGCGCCGAGGAGTGCGAGGAGCCTGCGGACCTCGGGTCCGTACACCTTCTTGGTGATCGGCATGTTGCTCTGCACGGTGGTGACCACGCTCTTCAGCGGGTCGCCGCTCAGCGCCGGAGGCAACAGGTAGTGGTAGTAGGGCTCGTGGGCGTGGACGATCGCCCGTTCGCCGCCGAACCAGCCGCGCAGGAAGCGCACGCTGTCGACCTGGAAGACCAGCGGCTTGAAGAAGGTGAGGTCCCGGCCCTTCGCCGAGTACGGCGGGTAGAAGGTGTCGGGCAGCCGGTCCAGGTGGTCGTTCGACAGGAAGTAGAGGTCGACGCCCTCCAGACGTATCCGGTGCGCCGTGGTGCGCAGCGGCACGTCCACCTCGGCTGGGAAGTCCCGCCACACCTCGGGGTCGAGGACGAGGGGGAGGGTGTAGGAGTCCTCGTAGGGGAGGTCCTCGACCGTGTGGCGGCGGCGCAGGTCGTCGAGGCGCCCGTGAGCGGGCGTCACGATGGACACCCGGTGGCCTTTGCGGGCGAAGGCGCGGGAGAGGTTCCAGAGGTACACCGAGGTGCCGCCCTGGAGGAAGGTGTGGTCGAAGCCGCAGCATTCGAAGTACGTCTCGATGACGTGCAGCGGTTCGTCGGTCACGTGACTCACGTCAGGTCCTCGCGGTCAGGGTGCGGGCGAGCGGGGAGGGGAGACCGAGCGCCATGGCGTGACGCAGGTCGATCGCGGCGTGGTAGGGCCGGGCGTGCGCGAAGTTGTAGTCGAGTTCGTGCAGCAGGCGGCGCAGGTAGAGCAACCGTCGCAACGGCTCGTCGGAGGCGTCGGGACCCGGACCGGCACGGTCCCCGTCGGATCCGGCGGGCGCGAGCAACAGGCCGGCGACGTGCCGGCGCCACGTGTCCGCCGCCTCGAACACGAGCAGGAGCACGGACCGCTCGCGCGGCGGCAGGCCGGCGCCGCCGTCGAGCGAGGCGAGCATCGTCTCGGTGGAGTCGACGCCCAGGAGCCGGGCGCTCTCGTACGCGGCCTCGTCGGCGGCGAAGTACTCCAGGGCACGTCCCAGCGCGACCAGGTCCTGCAGCGGGGACTGCTCGGCCCAGCCCGGGACGTCCGGGCCCGTGCTCGGGGTGGAGATGTCGATGAGCCGGGGCGGGTCCCACAGCAGGTGCGACAGGTGGAGGTCGCCGTGGCAGGGCCCTGCGGGGTGCGTGCCGGCCGCGTCGAAGGCCGTCCGCAGCAGCGCGATCTCCCGGGTCAGGGAGTCGAAGGCGGAGTCCAGCGCGGCCGCCGGCAGCCCCGCCTCGCGGCCGGCCCGCTCGGCGAGGGCGTGGCACCGCTCCTCGGCGGCGCGGAGGGCACGCTCGACGGGGTAGTCCGGCGGGGGAGTTCCCCGGCCGAGGCGTACGCGCAGTTCCTCGTGGAACCCGCCGAGGAACGAACGGGCCGTGCGGAGCGGGGTGGCGAGGGGGGCGAGGTGCTCCCGGACGAGGCCGTCCAGGCGCGCGGGGCCGCCGGCGCCGCCGGACGGGGCGGACTCCCGGACGCCTCCCGGGCCGCCCGTCAGTCCGGGCCAGAGCGCGCGCAGGTTCGCGCGCAGCGGGGTGTCGATCCCGCTGCCCGGCGTGTACGCGTAGACCACTCCGAGGGCCAGTCGCTCCGTGCCGCCCGGGGGCACGTACCCGTAGTCGCCGAACCACCGGGGCGTGTGGGCGCTGCCGTCCATCAGGCGCAGCAGCTCGGGCTCCCGCACCTCGGCACCGAGGGAGCGGTAGGTCTTGTGGAGGTGGGGACGGCCGTCGATGTCGAGGAGCGAGAGCGAGTTCGAGGACCGGCCCTGCGCGAAGGGGAGCGGGGAGACCGCGCGGGCCCCGGCCGTGCCGCGGAAGTCGACGTGACCGCCGCGGGCGGTGGGGATCCGGCCTCCGGCCGCCATCAGCCGCACGCAGGCGAGGTCGAAGCCCTCGGAGCCCTGGGCGTCCACCAGGCGGCCCGACCCGTCCGCGCGGGCGGGGACGAGGAGGAGCCCGCCGTGCGCCGGGCCGCCGACGACGGACACGACGAACAGCGTGATGCCGGAGCCGAGGGGGGCCTCGTCGACCGGCACGCAGCGGTCGGCCCGGCGGACGTCCTCAGGCGGCCAGTCCGCGCCGCGCAGCAGTTCATGGAGCTGGGTGTCGCTGGTCACGCAGTTCGTCAACTCCCGGTCATCTCGTATCTGGAAAGGCCGCGCCGCCAGAGCGACAGCGCGGCGAGCAGGGAAAGGCCGGTCACGACCGGAAGCCACCGGACCAGGCCGGTGGAGCCGTGCAGCAGGTAGACGGCCGGCGCGTACGACGTGAAGGCGAAGGGCAGCACCCAGGTGAGGAGCATCCGCAGCGACGGGTGGTACAGGTCGAGCGGATAGCCGGCGAACTCGGAGACCTGGGTGGCCGTCTGCATCGCCGGCATGCTCGTCACCGTCCAGAACGACAGGGACGCGAAGAAGAGCTTCACGGCGGCGTGGATCAGCGCTCCGCAGAGGATCAGCGGCACCACGAGCGCCCATTGCAGGGCGGTGGGGTCGAGACCCAGCTCGGCTCCGGACCAGAGCACCAGGGCGGTGCCGACGGCCAGTTCGCCGAAGCCGTCCGGGTGGAAGAAGCGTTCCGACAGGAGCGAGAAGAGGGGGTTCGCCGGGCGGATCAGGTAGCGGTAGAACTCGCCCCGCTGGACCAGCTTGCGGCTCAGCTCCCACAACTGGTCGGTGAAGAGGTGGTCGAGCCCGCGCGGCAGCAGGGAGCAGCCGAGGAGGAAGAGCACCTGGTGGTAGGACCAGCCGGCGACGGCCGGGACGTGGCTGAAGACCACGCCCACCGCCAGGGTCTGGAGTCCCACCCGGACGAGGAAGGCCCCGGAGCCGAGGAGGAAGTCGAGGCGGTACGCGGTGAGCCGGTGCAGGCCCACGCCGCCGAGGAAGAAGGCCAGGCGCAGATGGCCGCCGACGGTCCGGTTCATCCGCCCAGCACCTCCAGTCGGCCGGCCGCGGCGCGCCACAGCGCGGCGCACAGCAGTACGAGCCCCGCGGCCCAGCCGAGCTGGTGGCCGAGGACGGCGACCGCCCCGCCGACCCCCTCGTACCGGCCGAGCAGCAGGGTGAGGGGGCCGTCGGCCATGGCGCGGAAGGGCAGGGCCATCGCCAGGGTGTGCAGGGGGCCGGGCAGGAGGGCCAGCGGAACCATCTGGCCCGCGAAGAAGGCGACGATCCCCTGCTTGACCATGCGGACGCCCCAGGTGTTCGTGGTGACGAACCCGGCCATGCCGGTCAGCAGGTTCACGCAGAAGGCGATGACCGCCGAGAACGCGGTGGACAGGACGAAGAGCGCCGCGTCCACCGGGGTGGGGGCGGTCAGCGGGACGAGGACGGCGAAGAGCACGAGCAGCGGGACGCCCACGAGGAGCGCGTTGGCGGCGATCACGGGGAGGCAGGCGGCGAAGCGGACCAGGGGATAGCTCACGGGGCGCACGAGCATCACCGCGATGTCGCCGCGGTAGACCTCGGCCGCGACATCGTCGTCGACCCGGTTGGCGTGCACCACGGCCAGGACCTGGGCGATCACCAGGTAGGTGGTGACGCCCGCCGGGGTGAAGCCGCCGGGCCCGGGGCCCGTGGAGCCGGCGTAGACCGCCCGCCACAGGAAGACGGTGACGGCGGCGCCCGCCGCTGCGGTGACGCCGGTGACCAGGAAGGTGGAGCGGTACTGCAGCAGGGACTGCAGCCCACTGGTGGCGAAGGGCACGTAGGCGCCGGCGTGCAGGGGGCCCCTCACCCGGCACCGCCGTCCCGCGCGGCGCGGGCACCGCCCCGGTAGGTCTGGCGGAGCACGGTCTCCAGGTCGGGCTCGGGGGCGTAGCAGTCGGCGAGCTCGAAGTGGTCCAGGAGGAAGCCGAGCACGTACCGGGAGGTGAAGGCGTCCGCCGGGTAGTCCACCCGGATCCGTCCCTCGCCCGTGAGGCCCGCCGTGGCGCCCGGGAGCCCCGTCTCGATCCGGAGCACGGTGTCCGCCACGCCGGGGCCGCCGCGGTGGTCGAAGACGACCGACCGGCGGTCGGCGCGGCGCAGCAGTTCGTGGAGCGTTCCCTCGTGCACGACCCTGCCGCCGTCCACGACGAGCGCGTCGTCGCAGATGGCCGAGATGTCGGAGAGGTCGTGGCTGGTGAGCAGCACGGTCGTGCCCAGTTCGGCGTTGGCGCGGTTGACGAGGGCGCGGACGGCTTCCTTGAGCACCATGTCCAGGCCGATCGTGGGCTCGTCCCAGAAGACGACCTTCGGGTCGTGCAGCAGGCTCGCCGCGATCTCGGCCCGCATCCGCTGCCCGAGGCTCAACTGGCGTACCGGGGTGGTCCCCAGGGCGTCGATGTCGAGGAGCTCCCGGTAGAGCGCCAGGTTCCGCTCGTACACCGCGTCCGGTACGTCGTAGATCCTGCGCAGGATCTGGAAGGAGTCCGGCACGGAGAGGTCCCACCACAGCTGGCTGCGCTGCCCGAAGACCACGCCGATCGAACGGGCGTTGTCCCGGCGCTGCCGGTAGGGTTCGACGCCGTTGACCAGGCATCGGCCGGAGCTGGGGGTCATGATGCCGGTGAGCATCTTGATGGTGGTCGACTTGCCGGCCCCGTTGGCGCCGATGTACGCGGTCTTGGAGCCGGCGCGGAGGTGGAAGGAGATGCCGTCCACGGCGCGCACGGTCCGGTACTCGCGGGTGAGGAGGGTGGAGAGGCTGCCGAGGAGGCCCGGCCGCCGCTCGGCGACGCGGAAGTCCTTGGTGAGCCGTTCGGCGACGATCACGCGGCCACCACCCGTTCGACGGCCCGTCCGAGGATCCGTACGCCTTCGTCCAGGAGCGCCTCGTCCAGGGTGAAGGGGGGAGCGAGCCGGATGATGTGGCCGCCGACCGAGGTGCGGAGCCCCAGTTCGAGCGCGGTGGTGTAGACGGCGCGGGCGATCTCGGGGGCAGGGGCGCGGGTGGCACGGTCCCGGACGAACTCGAGACCGTGCAGCAGGCCGACGCCCCTGACCTCCCCGAGCACGTCGAACCGGGCGTGCAGGGCGGCGAGCTGCTCGCCCAGCCGGTCTCCCAGCACCCGGACCCGGTCGATGAGCCGGTCGCGCTCCACGACCTCGAGCGTCGCCCGCGCGGCGGCGATGCCCAGCGGGTTTCCGGCGTAGGTGGACGCGTAGGCGCCGGGCGGAGCGGCCGCGGGGGAGTGCAGCAGGTCGCGCCGTCCCGCGAGGACGGCGAAGGGGAAGCCGTTCGCCATCCCCTTCGACATCGCCACGAGGTCCGGCTCCACGCCGAGGAGTTCGGAGGCGAGGAAGGCTCCCGTGCGGCCCCCGCCGGTCGCCACCTCGTCGGCGACGAGGAGGACGCCGTTGTCACGGCAGGATTCCGAGACGCGCTCCCAGTAGCCGGGGGGCGGCACGACGACCCCCGCGGCGCCGAGCACCGGCTCGAAGACCAGGGCGGAGACGTTCGGCTTCGACGCGATGTGCCGGTCGACGAGAGCCGCGCACCGGACGTCGCAGGTGGGGTACTCCAGTTCCAGCGGGCAGCGGTAGCAGTACGGCGCGTAGCCGAGGACGCTGTTCCCGGCGAAGGCCTGGTGGCCGACGTCCCAGTGGACCAGCATCCGGGCGCCCATGGTCTTGCCGTGGAAGCCGTGCCGCAGTGCGCCGATGCGGTTGCGGCCCGGTTCGGCCGTGGACTGGACGACCCGGAGCGCGGCCTCCACCACTTCCGCCCCGGTGGAGAACAGCGCGTACGTGTCGAGGCGTTCGGGCAGCAGACGCGCCAACAGCTCGAAGAAGGCGGCTCGTTCGGGGGTGGGGCTGTCGTGTACGTTCCACAGCCGTTCGGCCTGACGGATCAGTGCCGCCACGACCTCCGGATGGCCGTGTCCCAGTGACTGGGTGAGCGTGCCGGCGGCGAAGTCCAGGTACTGGTTGCCGTCGAGGTCCGTGAGGACGGCCCCGCGCCCTTCGGCGAAGACGCGTTTGGCGAGTGCCGCCTCCTCCGAGGCGCCAGGGGCCAGATGCCGTGCCTCCCTGACCAGCAGTTCTCGCTGGTGACCTGCCACCGATGCCCCCATGGGTCGCACGAACTGAAGTGCGTCGAAAGCCAGTTGATCGTTTCGATGTGCGAGTCAAACACTCTCCGGTGACGAGTAGCAAGAGATTTCAGAAACTTTCAGACACGGCTTGCAGTTCACCGCGCGGCTCTGCTTGAGTCGCCGGTGCGACCGCCGACAAGTGCCTCGAGAGCGAGGAGGGACCGTGCACAGACACCGCCAGGCCGCACCCCACCGAAGGCAGCCGATGTGAAAGCCCTGGTCCTGGCCGGCGGTACCGGCAGCCGACTGCGCCCCTTCACCCACTCCGGGACCAAACAACTCCTGCCGATCGCCAACAAGCCGGTGCTCTTCTACGGGCTGGAGTCCATCGCGGAGGCCGGCATCAGCGAGGTGGGTCTCGTCGTGGGCGACTACGCGGACGACATCCGACGGGCCGTCGGCGACGGAGGATCCGCCTTCGGACTCGACGTCACGTACATCCCGCAGAACCGCCCGCTCGGCCTCGCCCACGCCGTCTCCACCGCCCGCGACTTCCTCGCCGACGACGACTTCCTCGTCTACCTGGGCGACAACTACCTCCAGGACGGCGTACGGGACTTCATCGCCCGTGCGAGGATCCGGCCCGCCGCCGCCCGACTGCTCGTCACCTCCGTCCCCGACCCCAGCGCCTTCGGCGTGGCGGAGGTCGAGGAGACCGGCCGCGTGACACGGGTGGAGGAGAAGCCCGTCCACCCGCGCAGCGACCTTGCCCTCATCGGCGTCTACGCCTTCAGCCCCGCCGTCCACGAGGCGGTGGGCGCGATCCGTCCGTCCGCCCGGGGCGAACTGGAGATCACCCACGCGGTCCAGTGGCTGATCGACGACGGACAGGACGTCCTCGCCGAGGAGACCACCTCCGTGTGGCGCGACACCGGCAGCGTCGACGACATGCTGGAGGCGAACCGCCACGTCCTGGACGGTCTGAGCGGGCGGCTCGAAGGAAAGGTGGACCCCGACAGCGCCGTCGTGGGACGCGTCCGCCTCGGCGAGGGCGCCGTGGTCCGGGGGTCGCGGATCACCGGACCCGTCGTCATCGGCCCGGGCAGCGTCATCAGCAACGCCGTCATCGGCCCCTACACCTCGATCGGCGCCAACTGCCGCGTCCACGACAGCTCGATCGAGGCGTCGGTCCTCCTCGACGGCGCGGACGTCGAGTGCGCCGGCCGCATCGAGCGCTCCTTCATCGGCCGTGACGCCGTCGTGGCGGCCCCCCGATTCCCCTACGCCCACCGCCTCGTCCTCGGCGACCACAGCAAGGTGCAACTCCACCCATGACCCGACGCATACTCGTCACCGGCGGCGCCGGATTCATCGGCTCGGCCCACGTCCTGCGCCTCCTCGGCCCCGACGGACCGCCGGACGTCTCCGTGACCGTCCTCGACGACCTGACCTACGCGGCCGGCCCCACCCATCTGGACCCGGTGCGCGACCACCGGCTCTTCCGGTTCGTCCACGGCAGCGTCACCGACGCGGCGCTCGTCGACCGGATCGTGCCCGGACACGACGAGATCGTGCACTTCGCGGCCGAGTCCCACGTCGACCGGTCGATCGAGGACGGCTCGCTCTTCGCCCGCACCAACGTCCTGGGCACGCAGACCCTCCTGGACGCGGCCGTCCGGCACGGGGTGCGGACCCACGTCCAGATCTCCACCGACGAGGTGTACGGCTCGATCGCCGCGGGCGCGGCCTCGGAGGACGCCCCGCTCCGGCCCGGCTCGCCCTACTCCGCCTCCAAGGCCGCCGCCGACCTGATGGCACTCGCCTACCACGCGACCCACGGCCTGGACGTCCGGGTCACCCGCTGCTCCAACAACTTCGGACCGCGCCAGCACCCCGAGAAGCTGATCCCGCGCTTCGTGACCGCCCTCCTGGCCGGCCAGGACGTACCCCTGTACGGCGACGGCTCCCAGATCCGGGACTGGCTCCACGTGGAGGACCACGTCACCGCCGTCGAACTGGTCAGGAACGGCGGACGCCCCGGCCGGATCTACAACATCGGCGGCGGGACCTCTCTGACCAACCTGGACCTGACCCACCGCCTCCTCGGACTCTGCGGTGCCGGACCCGACCGGATCGTCCGGGTGACGGACCGCAAGGGCCACGACCAGCGGTACGCGGTGGACGACACCCGCATCCGGCGGGAACTCGGCTACGAGCCCCGCGCCGACTTCGCCACGGCCCTCGCCGACACGGTCCGCTGGTACGCGGACCGGCGCCCGCGGACGTCCGACGACCGCCCCGCCGCCGGGGCCGTCCGCCGCTGAGACCCGGCCGGCGCCCCGCCGAGCCGTTCCTCCCTTCCCGGAGCCGGGCCGAACCGGGCCCGGCCGCCCCTTCCGTACGCACGTCCCTCCACGCTCCCGAGGAGCAGCACACCCGTGACCGGACCCCTCCGGCGCTCCGCCATGACCCTGGCGACCGCCCTCCTGGCGACGGCCCTCACCGGCACACCGTCGACGGCGTCCACGACACCGGCGCCCCCGTCGGCGCCCCCGCCGCCGTCGGACCGGGCCCTCGCCGCACAGCCCGCCCGGCACGACCTCACCCGCGAACAGTTCTACCTGGCCCTGCCCGACCGGTTCGCCAACGGCGACACCGCCAACGACCGGGGCGGCCTCGCCGGCGGCCGCCTGGAGACCGGCTTCGATCCCACCGACAAGAAGTTCTTCCAGGGCGGCGACCTCAAGGGCCTCACCCAACGCCTCGACTACATCAAAGGCCTGGGCACCACCGCCCTGTGGATGGCCCCCGTCTTCACCAACATCCCCGTCCAGATCAGAGGGGACGCGAAGGACGCCACGGCCGGCTACCACGGCTACTGGATCACCGACTTCACCCGGGTCGACCCGCACTTCGGCACCAACGAGGACCTGAGGACCCTGGTCGACACGGCCCACGCCAAGGGCATGAAGGTCTTCTTCGACGTCATCACCAACCACACCGCCGACACCGTCGACTACGCCGAGAAGGAGTACGGCTACCGCCCCAAAGGCGCGTTCCCCTACCTGGACAGCACCGGACGCCCCTTCGACGACACCGCCGAGACCCCCCGGGTCGACGCCGACTCCTTCCCGTACACCCCGGTCGTCACGAAACCGGCCAAGGTCCCGGCCTGGCTCGACGACCCCACGATGTACCACAACCGCGGCGACTCCACCTTCGTCGGCGAGAGCGGCCTCAACGGGGACTTCTTCGGCCACGACGACCTGTGGACCGAACGTCCCGAGGTCGTCGAGGGCATGAAGCAGATCTACGAGAAGTGGGTCGAGGACTTCGCCATCGACGGCTTCCGCGTCGACACCGCCAAGAACGTCGACATGGACTTCTGGACCCAGTGGGCCACCGCGCTCGACGCCTACGCCGCGACGCGGGGACGCGGGGACTTCTTCATGTTCGCCGAGGCGTTCTCGGCCGACGCGACGATCACCGCCCCCTACGTCACCCGAGGACGGCTCGACTCGACGCTCGACTTCCCCCTCCAGGCCGCCCTGCGCAACTACGTCTCGCGCGGCGGACCCGCCGGAGACCTCGCGCACGTCCTCGCCCAGGACCACCGCTACACCACCGACAAGGCCAACGCCTACGAGCAGGTCACCTTCCTCGGCAGCCACGACATGGGCCGGATCGGCGCCTTCCTCACCCAGGACAACCCCGGCGCCACCGACGCCGAACTGCTCCGCCGCGACCGCCTCGCCCACGAACTGCTCCTCCTGAGCCGCGGCAACCCCGTCGTCTACGCCGGCGACGAACAGGGCTTCACCGGCGCCGGCGGCGACGCCGACGCCCGCCAGACCCTCTTCGCCTCGCAGGTCCCCGACTACCTCGACGACGACCTCATCGGCACCGACCGCACCCACGCCACCGACGCCTACGAGCCGAGCCACCCCCTCTACCGGGCGATCGCCGGGCTCTCCCGCCTGACGAAGCGGCATCCCGCGCTGCGCGACGGCGTCCAGATCGAGCGCCACGTCGCCGCCGGGCAGGGCGTCTACGCCTTCTCCCGCGTCGACCCCCGGGACCGCACCGAGTACCTCGTCGCCGTCAACAACGCCGAGGAACCCCGTACCGCCTACGTCCCCACCGGCGCCCCGCACCAGGACCTCCTCCCCCTCTACGGCACCCGTCGCCCCCTGCGCAGCGGACCCACCGGCAGCGTGACCGTCACCGTGCCCGCCCTCTCGACCGTCGTCCTCAGGGCCCGCACCCCGCTTCCCCGCAGCGCGGCCGCACCCGCCCCCACCCTCTCCGTCCCCCCGGCCGGAGCCCGCGGCACCGTGGAGATCGGCGCCGCCGTCTCCGGGGACCCCCTCAGCCGGGTGGTCTTCGCCGCCCAGGTCGGCGACGGTCCCTGGCAGGTCCTCGGCTCCGCCGACCACGCCCCGTACAAGGTCACCCAGCAGCTGTCCGCCACCGTGCCCGCCGGCACGACGGTCCGCTACAAGGCCGTCGCCGTGGACGGCTCCGGCCGCACCGCCGCCGCCCTCGGCGCCACCACGACCGGCGAGAACCCGACCCCGGCCAAGCCGAAGGCGGAACACCGGCACCTCGTCGTGCACTACCGGCGGTCCGACGGCGACCACGACGGCCTGCGGCTGCGCACCGGTTCCGGCACCGCGGAGTTCGCCGGCCGGGACGCGTACGGCGCCTTCGCGTGGGTGACCCCGCCCGAGGGGACGACGAGCCTCTCCTTCACCGTGGAGAAGGACGGCGTCCCCGACGGTCCCGCACGCGTCCTCGACGTCACCGCCGCCGGCGAGGCCTGGACCCACCAGGGCACCACCCTGGTCGACGCCGTCCGCCCCGCCGCCGAAGCCCCCCAGGACCCGACCAAGGCCGTGATCCACTACCACCGGCCCGACGGCGACTACGACGGCTGGGGACTGCACGCCTGGACCGGCGCCGCGCACCCGCCCGAATGGAACGACCCGATCCGGCCCGCGCGCCGCGACGCCTTCGGCCTCGTCTTCGAGGTGCCCCTCGGCGAGAGGGCCGGCTCCCTGAGCTACATCCTCCACAGGAAGGAGGAGAAGGACGTACCCACCGACGAAGCCCTCGACTTCCGTCTCCACGGCCGCGAGGTCTGGCGTCTCGCCGGAGACCCCGTCTACCTGTCGCCCTCCCTCGGCGGGGCCTTCCCGCTCGACCTGGGCCGCAGCGACGCCGTCTGGCTCGACGGCACCACCGTCGTCTGGCGCGGCACCGGCACCGGAGTCGCCAGTCAGCAGCTCGTCTACGCCCCCGGAGGCATCACGCTCGCCGACGGGGCCCTCTCCGACGAGGGCCGGTGGCTGCGCCTCACCCCCACCACCCTCACCGCCGACCAGCGAGCACGCCATCCCCGGTACGAGGGCTGGTCGGCCTTCGCCCTCGATCCCCGCGACCTCGACCGAGCCGCCGAGGCGCGACGAGGACAGCTGATCGCCACCCAGCGGGCCGCCGACGGCGCCCTCCTGGGCGCGACCGGCGTCCAGCTCTCCACCCACTGAACCGCCCATCTGGAAGGGACCCAGACGTGCACGAGCCAGCCGCCCCCGCCCCCGCCGCACCGCGCACCACGCCCGCCCTCACGCGCTCCGGAGCGCGCGTCGCCCTCGCCACCGCCGTCGCGCTGATGGCGACGGCCGTCGCCGCCCCCGCACCGGCGGCGACCGGCCACCGGATCCCCGCCCCGCCGTCGGACCGGGCCCTCGCCGCCCAGCCCGCCCGGCACGACCTCACCCGCGAGCAGTTCTACTTCGTCCTGCCCGACCGGTTCGCCGACGGCGACGCCTCCAACGACCGGGGCGGTCTCACCGGCAGCCGTACGGAGACCGGTTTCGACCCCACCGACAAGGGCTTCTACCAGGGCGGCGACCTCAAGGGCCTGACCGAGCGGCTCGACTACATCAGGGGCCTCGGCACCACCGCGATCTGGATGGCGCCGATCTTCAAGAACAAGCCCGTCCAGGGCACCGGCAAGGACGCCTCCGCCGGCTACCACGGCTACTGGATCACCGACTTCACCCAGGTCGACCCGCACTTCGGCACCAACGACGACCTCAGGAAGCTGATCGCCGCCGCCCACGCCAAGGGCATGAAGGTCTTCTTCGACGTCATCACCAACCACACCGCCGACGTCATCCGTTCGGGCGAGAACCGCTACGGCTACCGCAGCAAGGGCGCCTACCCCTACCTCGACAGCACCGGCCGGCCCTTCGACGACACGAGGACCGCCGCCCCCATGGACGCCGACGGCCTCCCGTACACCCCCGTCACCACCCCGGCGGAGCGGAACGCCAAGAAGCCCGCCTGGCTCAACGACCCCACGATGTACCACAACCGCGGCGACTCCACCTTCGTCGGCGAGAGCGGCCTCTACGGCGACCACACCGGCCTCGACGACCTGTGGACCGAACGCCCCGAGGTCGTGCGCGGGCTCGCCGAGATCTACGAGCGGTGGGTCGGGGACTTCGCCGTCGACGGCTTCCGCGTCGACACCGTCAAGAACGTCGACATGGAGTTCTGGACCCGGTGGGCCACCGCCCTGGACGCCTACGCCGCCGAGCGCGGACGCGAGGACTTCCTCATCTTCGGCGAGGTCCTCTCCTCCGACCCCGCCGTCACCGCCCCCTACGTCACCCGGGGCCGTCTCGACTCCACCCTCGACTTCCCGCTCCAGCAGGCCGTCCGCGACGTCGTGTCCCTCGGCCGTCCGGCCTCCTCCCTCGCCGACGTCTTCGCCCAGGACTACCGCTACACCACCGACAAGGCCAACGCCTACGAGCAGGTCACCTTCCTCGGCAACCACGACATGGGCCGCCTGGGCGGCTTCCTGCGCAGGGACAACCCCGGCGCCGACGACCGGGAACTCCTCGCCCGGGCCCGCCTCGCCGACGAGATCCTCTTCCTCTCCCGCGGCAACCCCGTCGTCTACGCCGGCGACGAACAGGGCTTCACCGGCGCGGGCGGCGACAAGGACGCCCGCCAGACCCTCTTCGCCTCGCAGGTCCCCGACTACCTCGACGACGACCTCATCGGCACCGACCGCACCCACGCCACCGACGCCTACGACACCACCCACCCGCTCTACCGCTCCATCGCCGAACTCTCCCGCCTGACGAAGCGGCACCCCGCCCTCCGCGACGGAGTGCAGATCGAGCGGTACGCGGACACCCGTACCGCGGGAGTCCACGCCACCTCCAGGATCGACCCGAAGCGGCGGACCGAGTACCTGGTCGCGGTCAACAACGCCACCACCCCACGGACCGTCACCTTCCGCACCGGGACCTCGCGCACCTCCTTCACCCCGCTCTACGGACGCACCACGGCGGTCCGCAGCGACGGCGACCGTGAGGTCACGCTCACCGTCCCGGCCCTGTCCTCGGTCGTCCTCAAGGCCGGCCGCCCCCTGGACACCCCCCGCACCGCGCCCGCCCTGACGCTCAGGGCCCCGGCCGCCGGAGCCACCGGCACCGTCGAACTCTCCGCCGACGTCCGGGGCGGGGAACTGAGCCGGGTGGTCTTCGCCGCCCAGGTCGGCGACGGCCCCTGGCAGGTCCTCGGCTCCGCCGACCACGCCCCGTACAAGGTCACCCAGAACCTGCCCGACGACACGCCCGCGCGCACTCCCCTGCGCTACAAGGCCGTCGTCGTCGACGACCTCGGACGCGTCGCGAGCGGACGCGCCGCCTCCACCGCCGGAGAGCCCGTCGCGCCCACGCGGCCCAGCGCCGTCGCACGCGACTACGCCGTCGTCCACTACCGGCGCCCCGAGGGGGACTACACCGGCTGGAAGCTCGTGTCCGGCGGCACCACCGTCGAGTTCACCGGCCGCGACGCCTACGGCGCGTTCGCCTGGGTCAAGGTCGACCCCACCACCGGCAGCGTCCCCTACACCGTCGAGAAGGACGGCGTGACGGACGGGCCCCGGCGCACCGTGGAACTGCGGCGCACCGGAGAGGTCTGGGTCGAGGCCGGCGCCGAGGGCCAGTCCGAGACCGTCCCCGCCGGTGTCTACCCGCCGCAGGACGAGAGGAAGGCCGTCATCCACTACCGCCGGCCGGACGGCGACCACACCGGCTGGGGACTCCACACCTGGACCGGTGCCGCCGCCCCCACCGACTGGTCCCGGCCGCTCACCCCGGTCCGCAGCGACGCCTTCGGCGCGGTCTTCGAGGTGCCGCTGGCCGAAGGAGCCACCTCCCTCAGCTACATCGTCCACCGGGGCGACGAGAAGGACGTTCCCGGCGACCGCTCGCTCGAGTTCGGCTCCTACGGCAAGGAGGTCTGGCTCGTCGGCGGCGACACCGGCTACCTCCTGCCGAGCGTCCGCACCACGCCGGACCTCGACCTCTCCCGCTCGGAGGCGACCTGGCTCGACGCCACCACCGTCGTGTGGGACGTCAAGGCGACCGACTCCACCAGCCAGCAGCTCGTCTACGGCCCCTCGGGAAGCCTCGCGATCGAGGACGGCGCCCTCACCGACGAGGGACGCTGGCTGCGGCTCCTGCCCACCGCCCTGACGGAGGAACAGCGGGCGGCCCGGCCCGACCTGGCGCACGGCCAGGCCTTCACCGTCGACCCGCGCGACCGCGACCGGATCCAGGAGGCGCTGCGCGGCCAGCTCGTCGCCACCCAGCGCAACACCGCGGGCGCCCTCCTCGCCGCCACCGGAGTGAGCGGCACGGACCCGCGCTGACCCGCACCGGAACGCACCGTGCCCCCGAGCGAGCTCGGGGGCACGGTGCGTTCCGCCGGTACCCCGGTGTTCAGCCCAGCGGGTGCGCCGAGCGGGCCGGCGGACCACCGGCACGACGCAGGACCTCACCGCGGAGTCGTACGCGTGCCGGGTCCCGCAGTTCGCGGGCGAGGAGCAGCCCGGCCAGCTCCTCGGCCGGCACGTCGGAGCGCAGGGCGCGCACCGCGTCGATCAGCGCCGCGACCGACGGCACGTCGGCGGCCGGGGCCTCGTCCAGGAGCCGGTCGAGCGCGCGGGCGGAGGCTCCTGGCGTTCCGTTCGCCGGAGGCGTCTTCCCGAGGAGCGGGGCGGCCGCGTCGGGCGGGAGCAGCGCCGCGTACGCCGTGAGTTCGCCGTCCGGTGCGACCAGGAGGAGGTGCTTGGCGAGCAGCGCGGCCTCCGCGAAGGGCTCGGGGGAGGCGAGAGGGGCGAGCCCGGCCGCCGGGAGACCGAGCACACAGCCGGCGTGGAGCAGGATCTGCCGGACGCGCGTGGACTCGGGAGCCACCGGCAGCAGCTCTCCGGTCCGCGCCAGGAACCGGGCGACCACACCGTCGGCCTCCCGGGTGCGCAGCTCCTCGCCACCCCGGAAGTACCGGCCGAGATAGGCCCGCCACCACGCGAGCTGCACCCCGTACAGCCCGGCCACGACCTCCTCGTACGCCTGCCGGGACACCAGGCCTCGCTCCGTGAGGTCGCGCAGCAGCGGCACGAGCTCGCGGTAGACCAGCCGTATCCAGAGGTGGGGCGAGCGCTGCACGCCCCAGCACTGCTCCCGCACGTGATCGGCGAGGACCTCCTCGACGGCCGTCCCACCGGCGACGAGGTCCCTGTGGAGTCCGGTGGGTGTGACGTCGAAGCGATAGAGGTGGTCCTCGGCCAACGGCTCACGGGCGCCCGGCAGCCGGGTGTCGACGAACCGTTCCAGCTCGGCGAACTCCCCGAGCAGCGGTTCGGGAGCGACCGCGACGCGGGGGTGGAGCGGGTCGACGAACCGGCCCTTGATCTTGGCGATCTCCTCGGACAGCGCCTGGTAGAGGAAGACCTTGTCGAAGCGGTAACTGAAGGAGAGCCCGACGTACGGGAAGACCGTGCACCCCCGGCACTCCGGACGGAAGCCCACCTCCTCGTCCCTCACCCGCGCGAACTCCTCGTCCCGCACCGCGTCGGCCAGCCCCCCGCCCCACGGAACCGAGTTGTCGAAGGCGTGGTAGCAGGGCAGGACGAGCCGCCCGTCCGGGCCGACCGTCAGGATCCGCTTGTTGGCGTAGCACTGCGTCGGCGCGCTCGGGTCCTGCGTCTCCACGTACTTGCGGAAGTGCAGGTTGATCAGCGAGAAGGGGGCGTACAGCAGCCCCAGCAGCAGGTCGGGAAGGGAGCCGTCGTCGGGTCCGGGCGCCGCGGCGCGGCCCGGGCCGCAGGAGTCCCCTCCGGCCACCGGTCTGCCGTTCTGCTCCACCAGCTTCAGCTTCCGCGCCGTCCTGCGCACGTCCCGGACGGTGTCCTGCTCGTCGAAGTACTCGAACATGGTCGAGAAGTAGACGGTCACCCGGTTCTCCTGGGCGAAACGCAGCAGGTCCGGCACCTCGTCCACGTTCTCGCGCGTCACCACGCAGATCAGCTTCAGGTTCCCGGCGCCGGAGGCGACGATCCCCCGGATCACGTCCAGGGCCCGGTCGAGCGTCGGCACGCCCCGGATCGCCCGGTAGCGTTCGGGCCGCAGCGTGTCCAGGGACACGTTCATGGTGTCGACGTGCGGCACGATCGCGTCGATGTGCTTGGCGAACCGTATGCCGTTGCTGGTGATCTCGACGGTCATGCCGAGGGACTTCGCGTACTGGACGATGCCGTCGATGTGCGGATGGAGCACCGGCTCCCCGCCGGTGAAGTCGACGTAGCGGACGCCGAGCGCGTGCAGCTCGTCCAGGATCCGGCGGCCCTGTTCGAGGGTGAGTTCCTCGTACCCCTTGAACTTGTCGTCCTGCCAGACGTTGCAGTAGCCGCACAGGGAGTTGCAGCGGAAGGTGATGTAGAACCGGGCCGACTCGAAGGAGCCCGCCACGGTCGCGGCGGTGGTGGTCACGGTGTTTCTCCGTCCAGGGGGCGCACCGGGGATGGCCGGGCGTTCGGGGAAACGCCCGGCGCCGGAGCGGCGCCGGGCGGCGGGAGCGGTGCGGGACGCGGGCGGTTCACGGGAGCGGCGCGCCCCGCGCGGCCGTCCACAGCGCGTACCACTCCTCGTGATCGAGGCCGGGCGCCCGTCCCACCGCGTCGCGGCAGGCGCGGATCCGCTCCGGCCGGGAGGTCCCGACGACCGGGACGATCCCCGCCGGGTGGCGCTGGAGCCACCACAGCACCACGGCCTCCGGGGTGGTGCCCTTGGCCTCGGCGAGCCGGGCCACGAGCGCGCCCGCCGGACCGGCCTGCGGGTCGGAGAAGCGTCCGCCCGCGAGCGCGCCCCAGGCCTGGAGCTCGATGCCCCGCTCGCCGCAGTACTCCACGGTGCCCGAGGGGAAGCCGACCCCGGCGCCCGCCGGGGTGTTGACGAGCACCGCCTCCTCCACCCAGTCCCTGCGGTGGAGGCTCATCTCCAGCTGGTCGACGGTCAGCGGCACGTCGAGGAAGGACTGGAGCCGCGCGATCTGGGCGGCGTTCATGTTGGACACGCCGAAACGGCGCACCAGGCCCTGCCGGTGCAGGGAGACGAGCGCCTCCGCGAGCTCTTCCGGGTCGGCCAGCGGATCCGGCCGGTGCAGCAGCAGGACGTCGACCGCGTCGGTCCGCAGCCGGGCGAGGCTCTCCTCCACCCGGCGCAGCACGCTCGGGCCGCGCAGGTCGTACAGGCCCGGCCGGTCCGCCTCCGGGAGCCGGATGCCGACCTTGGTCTGGAGCGTGATCCGGTCGCGCAGCCCCGGGGCCCGGGACAACACCTCGCCGAACACGGCCTCGGACTTGCCGTACCGGTAGATGTCCGCGTGGTCGAACGCCGTGATGCCGGCGTCCAGCGCCGCCTCGACCGCGGCCTCGGCGCGGGCGACGTCGGCGGCCCCGTACGGCAGGGTGTCCCAGCCGCCGCCGAGCCCCATGCAGCCGTACACCAGTCGTCCGCCGCGGGCGGCGGGATCCTCCGTCATGTTCGTCGGTCCTCCGGGATCGGTGCGGTCGTGGCTCATGAGGCGGGCGCGGCGGCCATGGCGGCCGCCAGCATCTCGGCGGCGGTCAGGACGGGCAGCTGGGTGTTGGCGGCCGGGACCGTGGGCAGCACGGACGCGTCCGCCACCCGCAGGTTCGCCACGCCGTGCACCCGGCCCTCGCCGTCCACCACCGAGGACGGATCACCGGCGGGCCCCATCGCGCAGGTCCCCACCGGATGCCAGTACGTGCCGAGGCGGGCGCGCAGCTCCGCCTCGGGCAGCTCGTGCGCCGCCGTCCCCTCCGGCAGTCCGGCGAGCCCCTTCAGGGCCGCGGACTCGGCGAACCGGCGGGCGGTCGCGAGACCCGACCGGAGCACGGCCGCGTCGCGCCCCTCCGGGTCCGACAGGAACGCCGGATCGATCGCGGGAGACTCCTCCGGGTCGGCGGACCGCAGCCGCACCCGGCCCCGGGAGACGGGCTTCATGAGGAAGGCCGACACCCCCGCCTCGTACCGGCCCGGTGGCAGGGACCCGAAGAGCGGCGGTCCGGCGGAGGGAAGGATGTGCAGGTCCCAGCCGCCCTCGGCGGCGTACTCGCTCGCCGCGCGGACGAGGACCCGGTTGACGTACAGCTCGCCCTCCCGTTCCTTCTCGGCGAGGGCCGCGTCCAGCTCCGCCGTCGGCACGAGCGGCAGGAAGACGCCGGGCTGGTCGCTCAGGTTCGCCCCCACGCCGGGCAGGTCCACCGCCGGGGAGACGCCGGCCTCCCGCAGCGGGTCGGCGGGGCCGATGCCGCTGCGCATCAGCAGCGCCGGAGAGCCGAAGGTGCCGCCGGCCACCACGTACAGTCCCGCGCGGAGCGTGCGGGACACGCCGCCGGCGCGCACGACGACCCCCTCCACCCGTCCGCCGCGCAGGACCATCCGGTCGGCCACGGCGTTCCCGAGCACCGTGAGGTTCGCCCGCGCGCGGGTGTCCGCGTCGAGATAGGCGAGCGCGGCGTTCCAGCGACGGCCGTCCACGGCGTTGAGCAGCGGGAAGCCGTAGCCGGGCGCCCCGGGCAGGCCCGCGTCGACCTCGGTGTGCCCGAGTTCCCGGGCGGCCTCGACGGCGGCCCGGCTCCACGGGGACAGTTCGCGGTCGGGCACCTCGCGCAGGCCCATGCGGCGCACGGCCGCGGCGCGGTACGGCTCCATGGCCGCGAAGCCCCACCGGGAACCGCCCGCCCGCTCCCACTCGTCGTGGTCCGCCGCCGAACCCCAGGTGTTCCAGCAGCCGTTGACGCAGGACGAACCGCCGATCACCCGGCCGCGGAACCGATGGACGGGCACGTTCCGTTCCCACATCTCCTCGCGCGGGAGCGCACGGGCGTCGAGCGCCCCGCCCGGCCAGCCGCCCGGGTCCGGACCGTGGTCGGGCCCCGCCTCGACGAGGCACACGGAGCGCCCGCCGTCCTCGCTGAGCCGGGAGGCGAGCACGCAGCCCGCCACGCCACCGCCCAGGACGACGACGTCGTAGGAGTCGGCGGTCACGCGGCGCCCCCCGCGGTGGACCGGGCGCCGGTGAGGGCGGCGACCTCCTCGATCAGGGCCGCGCGGTCGATGGCGTCGCTCCCGGTGGCCGGTACGGTGCAGGCGTAGGCCCCGGCGACGGCGCCGTGGAGGGCGCACCGCCGCGGGTCCTCGCCGGCGAGGCGGGCGAAGAGGAAGCCGGCCGCGTAGGCGTCGCCCGCGCCGTTGGAGTCCACCACCGGCTCGCGCGGGGCGACGGCCGGGATGTGGACCGGGTCCTCGTCGGCGGCGGTGAGCAGGTAGGAGCCCTCGGCGCCCGCGGTGGCCACGACGACCTCGGCCCGGCCCCGCTCCAGGACGCGGCGCATGGTGGCCTCGGGATCCGGCAGGGCGGTGGTGGAGACGAAGACGACGTCGGCACCGTAGGCGAAGGCCTCGTGGTACGGGTTCTCGCCGTCCCAGTTGTGCAGGTCCGTGGAGACGGTGAGGCCGGCCTCGCGCAGGAGGGGCAGGGTGAAGGCGCACGGATAGGTGATGGAGACGTGCGCGTGGCGGCTGGCCGCGGCCAGCTTGCGGACCAGGTCCTCGGGGAGGCGGTCGGACTCCCGCGAACGGCTCTCGTCGTAGAGCGACAGCCTGCGGCCGTCCGGGTCGACGAGGTTGACGGCCCGCTTCGTACCACCCGGCATGGGGACCTCGGTGAAACCGATGCCCCTGTCGCGGTGGAAGGCGCGGACGAGGTCTCCGGACGGGTCGTCGCCGATCATGTCGATGTGGTGGGTGCGCAGCCCCAGGGCGTGGAGGCCGAGGGCCACGAAGTCCCCGGTCTGGCCCGCCCGGGTCTCGATGCCCGGCCGGATCATGTAGCTGTCGGCGTAGGGGAGCGGGAGTTCGGGGACGTAGACGATCGTGTCGACGCCCGACCCTCCCAGGACGAGGACGTCGTAGTCGCTGCTCATTGCTGTTCCTCTCGCGTGCGGGTGCTGTCGACTGCCGCGGACCGCGGGTGGGCCCGGCCGCGCCGGACCGGGCCCACCCGCGGTGCGGGACGGATCAGTCGCGCCAGGTGTCCGTGAGGGACGCGCTGCCCTCCGCCGGCACGGTGGCCGTGCGGTTGGCTCCGCTCTCCCAGGTGACGTTGCCGGCGGCGTCCTTGCGGACGTACTTGTAGGCGAAGGCGGTGCCGGCGGGCAGGTCCAGGCCGAGCTTCCAGACGGGGTAGCCCGACGGGTC
This sequence comes from Streptomyces sp. NPDC053513, assembly GCF_044544765.1. Lineage (NCBI taxonomy): Bacteria > Bacillati > Actinomycetota > Actinomycetes > Kitasatosporales > Streptomycetaceae > Streptomyces > Streptomyces sp. NPDC053513. Next base: position 175,004 of record NZ_JBITXP010000007.1, read on the forward strand.
CAGCTTGAGGGCGGCGGCGGGCGACCAGGAGCCGAGGGCGGGGACGTCGCCCACGACGTAGACGTTCTGGCCCGGGACGGTGGTCGCCGTGACCGCGAAGGAGGCGCCGGTCCGCGTCTGTCCGGCCGGGCAGGGGTTGCCCGTCGCGACGACCCCGCCCTTGACGGTGACGTCCCCGGACCCCAGGGAGTAGTCGGCGCCGTTGTTGTCGTCCCACGTGCCGGAGCCGTTGTTGAAGGCGGCCTTCAGGCCGGTGGCGGAACCGAGCACGACGCTCTTCTTCACCCAGCCGGCGCAGGCGGCCTCCATGGCGACGCCGGGGGACGTGGTCCACGTGCCGCCGGTCGGGGCGTAGTGGAGCCGGTAGGCGGACCAGTTCTTGTCGGTGCTGTAGTAGACGGTGGCCGTGCCGTCCGTCGCCCGGTCGCCCCCGATCGCGCCGACGTGCAGCGCGATCGCGTCGTTCCCGCCCACCGTGGCCGTGAACCTGCCGTCGGAGCCGACGGCGTACGTGGGGCCCGTGCAGCCGCCGCCCGGGACCGGGTCACCGTGCTGGACGTCGCAGTACGTCCCGGCCGGCAGCGAGGTCTGGAACGTCCGGGTGATCCCGCCGGCCTCGCGGTTGAGGGCGACGAACGCCTTGTCGCCACGGCCGAAGGCGATGGCGTTGTCGCCGTCGTCCCACCAGTTCGTGATGCCGGTGCCCTCGGCGGCGTTGCGGAACGCGACCATGTTGGCGATCTGGCGCCAGGCGTGCTGGCAGGACCATCCGTCGCTGAAACAGGCGGTGACGTCGTGTCCGTGGGGCGCGCCGTCGTCGCTGCTGCCGAACTCGTAACCGGAGTGGACCGACGGGGTGCCGTAGGGGTGGGCGAGCATGAAGACGTGGGCGAGGGTGTATTTGGCACCGTCGCGGTAGTTCAGGCTGTTCCCGTTCCGCTCGGTGTCGTGGTTGGCGACCATGCTGCCGCTCTGGCCGGAGGGCATGTATCCCCAGGCCTCACCGAAGTTCTTGAGGTAGGAGAGCTTCTCGCCGGTGAAGATCCGCTTGAGGTCCGTGGTGTAGCGGAACTCCTGGACGTCGCCGTTGCCGAGGTATTCCGTCGGCGAGACGGCCTCGCCGGCGCCGAAGATCGCCTCCTGGATCCAGTAGGCGTCCGGATCGCTCAGCCGGGAGCGGATGGCCGCGAGGTCGCGCGCGGGGACGTGCTTGACGGCGTCCACGCGGAAGCCGTCGACGCCCAGGGACATGAGGTCGTCGAGGTATCCGGCGATCCTGCCGCGGACGTATTCGCTGCCGGTGTCGAGGTCGGCGAGGGACGGGTTCCCGGCTTCCCCGAGCTCGCACTCCTGGACGTTGTAGCGGTCTCCGTAGTTGCTGCCGATCGGGCGGCGACACCCGTGGAAGTCCCCGTCGGAGTAGACGCCGGGATAGTCGTACTTGCCGTACCGCGTGCCGGCGGTGCCCGTGCCCGAACCGGACGTCATGTGGTTCAGGACCGTGTCGGCGATGACCTCGACCCCCGCCCCGTGGCAGGTGTCCACCATGTTCTTGAAGGCGGCACGGTCGCCGAGCGGTCCCTGGACCTTGTAGCTGACCGGCTGGTAGGCGGTCCACCAGGCGCTGCCCTGGACGCGTTCCTGCGGCGGCGAGACCTGGACGAAGCCGTAGCCCTTGGGGCCGAGGGTCCGTGTGCACTCGCGGGCGATGGAGTCGAAGTTCCACTCGAACAGGACCGCGGTGACCTTCTTGGCCCCGTTGGCGCTGGGGGAGGCCGCGGCGGGCGGGGCGGACACGGTGAGCGCGGAGGTGAGACCGAACGTCAGGGCGGCGGACGCGAGTAACGCGGTGGTGCGCCTGGACGCGGCGGTGAGACCGATCGTCATGGTGCTCCTCGTACGGGTGCGGGTGCGGGACGTGGCTCGTACGCCCCGAGGAGTCTGGAAATTCTTGCTGTAACTTTCCGCAAGATCTTGAGCAAGCTAGGGGTGAACTCCTGGGGGAGTCAAGGGTTCTGACCGGGTGTCCCGGCGCCCGCGGCGCGTGGCCCGTCCGTCGGTGCCGTCGTCCGCCGGCGTTCGGCGCCCGGGCTCCCACGGTCGGAACCACGGGTCGGGCCGTGCCTCGGCTGCCTTACGCTGCGGCCTGCTCCGCTGCGGAAGGACGAGACCGGTCCAGAAGGTCTCGCACCGTGCGGCGTGCCTGATCGGTCCGCCGATGCCCGACTCGCCGACGGAGGCCGTCATGCGGGCCTGCTCGTCCGTCAGGCCGTGGGTGTTCATTCCGGTCGCCGAGCCGGCGTTCGCAGGAAGCGTCGCCGCCGGGCCCGGACGGTGTCCGTGGTGATGCCCGGCTACCGGGCGGCCTCGGCGATCGCCAAGGACCTGCGGGTCAGCGTCCGCTCGGTGCGGCGACGGCGGCAGACGAGGTGACCGGGAGGCGGGGTTGGCGACCGCAGGACTGGTCGAGACCAGTCAGAAGGGTCCGGCGGTGCGTCCTGGTGGGGCCAGGTCAGTCAGGTCGGGCAGGGGCACGGAGTTCGATCGTGTAGCCGCCCTGAGGGGTGGGTCCGGCGGTGAGGGTGCCGTCGAGGAGTTCGGCGCGTTCTTTCAGTCCGATGAGGCCGTGGTGGGCGCTGGGCAGGGGGACGGTCGGGCGGGTGGGGGCGGTGTTGGTGACGGTGACGCCGAAGTGGTGCGCGTCGTGCCACAGGCGTACGTCGGCGCGGGCTTCGGGGGCGTGCTTGCGCACGTTGGTGAGGGCTTCTTGGACCGTGCGGTAGACGGTGCGCTGGGCGGTGGTGCTGATGCCGGCCGGCGGCTCTCCGGTCAGGGTGGTCTCGATGCCGCTGTCGGCGATGAGCTGCCGGAGGTCGGCGAGGGTGGGCTGGGGGGTGAGTTCGGTTGCCTTGCCGCCTGAGGCGCGGAGCAGGGTGACCATGTGGCGGAGTTCGTCGAGGGTGTTCGCGCTCAGGGTGCGGATGGTGCGGGCGGCCTCGCGGGCGTCGGGGTCCTTGGCGGCGACCTGCAGGGCGCCGGCCCGGACGGCGATGAGGCTGACCTGGTGCGAGACGACGTCATGCATCTCGCGGGCCAGTTGGGCGCGTTCGCGGGCCAGGACGGTCTGGGCGTGCAGGGCGCGTTCGTGTTCCCGAGCCTCCTCGACCTCGACGAGCTGGCGGGCCACGTCGTGCCTGGCCTGCACGAGCTGGCCGAACAGGAGGGGGGCGAAGGCCGTGGGGCGAACGCCTGACCGTCCCCGATCGAGCAGGACCAAGGAGGATGCAGCGAGACGGCAACGGGCAGAATGCCCGGATGTTCGGCATCGCCGCGGGGGAGCCGCGTTACTGGAAGGGTTCGAGCCCCCGCATCCGGGGGGTTCTCCAGCGGAAACCAAACTGTTCACGGCTCATCCGGGCGTCTTCTACGTGGCCGGCCGGCCCGATGCCAGGCTTCACCCGGGGCTGAACGCATGTGCTGCGGCGGTAGGGGCGGGGTTGTCCTGGCGGAAATCGGCGGACACCGACAAGGACGATCCCGACCGTCAGGTGCGGCTGGGCTTCCTGGGCTGATCGGGCCGGTCGAGGTCCGTCAGCCCCGGTCGGTTCGCCGGCACCGCTCAGTGGGCGGCCAGCACCAGTGCCAGACCGATCAGCGCCGGGACGGTCTGTACGAAGAGGATCTTCCGGCTGGCCGTGGCGGCACCGTACGCACCGGCCACGGCCACGCACACCAGGAAGAACACCTTCGCCTGGAAGCCCACGGGGTCGGAGGCCACCGCGCCCCACACCAGCCCGGCGGCGAGGAAGCCGTTGTACAGCCCTTGATTGGCGGCGAGCGCCTTCGTCTCGGAGGCGAACGCGACGCTGGTCCCGAACGCGGCCCGGGCCCGCGGACCGGTCCACAAGAACATCTCCAGGACCAGGATGTAGACGTGGAGCACGGCGATGAGCAGCACCACGACGGTTGCGATGATCGACATGGGCACCAGACTCACACACGACACCCGCACCCCGCTCCACCGCCCTCGCGTCGACACGCGGCGCCCCGCTCGATCACTCCCGGGGCCGGGCCCGTCCTGCCTGGGCGGCGCCGAGCAGGCCGTCCGCCGCCCGGACGCACACGCGGTACCGGGCCCTCCGAGTCGGCACGGCCCAGCCCGTCCACCCGAGGCGCGGGCTTTGGCCGTGTACCTTCGCCGAGGCTAAGGTATGCCGCCGACTCGGTGGATCACTCCCCTGGAGAAGGTGGGAATGGGGCTCATGGATGCGGACCACGCGGAGCTGGTCGTCGCGGCGCAGGCCGGTGACGGTCGGGCGCGCGAGGAGCTGATCGCCGCGTACCTGCCGTTGGTCTACAACATCGTCGGGCGGGCGCTGAGCGGACATGCCGACGTCGACGACGTCGTCCAGGAGACCCTGCTGCGCGTGGTGCGCGACCTGCCCTCCCTGCGTGCCCCGGAGAGCTTCCGGTCCTGGCTGGTGTCGATCACGCTCCGTCAGATCAACACCCACTGGCACCGGCAACACGTCTTCGCCGACCGGACCACGGTCCTCGACGAGGCACACCGGATACCGGACGCCGGCGCCGAACCCGTGGACGTGACGATCCTGCGGCTGCACGTGTCGGACGAGCGCCGCCGGGTCGTCGAAGCCGGCCGGTGGCTCGACCCGGACCATCGGATGCTGCTGTCGCTGTGGTGGCAGGAATGCGCCGGCCTGCTGAGCCGCGACGACATCGCCGCCGCGACGGGGCTCACGGTCGCCCACGTCGGAGTGCGCCTGCAACGCATGCGCGAGCAACTGGAGCTGTGCCGGACGATCGTCGCCGCGCTCGAGGCGGAACCGCGCTGTCCGCAGTTGGCCGAGACCGTCGCCGGCTGGGACGGTCACCATGCGTCGGTGTGGCGCAAGCGGATGGCGCGGCACACCCGTGACTGCCCGGTCTGCACGGCGACGACGACAGAACGGGTTCCGGCCGAACTGCTGCCCCTCAGCCTCACGACGCTGGCCGTCCCGGCCGGACTCGTCGCCGCGCTGGCCGCCAAGGGCCTGCTGTCGGGTACGGCCGCCGGGCCGGCCACGGCACACGTCGCCGTCGGCACGGCGACGGGGGGAGGCGGTCCGCACGGCGTGCTGGCCGGCAAACTCCACGCGGTCACCGCTCATCCGCTGGTGAGCCTCGCCACCGGCGCGGTGCTCATCGCCGGGACCGCCACCTACGCGACCTGGCCCGAACCGGCGCCTCGGGAGCCCGGGGTCGTCGCCGCCCCCACGGTCGGGATTCCCACGCCGATCCCGTCGCCCACCACCACGTCGGCCGAACCGTCTCGGGTGAGCCCGTCTCCGTTGAGCGCGTCTCCGGTGATTCCGTCCCCGACGGGTCCGTCCGCCGTCACGGACACCGTTCCCCTGGGTGCGCAGTCGCTGGAGTCCGTGGACCGACCCGGCCTGTTCGTCACGTACGCCGGTGACTTCGCGACGCTCGGCCCGGTCTCCGCGTCCAGCAGCGCGCAGGGACGGCAACGGGTCACCCTCACGGTCCTCGGCGGGCTGGCCGACTCACGGTGCGTCACCTTCCGCGCGGCGGACGGCCGGTACCTTCGCCATCAGTACCTGCGGCTGCGGCTGAGCACCGACGACGGCAGCGAACTGTTCCGTGAGGACGCCACCTTCTGCCCGCGCCCCGGGACGGTCGCCGGGTCGGTGACCCTGCACGCGCACAACTATCCCGGATCGGTCCTCCGCCACCGAGACGGCGGCGTCTGGCTCGACGGCTCCGACGGCACTCCGGCCTTCGCCGGCCAGGCTTCCTTCGTCGTCCGCAGGGCACGGGCCTGAGCCCCCGCTCCTCGGGCGATCCGGCCGAGTGAGCGGTGACGGCCGGTGATCCTCCAGCACGATCCGGCCGGCTCCCGCACCACGCCGTGACCAGCGTTCACCGTTGACGAGTCCGGCCGTGCCCTTTCCGCGGGCGCGACCGGACCGCGGCGCCCGGCATAACGCTTTCTGCCTGCGAGATGCATCACCGGGCGATCCCGCGGGCGGCCCGACTTTTCTGTTACGAGCCCGTGCGCTCGGAAGCCTCCACTTCAGGGGTGTCCTTCCCGCCGCCCGCCATGACGTGCCGGCGCGGCAGGACGACTTCCCCGACTGACGTGTCCCCTGAAGAAAGTTCCTTCCATGACGCAGCACATCCACGAATTCCGGGCGACCGGTGCGCAGGACTCCCGAGGAGAAGCATGAAGGGCCTGCACCGGCTCCGCCGGCGTCGCCGGACATGGGCGATCGGACTGTCGGCCACGGCGCTGGTGGCCGGTGTCGTGACGCTCCTCCCCAACTCCGCCGGAGCCGCGGCCCTGGGCACCCAGGCGGCGCCCTCGGGCAGGTACTTCGGCACGGCTGTGGCCGCCGGAAGGCTCGGCGACTCGGCGTACGCCGCGATCTCGGACCGGGAGTTCAACATGATCACCCCGGAGAACGAGATGAAGTGGGACGCCATCGAGCCGTCCCGCGGCAATTTCGACTTCGGTCCCGCGGACCGGATCGTCGACCACGCCAGGGCACACGGCCAGCGCCTGCGCGGCCACACCACGGTCTGGCACTCGCAGCTCCCCTCCTGGGTCGGCTCCATCCGGGACGCGAAAACGCTGCGCAGCGTGATGAACAACCACATCACCACCGAGATGACCCACTACAAGGGCAAGATCTATGCCTGGGACGTGGTCAACGAGGCATTCGCCGACGGTGGCAGCGGCCGGCTCCGCGGCTCGGTCTTCCAGACGGTGCTGGGCGACGGCTTCATCGAGGAAGCGTTCCGCACCGCCCGTGCGGCCGACTCCTCGGCCAAGCTCTGCTACAACGACTACAACATCGAGAACTGGTCGGACGCCAAGACCCAGGGCGTCTACCGCATGGTCAAGGACTTCACGTCCCGCGGCGTGCCCATCGACTGCGTCGGGTTCCAGAGCCACTTCGGGGCGGGCGGCCCGCCGGCGTCCTTCAGGACCACCCTGGCCGGCTTCGCCGCCCTGGGCGTCGACGTCCAGATCACCGAGCTGGACATCGCCCAGGCCTCACCCGCCCACTACGCGAACGCGGTCGGCGCCTGTCTGTCCGTGGCCCGGTGCACCGGCATCACGGTGTGGGGCGTCCGTGACAGCGACTCCTGGCGCAGCGGCGAAAACCCCCTGCTGTTCGACGGCAACGGCAAGCCCAAGCCCGCGTACACCGCCGTCATGAACGCTCTCCGGTCCGGATCCGGCACCACCCCGGCCGAGCCGACCGGCGGTACCGGGGAGATCAAGGGCGTGGCCTCCGGCCGCTGTGTCGGCATCCCCGGCTCCGCCACCGCCAACGGCGCCCAGGCGCACCTGTGGGACTGCGGCGGACAGGCCGACCAGCGCTGGACCTACACCGCCGCCAAGCAGCTGAAGGTCCACGACGGCAAGTGCCTGGACGCCAAGGGCAAGGGCACCGCCAACGGCACCTCGGTGGTCGTCTGGGACTGCAACGGCGGCGCCAACCAGCAGTGGAACATCAACACCGACGGCACGATCACCGGCGTCCAGTCCGGGCTGTGCCTCGACGCCGTCGGCGCCGGCACCGCGAACGGCACCAGGATCCAGCTGTACGCCTGCGCCTCCGTCGGCAACCAGAAGTGGACCGCTCCGTCCGGGAGGGGCGGCGGCACGTGTGCTCTTCCGTCGACGTACAAGTGGAGCTCGACGGGTGCCCTCGCACAGCCGTCGAACGGGTGGGACGCGGTGAAGGACTTCACCCACGTGGTGCACAACGGCAAGCATCTGGTCTACGCGTCGAGCGCGTCGGGAGCCTCGTACGGCTCGATGGCGTTCAGTCCCTTCACGAACTGGTCGGACATGGCGTCGGCCGGCCAGACCAGGATGAGCCAGAACGCGGTGGCACCCACGCTGTTCTACTTCGCGCCCAAGAAGATCTGGGTGCTCGCCTACCAGTGGGGTGCGTCGCCCTTCAGCTACCGCACGTCCAGCGACCCCGCCGACCCCAACGGCTGGTCCGCGCCGCAGCCGCTCTTCACCGGCAGCATCCCCCGCACCGAATCCGGCACCGGCCCGATCGACCAGACCCTGATCGCCGACGAGAAGAACATGTACCTGTTCTTCGCCGGTGACAACGGCAAGATCTACCGGGCGAGCATGCCGATCGGGAACTTCCCGGGCAGTTTCGGCTCGTCGTACACGACGGTCATGAGCGACACCGTGAAGAACCTGTTCGAGGCGCCGCAGGTCTACAAGGTCCAGGGCCGGAACCAGTACCTCATGATCGTCGAGGCCCGGGGCGCGAACGAGCAGCGCTACTTCCGCTCGTTCACGGCCACCAGCCTGAACGGTTCCTGGACGCCCCAGGCCGCGACCGAGAGCAACCCCTTCGCCGGCAGGGCCAACAGCGGTGCCACCTGGACCGACGACATCAGCCACGGTGATCTGGTCCGCGGCAACCCCGACCAGACCATGACCATCGACCCCTGCGACCTGCGGTTCCTCTACCAGGGCAAGTCCCCGAACGCGGGCGGCCCCTACGACCGGCTGCCGTACCGGCCGGGCGTCCTCACCCTGCAGCGCTGAGCTGCCCGATCCACGGTCGCACAAGGAGAAACACCCCCCATGAACAACCCCACGAACGGCGGGCGCCGCGGGCGTCACCGCCGCCGCAGGACCGCCACCGCCCTGCTGCTCGGTGTGCCCGTCACCGTCGTGCCGTACTTCCTGTTCGTGCAGGACGACTCGCAGGCCGCGACGGTCGACAGCGGTGCCTACTACCGGCTGCTCTCCGTGCGCAGCGGCAAGGCGCTGGACGTCAACGCCTTCTCCACCGCCGACGGCACCCGCATCCAGCAGTGGACCGACCAGAACACCGCCAACCAGCAGTGGAGGCTGCGCCCCACGGGGGGCGGCTACTACGAGCTGGTGAACCGCAACAGCGGCAAGGTGCTGGGCATAGCGGGCGCCTCGACCGCCCGGGCGGCCGTCGCCGAGCAGCAGACCGACAGCTCCTCCGCCTCCCAGGAGTGGCGGATCGACGAGGTGAGCGGTTCCGACGCGGTCATCCTCACCTCCCGCGGGAGCGGCCAGGTCCTGGACGTCTCCGGAGGTTCCACGGCCGACGGCGCGGCGGTCATCCAGTATCCCGGCCATGGCAGTACCAACCAGCAGTGGAAACTGGTGAGAACGGCCGAGGCCCCGACCACCGGGACCGGACCGTACGCGTGGAAGAACGCCCAGGTGGTCGGCGGCGGTTACGTCACCGGGCTGGTGTTCAACCCACGGGAGAAGGGCCTGCTGTACGCGCGCACCGACATGGGCGGCGCCTACCGCTGGGACAGCGCGGCCGAGCAGTGGATCCCGCTGACCGACTGGCTCGGCGAGAAGGACTGGAACCTGCTGGGCGTCGACGCGCTGGCCACCGACCCCGTCGACCCCGACCGGCTCTACCTCGCGACGGGCACCTACACCAACGACTGGGCCGGCAACGGCGCGCTCCTGCGCTCCACCGACCGGGGCCGCACCTTCCAGCGCACCGACCTGCCGTTCAAACTGGGCGGCAACGAGGACGGCCGCGGGGCGGGCGAACGGCTCGTGATCGACCCCTCGGACAACCGCACCCTGCTCCTCGGCACCCGTAAGAACGGGCTGTGGCGCAGCACGGACAGCGGTGTGACGTGGCGGCAGGTCTCCTCGTTCCCCGTCAAGGACGGGGCGAGCAGCGGCGCGGGCATCTCCTTCGTGACGTACGGCCCGGCCGGGAGCAGGACGGTCTACGTCGGCGTCGCCGACAGGTCCACCTCCCTGTACCGCTCCACCGACGGCGGCAGCACCTGGCAGGCCGTCCCCGGGCAGCCCACCGGCCAGATGCCACAGCACGGCGTGCTCTCCGGTGACGGCTCGCTGTACCTGACGTACACCGACGTGCCCGGACCCAACGGCGTGACGGCGGGCTCGGTGTGGAAGCACACACCGGCCGACGGAGCGTGGAAGAACGTCTCCCCGTCCCAGGGCGGTCACGGGTTCTCCGGGCTGGCCGTCGACCCGCGCAAGCCCTCCACGGTGATGGTCACCACCCTCGACCGCTGGTGGCCCGAGGACGAGATCTACCGGACCACCGACGGCGGCGCGACGTGGACGGCACTGTCCGGGAAATCGGTGCGGAACGCCTCGGCCGCTCCGTACGTCGGCACCCACACCGGACACTGGATGACCGCCCTGGCCATCGACCCCTTCGCCTCCGGGCACGTGCTGTACGGCACCGGCAACGGCATCTGGCGCAGCAAGGACGCCGACGCCACCGACAGCGGCGGCACCAGTCACTGGACCGTGGGGGCGCGGGGGCTTGAGGAGACCGCGCTGATGGACGCGATCGCCCCGCCCGGCGGTGCCGCCGTCATCACCGCCATGGGCGACCAGGGCGGTTTCCGCCACGACGACCTGACCAAGGTGCCCGCCGGGCGGCTGGGCAACCCGATGATGACCAACAGCACCGACATCGACTTCGCCCAGTCCGACCCCTCGGTGATGGTCCGCGTCGGCCGTGGCGGCGCGCAGGACGGCGCCTACTCCACCGACGGCGGCATCAGCTGGAACGGCTTCAGGACGGAACCGGTGGCCGGCGCCCAGGACGGCCGTGTCGCGCTCTCGGCGGACGGCTCGACCATCGTCTGGACCGAGGCCGGTCAGGTCCCGTACCGCTCGACCGACAGGGGGACGAGCTGGTCGAAGGTCGGCGGCCTGGGCACCGACGCCGTGGTCGTCGCCGACCGCTCCTCGGCCAGGACGTTCTACTCACTGGCCGGCGGCACGCTCCACGCCAGCACCGACGGCGGCGCGACCTTCACCGCCCGGGCCACCGGCCTTCCCGCCGACGGCCGGCTCACGGCCGTCCCCGGTGTCGCGGGAGACCTGTGGATCACCGGTGGTGGCCAGGGGCTGCTGCACTCCACCGACGGCGGCCGCACCTTCACCACGCTCACCACGGTGAGGTCCGCCTCCGCCCTCGGCTTCGGCAAGGCCGCACCCGGCGCCTCCTACCAGGCCCTCTACCTGATCGGCACCGTCAAGGACGTCACCGGGGTCTTCCGCTCCACCGACAAGGGCGCCACCTGGCTCCGCGTCAACGACGACGCCCACCAGTGGGGCAGCATCGGCGGTGTCGGCGTCGTCACCGGCGACCCCGACACCTTCGGCCGCGTGTACGTCGGCACCAACGGGCGAGGCCTCCAGTACGGCGACCCGTCCTGACCCCGACGCCCGAGCGGACGCACGCGTGCGCCTGAGCTGACGCGACATCAGCGATGGAAGCCGCCCTTCCCGACCGAGGGGACATCTCGGCGGGAGGGCGGCTTTCCGCTGTGGAGCAGCCGGGGTTCGCGGGCGGCGCGTCGTCCTCGTCCACGACGAAGCCGCAGGACCCGGATCCGGCTCCGTCGCCCCTGGGTCGGTGAGGGGCAACGAAATCCGCACTCGACGTGGGCGATGTCCATGGATTCGTAAGTTACTGAAGGGTTTTGGTTAAAAAACCATGGCCTACCGCCTTGCGTGACGCCCTGCCTGTCCGCAAGGATCTGTGCCTGGCCCGGGCCCTTCACCCCGGCTCCCTCACGCCTCCATGTCTGGACGCCTGGCCGCGCCGGTAACCCCGTGCCGCCAGCCGGTGAACCGCCTGATCCGCGCGGCCGCCCGGACTCCTCCCTTCGAGGCCCTCCGCGCGACCCGGCGTCGCGCTCCCTCTCATTCACCTACCCTCAAGGCAAGGCAGAGATGGCACCACAGGCATCGCGCCGACGATCCCTCACCACCCCGCACCCGGTGGACGAGGTACTTCCACTCCCCACCCTCGCGCTCTACGGATTCCAGCACGTCCTGGCCTTCTACGCCGGTGCGGTGCTCGTACCGGTGATCCTCGGCAGCAGCCTCGGCCTTTCCGGGCAGGAGCTCGTCTACCTCATCAACGCCGACCTGGTCACCGCCGGGATCGCCACCATCATCCAGGCCTGGGGCTTCTGGCGGATCGGAGCCCGGCTCCCGCTCGTCCAGGGCGCGACCTTCACCGCGGTCTCGCCCATGATCGCCATCGGACAGGGTGCGGGCGGCGGCACCGCCGGCCTCCTCGTGGTGTACGGCGCCGTGATCACGGGCGGGGTCGCGGCCTTCCTCCTCGCCCCTTTCGCCGGGCGGCTGACCGCGTACTTCCCCCCGATCGTCACCGGCACCCTCCTCACGGTCATCGGCGTCGTCCTCATCCCGGTGGCGCTCCAGGACGTCGGCGGCGGCTCGGCACTCATGGACGGGCCCCACTACGGGGACCCGGTCAACCTCGCGTACGCGGGTGGAACCCTCCTGTTCATCCTGCTGGTGATGCGGTTCGGCGGTCCGCCCCTGCGCAGCGTCGCGATCCTGCTCGGACTGGTGGGAGGAACCGCCGTCGCCTGGCTGCTCGGCGACGCCGACCTCGGGGCGGTCGACCAGGCGGACTGGCTCGGCGTCAGCACTCCCTTCCACTACGGCCTGCCGCACTTCTCGGTCTTCCCCATGCTGGCGATGGTCGTCGTCATGCTCATCACCATGGTGGAGACCACGGGAGACGTGTACGCCATGGGCGAGATCACCGGACGGAGGGTCGACGGCGACACGGTCAGCCGCGCGCTGCGTGCCGACGGCGTCGCCACCGTGCTGGGCGGGGTGTTCAACTCCTTCCCGTACGTGGCGTTCGCCGAGAACATCGGTCTGGTGCGCATCTCCCGCGTCACCAGCCGGTTCGTCGTCGTCGCGGCCGGCGTCCTCATGATCCTCATCGGCCTGGTGCCGAAGGCCGGAGCCCTGGTGGCCTCCGTCCCCCACCCCGTGCTCGGCGCGGCGGCCGTCGCGATGTTCGGCATGGTCGCCACCGTCGGCATCCAGATCCTCGGCAAGGTCGACCTGCGGGAGGAGCGCAACGCCGTCATCCTGGCCGTCAGTCTCGGCACCGCGATGCTCCCGACGGCCGTCGCGCCCTTCTTCGAGCGCATGCCGACCGAGGTGCGGGCCGTCCTGGGCAGCGGAATCACGCTCGGCACGCTGACGGCGGTCCTGTTGAACCTGTTCTTCCACGTCTTCGAGAGCCGCCGGACGCGAAAGGACATCGACTGGGACGGCCTCGCCGCGTACGACGACGGGACGGGTACGCAGACCGCCACGGCCCGCTGACCCCCTTCCCGCTCCGCCGAGCCCGGCGTTCCGCGGAGCCGCTCACCGAGGTGATCTGCACATGCCCACCCCTCCGTTCTCTCCCGCCCAGGCCCGGGCCGCCCGTCTCCGTATCGGCCTGACCCATGAACAGGTCGTCGTCGGCATGGCGCAGCTGGGGTTGTACCGCTCGGTGGAGGCCCTCGTGTCCTGGGAGTCGGGGGCGGTGGCGCCCTCGGAGGCCGAACTCTTCGCGCTGGCCAGCGCGCTGTGGTGCCCTGTGCCGGTGCTCATGGACCGGAAGCCGAGATCTCTTCGCGAGCATCGCCTGGCCCGGCAGTTCAGCGCCGAGCGGCTGGCCCGGCGCATCGGCATGGACGCGCACGACTACGCCCGCGCCGAGAGCGACCACCGCTGGAGCGGAACCGACCGACAGGCCCTGCTGCTCGCGGACGCCCTGGGCCTCGAACCGGGCGAACTGCTGAGGGCCATCGGGCGGGCCGGCGACCTCGACGGCCGGCTCCGCCAGGCCGTCGAAGGCCGCTGGAAGCAACACGCCGGCCCGCTCGCGCGGCTCGTCGGCGCACCCGAGCGCACCGTGGCGCGGGCGCTGCGCACCCTGCACCAGGAGTACGCCCGCTTCAACGAGCGCTACATGGGCCATCTCGTGGCCCGCAGCGACAGTGCGCGACTGAAGGAGATCGCCGCGGAACGGACCGAGTGGCTGCACGCCCTGTCGGACCGTTTCCTCCACCTCGTCGCCCATGACTCCTCGACCTGAGAGCGCGATCCGCGCGGGGGCGGGGTGCGGGCAGGGGGGCTCGGGAGGCTGAAGCGGCGCGCCCCGGCCCCCCACCCACGGGACTGCTCCGTGGCCGGCCTCCGTGTGGGGGCCGCGGTTCCGGCCCGGTGTCGGGCAGCGGCTCGTCGACCACCGCCTTCCCGTCGGGCCGCAGGCCGTGGGCGCGGTGCTCGGCCCACACCGTCGACGGATCCGCGCAGGCGGCTCGATCGCGACGGGCGTGGGGTTCAGTCGCGGTATGACCCCACCTGCCTGACCTCGGCGCTGTCCAGGCGGGCGGAGCCGCCTTCGGCGAAGAGCCGGATGCCGTCGCTGTCCGGGCTCGGGAAGATCTGGTCCGTGATCACGGCCTCTCCGTCGCCGCCGAACACCTCCACCGAGGACCAGTCGACCAGGATGCGGAGCTCGACCCTGCCGTTCCGGGGCGTCAGCGGCGCGCGCTGGACTCCGGGGAAGTCGCCGTGGAAGTCGACCGCACCCGACCGGGTCCGGTCGACGTACAGCTCCTGGGTCGTGGTGTCGTAGCCGATGACCGTCTCCTGCCCCTCGCCCGCGCGGACCGTGAACCCGAACCGCTCGGCGTCCCCCGGGGAGAACGTGGCCCGGATGTCGAGCGCCTTGCCGTCGGCACGGCCTCCTGCCAGTGGTGCGGAGCCTTCCGCGATGTTCAGGTCGCGGACCCCGACCGCGGGCCCGGCGTACAGCGACTCCAGCGTGGACACCGGCCGCTGGGTGAGCCGGATCCGGCCGTTCACGGTGCGCAGCGCCATCTCGCGCGGAACGCTCTGCGCGCTGCGCCAGGGAGAGGTCGGAATCTGGTTGCCGTACTGCCAGTTGTTCATCCAGCCGATCATGCGGCGCTTGCCGTCCGGGGCGTTCTCCCAGGAGACGGCCGCGTAGTAGTCCTTGCCGTGGTCGACCCAGGAGGCCCGCCGGACGCTCGGGACCGCCGGCCGGTCGGCGGCGACGAAGTGGTCGGCCAGGATGTGGCCCCAGCCGCCCCTGTTCATGTCGACGATCTGGACGGTGGCCTGCTTCCCCCGGTGGGCGCGCAGGTCGAAGGAGGCCCAGTCCAGGCTCCCGCCGTCCCCGCCGGTCACGCTCTGGACGACCTCCCCGTCGACGAGGAGGTTGACCGCCGTCTCGGTCGAGCGCGGGCGCGCCGGGGTGTCGGACAGCATGACCTGGTCGAGCAGGATGTGGCCCCAGCCGCCGGTGTTCCGGTCGACGACCTCGATGTGCGCGGTCCTGCCCGCGAGGTCGCCGACGTCCCAGGAGGCCCAGTTGAGCTCCTCCGAGTCCGAACCGGTGGCGCTGCGCACGGTCTTGCCGTCGACGACGAGTCGGACGGCGGTGGGCGTGTCGGATCCGGAGGGGTGGTTCCCGCCGCCGATGAGGAAGTTGACGTGCTTCGCGGTGAGGGTGAACCCGGGCGAAGTGAGGGTGCCCGTGGTCGCGTCGCCGCCGAGGAAGCTGTTCACCAGGCCGTCGCCGTTCTGGCCGGTCACCGTGGTCTGCCCGGGGAGCGTGCCGCGTGCGGGGCCGCTGCCGAAGGCGGTGCCCGTGGCGGTCCAGGAGCCGTAGCCGTCCTGCTCGAAGTCGGCGAGAACCCGTCCCTCGGGCGCGGGGGAGTCGCCCGTCACGGAGCCGGGGACGTGCGGGTGACGGCCGCCGGCCACCTTGAAGTTGAGGTACGGGCTGTCGACGGTGAAGGGAGGTGAGGTGAGGGTGCCGGTCTCGGCGTCGCCGGCGTGGAAACTGTCGACGAGCCCCTTGCCCTCGTAGCCGCTCGTGCCCGACGTCCCGGGCGCGGGGGCCGGGACCGGTCCGTCGCCGAAGGCGGTGCCGGTCGTCCGCCAGGTGCCGTAGTCGGGGCCCTCGAAGTCCTGCACCACCACTCCGGGCGGAGGCGTGTAGGAACCGTCGTCGTCGGGAGTGAACCGCTTGCCGTCGAAGTCGCCCACGAAGTACTGGGCCGCCGAACCACCGGCGATGCCACCGGGGTTGATGTTGACGACGAGCACCCACTTGACGCGCTCGGGGTCGCCGTCGACGGGCAGCGGGAACAGGTCCGGGCACTCCCAGACGCCGCCCACCGCGTTCTGCGGGCCGAAGTCGCTCAGACGGGTCCAGCTCTTGAGGTCCTTGGAGGAGTAGAACCGGACCTTGTGCTCGGCGGACAGCGACACCGTCATCAGCCAGCTCCTGGTGGGCGCGTACCACTGGACCTTGGGGTCGCGGAACTCCTTCGACCCGATGTCGAGCACGGGGTTCCCGGTGTACTTGGTCCAGGTGCGGCCGCGGTCGGTGCTGTACGCCAGGGACTGGGCCTGCTTGCCGCCGTTCTTGAAGTGGCTGGTGTAGACGGCCACCATCGCGGGGTTCTCCCTGGTCCCGAACCCCGTGGTGTTGTCGCGGTCGACGACGGCGCTGCCGGAGAAGACCATCTCCTCGTCGTCGTGCGGGATGGCGAGGGGGAGTTCCCGCCAGTGCACCAGATCCTTGCTGACGGCGTGGCCCCAGGACATGTTTCCCCAGGTGTCGCCGCTCGGGTTGTACTGGTAGAAGAGGTGGTACTCGCCCTTGAACCAGACCAGTCCGTTGGGGTCGTTCATCCAGTTCTTCGCGGGGCTGAAGTGGAACTGGGGGCGGTACGTCTCCGTGTACGGACGGCCGGCCTCCGCCGCCGCGGGCGGCGGGGCGACGGCGGTGACGGCGAGCGCGCAGGTCGCGGCCGCGGCGGCGACCAGGCGCAGCGGGACACGACGGCGGGCGGGGGCTGGGCTCATGGTTTCTCCTGCACTGGGGACGGCGGCGTCGTGTTCGCGTCCGTTGCGGTGGTGCGACGCCGGGGGATGCGCAGTGCCGGGCGGTGGGGGCGGCCCGGGAACGGGATGTCATCGATGACACATGACGGCGACGACATCCGCTGGGGAGTGATGATGTGCGGGCTCCGGGCGGCGCGTCAATGCCCCGGGGCGAGTCCGTGCGACCGCCCGTTCAGCCCGCGGTGCGTCCGGCCGCGGGCGCCCGCAGCCGCAACTGGCTCGCCCACGGCGGATTCGGCCCGACGACACCGCAGGTCAGCGCCGCCACCCGGGAGGCGAAGGCGCAGGCGTCGAAGACGTCGTCCACCCGCAGCTCCGTCAGACGCCCACCGAGGAGCCCCCGGGCGCCGAGATGGTGCAGGAGGCCCGCGGTGAAGGAGTCGCCGGCGCCGACGGTGTCGACCACGTCGGTCGGGGGCGCCGGTACGACGACCCGCTCGCCGTCCAGCGAGGCGACCGCGCCGTGCTCCCCGCGGGTGATCACGACGAGCGGGACGCCCGCGGCGTGCCAGGTGTCGCAGGCCCGCTCGATCGTGTGCCCGGGCAGCAGCAGTTCCAGGTCGTCCTCGCTCAGCCGCAGGACGTCCGCGAGCGCGCACCAGCGCGGCAGGCGTTCGCGGTAGACCTCCAGTCCCACGAGCAGCGGCCGGACGTTGGGGTCGACGGAGACCGTGGCCGTGGCGGAGGCGCGGGCGAGGAACTCCTCCACGACCGTGCCGCCGGGCTCGCGCACCAGGGCCAGGGAGCCCGAGTGCAGGCAGGCGGTGGAGGCGAGGTCCGCCGCGGCGAGTTCGTCCGCCGTCCACTGCCAGTCCGCGGTTCCCCGGGCGTGGAAGGAGTACGTCGCCCGGCCCTGGGCGTCGAGTTCGGCGACGGCCAGCGTGCTGGGCTCCGGTGCGCGTACGGCAGCCGAGAGGTCGACGCCCGAGGCCTCCAGGTGGCCGCGGAACAGGCGGCCGAAGACGTCGTCGGACAGCCGCGCCAGGAAGCGGGCGGGCGTGCCCAGGCGAGCGAGCGCCACGGCCGTGTTCGCCGGACCGCCGCCCGGCAGGATGCGCAGGGCGAGTTCGCCCGGCAGGGGAGCGGGGACGGTGAAGGCGTCCGCGACGCATTCTCCGAGGACGGTGACCAGGGGCAGGCTCATGGCTCGTTCTCTCCAGGTGGGCAGCGCGGGAAGGCTGCGATCGCAAGGGGCCTTCGAGGGACCTCACGGAGAGCGCTGCTCCCGATGTGAGGCGGTGCGGGCGACGTTGCCGATTTGTGACGGGGTCAAGGCATTGACGTTTCCGGGTGACGGAGTTCATCATCCTCCGCAAGCGGTGTCAACGATGACATCAGTCAACGATGACACCGCCGCCGGTGCGCTCGACAGCACCAGCGCGCTCGACAGCAGCAGTCCCCTCGCGCCGCAGTCCCTCGATCCGCGCGGCCGTTCCGCCCTCGTTCAGCAGGAGATCAGTCATGCTTCGCAGAAACCGCGCCCTCCGCGTCTCCCTCGGATCCACCGCGCTCGCCGCCCTCTCGGCGCTGACCCTGACGGCCTGCGGCTCCGGTGCGCAGGGAGGGGCCGGCGGCGGTGGGACCAAGGTCGGGCTGATCACCAAGACGGACACGAACCCGTTCTTCGTGAAGATGAAGGAGGGCGCCGAGCGGGCCGCGAAGGACAACGGCGTCGAACTCGTCAGCGCGGCCGGGAAGTTCGACGGCGACAACGCGGGCCAGGTCACCGCCATCGAGAACATGGTCAACTCCGGCGTGAAGGGCATCCTCATCACGCCCAACGACTCCAAGGCGATCGTCCCCGCCCTCGAGAAGGCACGCGCCAAGGGCATCCTGGTCATCGCACTCGACAGCCCCACCGAGCCCCAGGACGCCACCGACGCCCTCTTTGCCACCGACAACGTCAAGGCGGGCGAGCTCATCGGCCGGTACGCCAGGGCCGCCATGGGCGGCAAGGCGGCGAAGATCGCGACCCTGGACCTCGCGCCCGGTGTCGCGGTGGGCGTGCAGCGCCACCAGGGCTTCCTCAAGGGCTTCGGCGTCGCGGAGGGCGACCCGTCGATCGTGTGCTCGCAGGACACCGGCGGCGACCAGGCCAAGGGCCAGACGGCGATGGAGAACTGCCTCCAGAAGTCCCCGGACGTCAACGTCGTCTACACGATCAACGAACCGGCCGCGCTGGGCGCCTACACCGCGCTCAAGGCGAAGGGCCTGGAGAAGAAGGTCCTGGTCGTCTCCGTCGACGGCGGCTGCACCGGTACGAAGGCCGTCAAGGAAGGCAAGATCGCGGCGACCTCGCAGCAGTACCCGCTCGAAATGGCGTCCCAGGGCGTCAAGGCGGTCGTCGACTTCGCCAAGGGCGGCAAGAAGGCCTCCGGCTACACGGACACCGGCGTCACGCTCATCACCGACGCGGCGAAGCCGGGCGTCGACGCCGAGAACACCGCGTACGGCCTGGAGAAGTGCTGGGGCTGAACCCCGGCTCAGGACGCTCCCGGCCCCCGGTTCAGGGCACGCACCCGGACGCCTCCTTCGGCGCACCGTCCTCCGCCACGTACCCCTGACGAAACCCGCTCCGTCGACCACCGTCGACCACCGCCGACCATCGACACCGGCAAGGACCACCATGACTGCCACACCCCTGCCCTACGACCAGTTGAAAGGGCCGACCACGGTCCGCCGGCTGCTCACCACACCGACCACGGGCCCCCTCGTCGCCCTGCTGCTGGCCTGCGTCTTCTTCTCCCTGACGACCGAGCAGTTCCTCTCCGGCGGGAACTTCTCGCTGATCGTCCAGCAGGTCATGGTCGTGGGCACGCTGGCCATCGGCCAGACCCTGATCATCCTCACCGCAGGCATCGACCTCTCCTGCGGTGCCGTCATGGCGTTCGGCAGCATCGTCATCGCCAAGACGGCCGCCGAGGGCGGTCTGCCGCCCCTCGTCGCGATCGCCCTGGGCCTGGTCGTCAGCGCGGGCTTCAGCCTGGTCAACGGCCTCCTGGTGCAGCTGATCCCCCTCCCGCCCTTCATCGTCACCCTCGGCATGCTGAACGTGGCGTTCGCCCTGACCCACGTCTACTCGGCCGAGCAGACGATCACCGACCTTCCCGCGCCGCTGACCGCCCTCGGCGAGACGTTCCCGCTCGGCAACACCGACATCACCTACGGCTCGCTCGTGACGATCGCCCTGTTCCTGCTCTTCGCCTACGCGCTGAGCGGCACGTCCTGGGGCCGGCACGTGTACGCGCTCGGCAACAGCCCCGAGGCCGCCCGCCTCAACGGCATCCGCACCTCCCGGCTGACGATCGGCCTCTACACCCTGGCCGGAGTCGTCTACGGAATCGCCGCGCTGCTCCTGATCTCCCGCACCGGCGTCGGCGACCCGCAGGCCGGCCAGACCGACAACCTGGACAGCATCACCGCCGTCGTCCTCGGCGGCACCAGCCTCTTCGGCGGGCGCGGCTCCGTCCTCGGCACCTTCATCGGCGTCCTCATCGTCGGTGTGTTCCGCAACGGCCTCCAACTGATGGGCGTCGCCTCCATCTACCAGACCCTGATCACCGGCGTGCTGGTGATCCTGGCCGTGACCGTCGACCAGATCTCCCGGAGGAAGTCACGATGAGCCCCGCCGATGTCACGCCCGTGCTCCAGGCCCGCGGCCTGGTCAAGCGGTACGGCCACGTCACCGCCATCGACGGTGCCGACTTCGACCTGCTGCCCGGTGAGGTCCTCGCCGTCATCGGCGACAACGGCGCCGGGAAGACGAGCCTGATCAAAGCCCTCACCGGTGCGCTCACCCCCGACGAGGGCGAGATCCGGCTGAACGGCGAACCCATCAGGTTCACCGGGCCGCAGAGCGCCCGGCAGCACGGCATCGAGACCGTCTACCAGGACCTGGCCGTCGCCGCGTCCATGGACATCGCCTCGAACATGTTCCTCGGACGCGAACTGCGCCGGCCGGGCTTCCTCGGCAGCGCGCTGCGCATGCTCGACAAGAAGCGCATGCGCCAGGAGGCGGCGGCCCACATGGCCGACCTCAAGATCGGACTGCGGTCGCTGACGCAGCCGGTGGAGACGCTGTCCGGCGGTCAGCGCCAGGCCGTGGCGGTCGCGCGTTCCGTCGCCTGGGCCAAGAGCGTCGTCGTGATGGACGAGCCCACCGCCGCGCTGGGCGTCAAGGAGTCGGGGCAGGTCCTCGACCTGATCCGCCGGGTCCGCGACAAGGGCATGCCCGTGGTCCTGATCAGCCACAACATGCCGCACGTCTTCGAGATCGCCGACCGCATCCACATCCACCGGCTCGGCCGTCGCGAGGCGCTGATCAAGCCGTCCGACCATTCCATGGCGGAGGTCGTCGCCATCATGACGGGGGCGCTCAGGGTGGGCGACGATGGAGGTACCGTCGTTGCCGACGCGGATGCCGCCGAGGCGGCAGGCGTGTCCGCCCACTGAGTCGCCGCAGGGGCGACGCCGCGCGGACCACAGGGGCGCCGCACAGGCAGGACAGCGGGACCGGCCCCGGGCAGGGGCCGGTCCCGACCGACGCACAGGAACGGTGGAACATGGCCGCGAACCGCCGCCCCACACTGGCCGACGTCGCCAGGGAAGTGGGCGTCAGCGCCAAGACGGTGTCCCGGGTGCTCAACGAGGACGGGCCGAGTTCCCCGGAGACCCGCGAGCGCGTGCTCGCCGCGGTCGCGAAGCTCGGCTTCCAGCCGAACCTGATGGCCCGCAACATCCGGGTCGGAGGCCCCGACACCACCGTCGGCCTGGTCGTGCCCGACCTCGGCAACCCCTTCTTCGGCACCGTCGCCGGCGGCATCGAGGACGTCGTGCGCAGCCGGGGACTCACCCTCCTCATGGGCTCTTCGGCCGAAGACCCGGACCGGGAGCGGGCGTTGATCCAGACCTTCCTCGCCCGGCGGGTCAGCATGCTGATGGTCGTCCCCGCGTTCGGAGCCGATCACAGCCATCTCAAGGCGCCGCGCGCGGCCGGTCTGCCGGTGGTGTTCCTCGACCGGCCTGGAGTCGGACTGTCCGCCGACTGCGTGGTCAGCTCCAACCGGACCGGCGTCCACGAGGGCGTCTCCCACCTCATCGCCCGCGGCCACCGCCGGATCGGTTTCATCGGAGACCTCCCCGCCAAGCTCTACACCCGGCGCGAGCGGCTGGCCGGCTACCGCTCGGCGCTCGACGAGGCCGGCCTGCCCTACGACCGGACCCTGGTGACCGGCGCCCACAGCCCGGAGACGGCCGCCGCCGAGACCACCGCCCTGCTCGGCCTGCCGCACCCCCCCACCGCCCTGTTCGCCGCGAACAACGTCATGGCCCTCGGGGTCATCGCCCAGCTCACCCGCGCGGGGCGCAAGGACATCGCCCTGGTCGCCTTCGACGACCTCCCGCTCGCCGACGTCCTCGAACCGGCCCTGACCGTCGTGGCCCAGGACCCGGCTGCCGTCGGCGAGGCGGCGGCCAGGACCGCCCTCGCCCGCCTGGACGGCGACCGCACCCGCGCCCGGACCGTCATGGTCCCCACCCGGCTGGTGGTCCGCGGCTCCAGCGCGTCACCTGGCGCGGACGCCCGCCGCTGAGCACGGGAGGGCCTGGCCCGGACCGGCGCGTGTGAGGGTGCGGTGGGCGGTCCGCGGCCCGCACCGCGTGTGGGCCGCGGTGGCCGCGCCGGTGAGCGGCACGGCCGGCCGTTCAGCCCTGACGACGCGAGGGGCCGGCGCCGGGTTCGCCGCGCCTGACCGCGTCATGGGCGGCGAGCGCGGCATGCAGCGTGACCCCGGCGCACGATCTGAAGTACGTGGCCGGCTCCCTCTCCTGGTCGGGCGTCATCCCCATGGCGGTCATCGGCGTCTCCCGTTCCTTCGGCACCGACGTCAAGCCCTGCCTGAACAGCCACGGCCTGAAGGTGTACGCGGAGCTGGAGGAGGGCTCCATCGTCGACGCCCTCGGCCACTACCCGGGTCTGACCTGGAAGAAGATGGCGAAGCCCGAGTACGAGAACCTCAACACGGTTCCCGGGCTCGTCACGGCGGTGAACCGGATCAACCTCGGCTCCGCCGCCGCCCCGACCGTCCCCGGCGTCATGGTCGCCGGGGACGTGCGCGCGCTCGCCCGGCAGTACTGCGCCACCGGCGACACCGCCGTCAAGTACCGGCAGTACGAACTGCTCAGCCACACGGGCGTGCCCGTCGTCTGGGCCCCCGTCGCGATGGACCGGCTCGACGACCGCTTCGCGGGCCGGACGGCCCCGTCCGACTGCGGCCGCATCCCGCGGGCGACTCGCTGTCACCCGAGGAGCCGACGAGAATGGTCAGACAGGCCCTATTGGAGACGTGTCGCGGTCCGGACGAGGTCGGCGACGGCTCTGGACCGGCTGTGCGGTGGCCAGGCGATCACGGTGGTGACTTTCGGCGCGTCCAGCACGGGCACGGCGGCGAGGCCGCCGTGCAGGTGGGCTCGGCACGACTCCGGTGAGACCGCGCAGGCCCGGCCGAGTGCGACGAGTTGCAGCAACTGCGCGTGGTCGCGGACCTGCGGGCCGGGGCCGGGCGGGTAGGTGCCGTCGGGGTGGGGCCAGCGTGGCAGGGGCAGGCCCGGCAGCCCGGTGACGTCGGCCATGTGCACATGGGTCCGGGTGGTGAGCGGATGTCCGGCGGGCAGGACCGCCACCTGGCCCTCCGTGCTGAGCTCTTCGGTGTGGAGCCCGGCCGTCGAGTCGAACGGCCGGTGCAGCAGCGCCACGTCGGCCCGGCCCTCGCGCAGGAGTCGTTCCTGCTCGGCCGGGCCGCACAGGATGACGTCGACGGGGACCGCGCCGGGTTCGGCGGCGTACGCGTCGAGCAGTCTCGCCAGCAGTTCGCTGGACGCGCTGGCCTTGGTGACCAGGACCAGGCCGGGGCGGCCGGTCGCGGAAAGGGCGGCGCGGCGGGTCCGGCGCTCGGCGGCGTCGACCGCGTCGAGGGCCGCCCGGCCCTCGGACAGCAGCACCGAGCCGGCCTCGGTCAGCGTGACGACGCGGCTGGTCCGGTCCAGCAGTGCTGCCCCGAGGCGGCGTTCGAGCTGCCGGATCGCCCGTGACAGCGGCGGCTGCGCGATCCCGAGCCGCTGCGCGGCCCGCCCGAAGTGCAGCTCTTCGGCGACAGCGACGAAGTAGCGCAGTTCCCGGGTCTCCATCCGGCCACGGTACTCCGGATCCATACCCTGACGGTATCGTCGCCCACTCGATCGGTCTTGGACGCCCCCCGGCCCCCGGGGGCAGCATCGTTTCCATGACTGAACGGACGATCGCGCTGGTCACCGGCGCGAACAAGGGAATCGGCTACGAGATCGCCGCGGGCCTGGGCGCCCTCGGCTGGAGCGTCGGCGTCGGCGCCCGCGACGACCGGCGCCGAAGCGCCGCGGTGGAGAAGCTGCGCGCCGCCGGCATCGACGCGTTCGGCGTACCGCTGGACGTGACCGACGACGCGAGCGCGACCGCCGCCGCCCGGCTGATCGACGGACAGGCCGGACGCCTCGACGTGCTCGTCAACAACGCCGCCATCGCCGGCGACATGCCGCAGGAGCCCACCCGGACCGCCCCCGCCACCGTCCGAGCGGTCGTGGAGACCAACGTGGTCGGCGTCATCCGCGTCACCAACGCGATGATGCCGCTGCTGCGGCGCTCCGCCTCACCGCGGATCGTGAACATGTCCAGCAGTGTCGGCTCACTCACCCGGCAGTCAGGACCGGATCCAGAGCGGACGGCGGGCCCCGTGGCCGTGGCGTACGCGCCGTCGAAGACGTTCCTGAACGCCGTCACCCTCCAATACGCCCGGGAGTTGAGCGGCACGAACGTCCTGATCAACGTCGGCTGCCCCGGCTACGTCGCGACCGATCTCAACGGCTTCCGCGGCGTGCGCACCCCCGAGCAGGGCGCGGCGATCGCCATCAAGCTGGCGACCCTGCCCGACGACGGCCCGACCGGCCGGTTCTTCGACGACGCCGGCATCGTGCCCTGGTGACGCACGGCGTACCCGCCGGGGTGAGGACGCTTCGGCATCGTACGGGAGCGACTCGTCAGGCAACCGGACCCAAGTGGGCGCCCCCGGGGCGGTGTCCGGCCGGCCTCAGGGGAACGGCGATCCGGTCGGCAGGCCGCGCGGCGGACGCGGCCCCGTGTCCGAGCCGACGGGGCTCGGGCACGGGGCCGGTCGCGGGGCGCGGGCTCAGACGCGGCGTCCGGCCGCCGCTGCCAGGGCGTCCTTCACCTCGCGCGCCACGCGGGCCGCGTCGTCGGGGTTGTTCACCACGTCCGTGCGGTTCATGTCGATGACGAGGACCTCGCTGGCCGAGTAGTGCTTGTGCACCCAGTCGTCGTAGCCGGACCACAGCGTCCGGTAGTACTCGACGAGGCTCTCGTCCTGCTCGAAGTCGCGTCCCCGCAGCCCGATGCGGTGCAGCACCGTCTCGAAGTCCGCCTTGAGGTAGACCATGAGGTCGGGTGCCTTGCGGTACGGCAGGCCGTCGATCTCGCGCATCATCTCGTCGAGCAGCCCCTCGTACACCCGCATCTCGAGGGAGCTGATCCGGCCCAGCTCGTGGTTGACCTTGGCGAAGTACCAGTCCTCGTAGATCGAGCGGTCGAGCACGTTGTCGCCCTGCTTGTACGCCTCCTTGATCGCGGCGAACCTCGTCTGCAGGAAGTAGAGCTGCAGCAGGAAGGGGTAGCGCTTCGCCTGGATCTCCTCGGGGCTCGCCGAGTAGAAGAGCGGGAGGATCGGGTTGTCGTCCACGCTCTCGTAGAAGACTTCGCTGCCCAGCTCCTTGGCGAGCAGTTCGGCGACACTGGTCTTGCCGATCCCGATCATGCCTCCGACGCAGATCACCGACATACCTCACTTCTCCCTGGGCTCTTCTTCTCGTGGGCGGGGGAGCCGGGCCTCCCGCACCACTGAGACGCACGTCGGTGGTCCCACGATTCCCGGGATTCTCGTGATCAACGTCATGAGGAGCGTCAGGCCCGGGACCTTGTTCCGGACCGGACCGGACCGTTCGCCTCGGCCGGCGGGTCGGCCGTTCCGCGGCCGTCGCACACAGCGACGGGCCACGGCCCCGCGGCCGCCTTGAATCTTAGGTGACGATCCGACCCCTGCCCGCCGGTGTGCCGTGGTCGGCGGCTCGACGGGGTTCCGGCGTGGCGTTCCGCCCCGCCGCCCTCCAGCCCGGCTGCCCCCGCACGCAACCCCGGGGCGCCCCCGCCGGGCGGCTTCTACGCTGGGCCCGTGACATCGGACAACAGGCCCCTGGCCGTCTTCGACCTCGACAACACCCTCGCCGCGACCGCGCACCGCCAGCACTTCCTGGAGCGCAGGCCCAAGGACTGGGAGGGCTTCTTCGCGGCGGCGCCCGACGATCCGCCGCTGGAGGAGGGCATCGCGCTGTGCCGCGAGGCGGCCGAGGAGTGCGAGGTGGTCTACCTCACCGGGCGGCCCGAGCGCTGCCGTCGCGCGACCGTGGAGTGGCTGGCCGGGCAAGGGCTGCCGGAGGGCTCCGTCCACATGCGGCGCAACCGTGACTTCCGGCCGGCCCGGGTGACCAAGGTGGAGATCCTGCGCCGCCTCGCCGCCGACCGCACGGTCAGGATGCTGGTCGACGACGACCTGGCGGTGTGCGACGCGGCGGAGGCGGCGGGCTTCCGTGTCGTACGGGCCCGCTGGGCGCAGCCCTCCGAGGCGCTGAGGGAGGCTCAGGAGGAGGAGGGCCGCACCTGAGCGCGCCCGTGCCTGAGCGCGCCCGCCCCCGAGGGCGCCCGTACGTGGTCGGGCCCGGGGGCCGGGGCCGGGCGAGGTGCCTGCCGGGGCCGGGGCCGGTCAGGCCCATGCCGTGACCCGGCCGGGGAGGGTGGGATCTCGCGTCCTCGCCCCGGCCGTCCGGAGGTCGGATCACTACGCCCTCGCCCCGACCGTCCGGAAGCCGGAGCAGCGCCCCCCGCCCCCGACGTCCGACGTCAGGACAGCGTGTCGCCGTCCTCCAGGCGGAAGCCGACCTTCAGTCCGACCTGGTAGTGCTCGATCGCGCCGTCGACGATGTGGCCGCGCACCTGCGTGACCTCGAACCAGTCGAGTCCCCGCAGGGTCTGCGAGGCGCGGTTGATGCCGTTGCGGATGGCCTCGTCGACGCCTTCGGTGGAGGTGCCGACGATCTCGGTGACGCGGTAGGTGTGATTCGACATGGGGGCCGAACTCCTCTCGGTGCGGTCCCTCCACGGTGCCCCAGGGCGCGGCGGCGCGCGACACGACGACGGCCGGGCGACTCACGGGTAACCACCGAGGGTGACGGAGCGGATCGCCCGCCCGGTGCGCGACGAGGTCGTCAAGGACTTGACCATCCCGTTGGTCCAGACCAGAATCCAGGCCACATACCCGCGCGAACACCCCGTTCGGTCCCCCCATGCCGGGTCAGCCCCCCATGCGCACGACCCTGTGCTGAACCTGAGCAGAAGGTGACCCACGTGAAGAACCGCCATCTCGCCTGCCCCCTGGCAGCCGCCACCGCGCTCCTCCTCGCCGGCTGCGGGATGCTCCCGGGCGGCGACGACGGGCCGAGGACCGTGAACGTCTGGCTCATGAGGGACAGCGTCAGCGAGGACTTCCTGAAGCGGTTCACCGAGGCGTACGAGCAGGAGCACGAAGGCGTCGAGCTCGAGTTCACCATCCAGGAGTGGACCGGCATCGGGAAGAAGGTCACCGAGGCGATCCAGGGCTCCGGCGGCCCCGACGTCATCGAGGTCGGCAACACCCAGGTCGCCCAGTACGCCGACACCGACAAGCTCTTCGACCTCACCCTGGAGTCGGTCCGCGACCTCGGCCGCGAGGACTGGCTGCCGGGCCTCGCCGAGCCCGGCAGCATCGCCGGAACCCAGTACGGCATCCCCTGGTACGCGGCCAACCGCATCGTCATCTACAACAAGGACCTGTTCGAGGAGGCGGGCATCGACACGCCGCCGGCCACCCGGGCCGATTGGCTCGACGACACCGAGAAGCTCAACACGAACGGCACCCAGGGCATCTACCTCGCCGGACAGGACTGGTACACCCTCGCCGGCTTCATCTGGGACGAGGGCGGCGAACTCGCCGTCGACAAGGGCGGCCAGTGGACCGGCGCGCTCGACAGCCCGGGCGCCCAGCGGGGCATGACCTTCTACAAGAAGCTCCAGGCCCTCGGCTCCGGCCCGAAGGACGCCGACGAGCAGACCCCGCCGCAGGCCGACGTCTTCGCCAAGGGCGACGTCGCCCAGCTCATCGCCACGCCCAGCGCCGTCGCCGCCATCCTCAAGGCCGACCCGGGCCTCAAGGACAAGCTCGGCTACTTCCCGATACCCGGCAAGACGGCCGACCGTCCCTGCGCCGTCTTCACCGGAGGCTCCGACCTCATCATCCCGGAGAACGCCCCCCAGCGCGGTGCCGCCCTCGACGTCGTCAAGGCCCTCGCCGGCGAGAAGTGGCAGACCGAACTCGCCCGCACCATGGGCTACGTGCCCAACAAGAAGGGCCTCGCCTCCGTCGTCGCCGGCCAGGAGGCCACCGCCGCCATGGCGAAGGGCGCCGCACGCGGCCGGGCCACCCCCAACTCCCCGCAGTGGGCGGACGTCGAGGCCGACAACCCCATCAAGCCGTACATGACGGCCGTCCTCCAGGGCGAGGACCCCGTCAAGGCGGCGAAGGAGGCCTCGGCCGCGATCACGGAGACCCTCGCCGAATAGCATTCAGCGTTCGCACACCCGCGAGCCCCCGGACGGTCATGTCGAATCCAGCCGGTGACGGAAGAAACAAGGAGCCGGGCCACCGCTCACGCGGCCCGGTCCCGCCCCTTCCCCTTCCGTCCCGCCGGAGGAGCCCGCCATGCCCGCACCGACGCCCACGCTCGCCGTCCCCGCGCAGCCCCAGGCCGTCCCCGCGCAGCCCCATGCCCCGGCCGAGCAGCCCACACCCCGGTACGTCGTCGGTCTCGCCCGGGACCAGGAGGACGTCCGGGCCGCCCAGCGGCTGCGCCACCAGGTCTTCGCCGGCGAGTTGGGCGCCCGGCTCGACGGCCCCGAGCCCGGCCTCGACACCGACGCCTTCGACGCGTACTGCGACCACCTCCTGGTACGGGAGGAGAGCACCGGCGAGGTCGTCGGCACCTACCGGATCCTGCCGCCCGACCGGGCAGCCGCCGTCGGGCGCCTCTACTCCGAGAGCGAGTTCGACCTCACCCGGCTCACCCCCGTCCGCCACGACCTGGTGGAGGTCGGCCGCTCCTGCGTCCACCCCGCCCACCGCAACGGCGCCGTGATCGCCCTCATCTGGGGCGGCCTCGCCCGCTACATGACCCGCACCGGCCACAACTGGCTCGCCGGCTGCTGCTCGATCCCGCTCGCCGACGGCGGCACCCTCGCCGCCGCCACCTGGGACACCGTCAAGGCCAAGCACCTCGCCCCCGAGGAGTACTGGGTCACCCCGCACAAGCTGTGGAGCCCCGACGGGATCGCCCGCCCCGAGGGCCGCACCGAACTCCCGCCGCTGCTCCGCGGCTACCTGCGGCTCGGCGCCTGGGTCTGCGGCGCCCCCGCGCACGACCCCGACTTCGGCGTCGCCGACCTCTACGTGCTGCTCTCGCTGCGCCGCACCAACCCGCGCTACCTCGACCACTTCCTGTCGCTCGTCCCGGCCCGGTGAACGGCTCCACGGCCCTCCCGCCGTGGCTCCCCACGGCGCCCTGCACTCCGGGTCACTGCGCGGCCCACCCCGAGACCGGGCCCGGCGGCCCGGACGGGCGGGCCGGCGCGCTCCTCGCCGTGGCCCGGCTGACCGCCGGGACCGGCGCCGTCCTCCTCGGCGTCCTGCTCGCCCCGGTCGCGGGGCTGCTCCCGGCGGCCGTCCGGCTCGCCCTCGTGCGGGGCTGGGTCCGGGCGGTGGTCCGCGCCTTCGGGGTGCGCGCGCGGTACGAGGGGACGGCCGGCGCGGTCACGGGTCCGCTCCTCGTGGTCGCCAACCACGTCTCCTGGCTGGACATCCCCCTCCTCGCGGCCGTGCTGCCCGGCCGGATGGTGGCCAAGACGGAGGTCCGTCGCTGGCCCGTCCTCGGCCCGCTCGCCGCACTCGGCGGCACCCTCTTCATCGAACGCGACCGGCTCAGGGCCCTGCCCGGCACCGTCCGGGCCATGGCCGCGGTGCTCGCCGGCGGGGGCCGGGTGGTCGTCTTCCCCGAGGGATCGACCTGGTGCGGGCGGGCCGGGGGGCGCTTCCGCCCGGCGGCGTTCCAGGCCGCGCTGGACAGCGGGTGCGCGGTGCTGCCGGTACGGATCGACTACCGGCCCACCGGGGCCGCGGCGTACGTCGGCGACGATCCGCTGGGAGCGTCGCTGTGGCGGGTCGTCACGGCTCGGCGGATCGTCGCCGATGTCCGCATACTGGATCCGATATCCAGTATGCGGTACCCAGACCGCCGCGCCCTGGCCGCCGCGGCCCAACGAGCCGTCGTTCAGGTGACCGTGGCCAGGGACAGCGCGAACCTGCCCTCGTCGTCCGTCCACCAGCGGGCCAGTTCGAGGCCCGCCGCCGCCAGCTCCTCCCGTACACCCGCCTGACGGAACTTCGCCGACACCTCCGTCCGCATCTCCTCGCCCGCCGCGAACGGCACCACGAGATCCAGTTCCGGGATCTTCACGGTCAGCGCGCGGCGGGCCCGCAGCCGCATCTCGATCCACTCCCGATCGGCGTCCCACACCGCCACGTGGTCGAAGGCGGCCGGATCGGCGTCCGCGCCCAGCTCCCGGTCGATCACGGACAGGACGTTCTTGTTGAACGCGGCCGTCACCCCGGCGCTGTCGTCGTAGGCGGCCACGAGCGTCGCTTCGTCCTTCACCAGGTCCGTGCCGAGCAGCAGCGCGTCGCCCGGCGCGAGCAGGGAGCGGACCGAACGCAGGAAGGTGCCGCGCTCGGCGGGCAGCAGATTGCCGATCGTGCCCCCGAGGAAGGCCACCAGACGGGGCCCCGGCGTCCCCGGCAGCGCGAGGCCCCGCGTGAAGTCGGCCACGAGCGCGTGCACCCACAGCTCCGGCCGGTCCGCGAGCAGCGACTCCGCCGCCCCGGTCAGCGCGGACTCGCTCACGTCCACGGGCACGTACGCGTCCAGTCCCGGCAGCAGCGCGTCGATCAGGAACCGCGTCTTCTCCGAGGAACCGGAACCCAGCTCCACCAGGGTCCGCGCCCCCGTCGCGGCGGCGATCTCCGGCGCCCGCGCGGCCAGGATCTCCCGCTCCGCGCGCGTGGGGTAGTACTCGGGCAGCCGGGTGATCTCCTCGAAGAGCTCGCTGCCCCGGGCGTCGTAGAACCACTTGGGCGGCAGCTCCTTGGGGGAGCGGGTCAGACCGTGCAGGACGTCGGCACGGAGATCGGCGCCGGCGGCGTCCGGGGCGAGGGTGCGGGTCAGCTGGAACGGGCTCACGCGGACGGCTCCTTGAGCGGGGTGAGGGTGACATCCGTGCGGTCGGCGGTGACGAGCGTGTGCTCCGGCACCTCCCGCCAGCGCGGATCGTCGTCGTACGGTTCGGAGGCCACGGCCACCAGGCCGGGGCCCGCCAGGTACCAGAGGCTGTTGCGCCAGGCGGTCGCGGCGATCCGCTCGCCGTCGGTGAGCAGCAGGTTCAGCCGGGAAGCGGGCGACACCGCCGCGACCTCCCGCACGGTGTCGGCGAGCGCCGCCCCCGGCGCGTCCCCGGCCCGCAGCCGGTGCAGCACGAGCGCCCAGAGCAGCGCCGAGTCGGTGCGCGCCTCCAGACGCAGCAGCTCACCGGCCGACAGCGTCCCGGCGAGCGCCGTGAGGGAGTCGGGCCAGCCGTCGACCGCGCCGTTGTGGCTGAACAGCCACGGCCCGGCGGCGAACGGCGCCGCGGCGGCCTCCCCGTCGGCGCCGGGGAGCGTGGCCCCCCGGACCGCCCCGAGGAAGGCCCCGGAGCGCACCACGCGGGCGAGGTCCGCGAAGGACAGGTCGCCCCAGATCGGGCCGGTCCGCCGGTACCGGGCCGGCACCGGGTCCCCCTCGGCGTACCAGCCGACGCCGAACCCGTCGGCGTTCACCACGCCGCTGTCCTGCGTACGGGGTTCCCAGGACTGGCGCAGCAGGGCGTGCGGCGGCCGGACCAGCAGCTCTCCCAGCGCCACCGGTCCACCCACGTACGCGACATGACGGCACATCAGTCGAGCTCCGCGCTGCGCGCCGTCCGGAAGCCGGAGAAGATCTGGCGCCGCACCGGCAGGTCCCAGTTGCGGAAGGTCCCCCGGCAGGCGACCGGGTCGACCGCGAACGAACCGCCGCGCAGCACCTTGTGCTCCGGCCCGAAGAACACCTCCGAGTACTCCTTGTACGGGAAGGCCGCGAACCCCGGGTACGGCAGGAAGTCACTGGCGGTCCACTCCCACACGTCCCCGATGAGCTGCCGCACGCCGAGGGGCGAGGCGCCCGCCGGATAGCTGCCCGCCGCCGCGGGCCGCAGGTGCCGCTGCCCGAGGTTCGCGTGCTCCGGGCCGGGATCCGCGTCGCCCCACGGGTAACGGCGGGAGAGCCCGGTGACCGGGTCGTGGCGGGCCGCCTTCTCCCACTCCGCCTCGGTCGGGAGGCGCCGCCCCGCCCAGCGCGCGTAGGCGTCCGCCTCGTACCAGCTGACGTGCAGGACCGGCTCCTCCTCGGGCACCGGCTCCGTCACCCCGAACCGGCGGCGCAGCCACTGCCCGCCGTCCCGCCGCCAGAACAGCGGGGCCGTGATGCCGTGCTCCCGGATCTGCGCCCAGCCCTCCGGCCGCCACCAGCGCCGGTCCGTGTAGCCGCCGTCGGCCATGAAGGCGAGGTAGGCGCCGTTCGTGACGGGCGTGGTGTCGATGTGGAAGGCGGGGACGAGACGGGGGTGCGCCGGCCGCTCGTTGTCCAGGGCCCACGGCTCGTCCGACGTGCCCATGGTGAACGGGCCTCCGGGCACCAGGACTTCGGTGGGCAGCGGCCCGGACCGCAGGACGGGCGGCGGGGGAGCGGTCAGGGCGGCGGGCCCCTTCCGCAGCTGATGGGTGATCAGCATCGTCTCGTCGTGCTGCTGTTCGTGCTGCGCGATCATCCCGAACGCGAAGGCGGCGTCCACCAGCGGCCGACCCTCCAGCGGGGTGCTCTCCAGCACGTCGAGGACCCGGGTCCGTACGTCGGCGGCATAGGCCCGCGCCTCGCCGGGGGCGAGCAGCGGCAGCGACGGACGGGAGGCGCGCGGGTGCTGGAAGGCGTCGTACAGCGGGTCGATCTCGGGCCGCAGTGCCTCGCGGCCCGCGACGGCCCGCCACAGCCATTGCTCCTCCTGGTTGCCGATGTGCGCCAGGTCCCAGACGAGCGGTGACATCAAGGGCGAGTGCTGTGCGGTGAGTTCGCCGTCCTCCACGCAGGAGGTGAGGAGCGCGGTACGGTCCCGCGCCGCGGTGAGGGCCTCCAGGGCCCGCCGCCGCAGGGCCTCGGGACCGGCACCCGTGTCGGTCGCGGTCATGACGTCACCACCTGGAGGTCGTCGGCAGGACAGCCGCCGGGGATCACGTACCGCTCGTGGAAGGCGGCGACCGCCCGCCGCACCCCCTCGCTCGCCCCGATCCGGGGCAGCGCGTCGAGCGCGGCGGAGAAGACCGCGCGGGCGGCGGCGTGCAGCTCGGCATCGGCGAGACCGTCACGGGCCGCCGCCAGCCACAGCGGATTGCGCGGCGCGGGACCCGGGCCCGCCCGCTCCGCGAGGGGCTTCACCGCCCGGTACACGCTCTCCGCCGCCTCCGGGTCGTCGAAGACGGCCGTCGTCACCGCCACCGGCACCATCCAGCCGTCCGCGCCGGGCTGTGCGTCCATCATCCGCAGCTCCAGGTGTCCGCGCGGCCGCACCGGCGGGAACAGGGTCGTCATGTGATAGCGCAGGTCGTCGGCGTCGGCCGGCCGGGGGAGGCCCGTCCGCAGCCACTCCCGGAACGTCAGCCCCTCCGGCACCGCCCACGGCCCCTCCTCGGCCCGTACGCACATCACCGGGGTGTCCAGGACGTGCGCCGCCCACTCCGCGCGCGGCTCCCCGTCCGGCGGCGGCGCGAGCGCCCGCAAGGGATCGAGCTCCGCCCACAGCGCCTGCCGCGTCGAACGCCAGCCGGTCCGGCGACCGCCGTGCACCGGGGAGTTGGCGAAGGCGGCCACCAGGACCGCGCCGAGCAGATGGGCGAGCTGCCAGCGCCGGTGGTAACCGAGCGGACCGGGCTCCTCCAGACCCGCGTCGAGGCAGACCTGCACCGAGGCCGACTCGCACATCATCGCCCGCCCGGCCGGCCCGGTCCGGGCGAGCGCGATCTCCATCGCGTCGTACCGGGGCTCGTGCAGGACCCGGCCGCGCGGCGCGTGCCAGGGGTCCACCCCGTAACCGCTGAGGGTCAGGCCGAGCGGCCCGAGCGCCGCCCGCACCGCGGCCAGGTCGGCGGCGAGCGAGTCCAGGCACTCCATGAGGGACCCGGCCGGGCGCGAGCTGAGCTCCAGCTGCCCGCCGGGTTCGAACGTGAGGGCCGACACCAGGGACAGTGCCCGTACGGTGTCCAGCGCGGCCGCGAGCCTCGGCGGCCGTACGGGAAGTCGGGGATCCCGCAGCTCGTGCACGAGCCACTCCAGCTCCACCCCCACCGTGCGGGGCGGGCCGGTCTTGAAGCAGATACATCGCAGCAGGTCCTCTGCCTCCCCCTCGGTGAGAGGGGGGCCGCCGCGTCGTATGCCGCTCGGCGACATCCGTGCACCTCCTGGTCCTCGGGGTCCTGCGGGGACCCGGTCCGGTGAGCCGCTGCTTCCACCTAAAGCCACCACCGACCGGCGTGCAAGAGGGCCTCGCACGGCCCCCACGCGCCCCCTGTACCCCTGACCGTCCGAAATTCCCCGCAGTCCCGGAAAACCCTTTGTCTCCACCGAAACGAAACGATCATGCTGGGACACATGAGTGCACGACTGCGCGCCATCGCGCGGCAGACCGAGGAGATCGTCGCCGCGGGCCACTACCGGGCCCCCGACGGCCGGACCGTCTCCCTCGCCGAGGACCTGAAGGCCGCCCTGGCCGGAACCCGCCTCCACGGCCCCGAGCCCGTCCCGGTCACCCCGGACACCGACCGCACGCCCACCCTCGCCGTCACCCCCGAGAGCAGCCTGGCCGCGGCCCGCCGGATGACCCGGACCGACCCCGCCCGCCCGGTCGCCGTCCTGAACTTCGCCTCCGCCCGCAACCCGGGCGGCGGCTACCTCAACGGCGCCTAGGCCCAGGAGGAGGCGCTCTGCCGGTCCTCCGCCCTCCACGCCACCCTGCTGCGCGCGCCCGACTACTACGCCCACCACCGGGAGGAGCGGGACGCCTTCTACACCGACCGGGTCATCCACTCGCCCCGGGTGCCGGTCTTCCGCGACGACCGGGGCGCGCTGCTCGCCGAACCCTTCACGGTCGGTTTCCTCACCTCTCCCGCGCCCAACGCGGGCGTGGTCCGCCGCCGCACCCCCGACCTCGCGCACCGGCTGCCGGCCGCGCTCGCGTCCCGCGCCGAGCGGGTCCTGGAGACGGCGGCGGCGACCGGGTACCGGCGGCTCGTCCTCGGGGCCTGGGGGTGCGGCGTCTTCCAGAACGATCCGGCGGACGTCGCAGGCGCCTTCAAGAACCTCCTCACCGGCGACGGCCGCTTCGCCGGCCACTTCGAGGAGATCGTCTTCGCGATCCTGGACCGCGCGCAGAGCACCCCCACACTCACGGCCTTCCACCGAACCTTCGAAACCCCCACCTGACCACCACCTCCGCCGCGGGCGGTGCCCGCCCCTGCGCCCCCGTGTGTGCCTCCGCCCGCCTGGGCGGTTCCCACCCGCCGTGTGGGCAATCGTCCCGCTGGGGCGGGACGGGTGGGCACACGGGACGGCGCCCTTCAGCGGCGCCTCCGCGTTCCGCGCCTTGACCCGCACCCCGTGTGCGGCGCACCGGTGGTGACCGTTCAGGCGCGGGAGCCTCGGGCGCCGGCAGGGCGCGGGTCCGTTGTGCCCACCCGTTCCGCCCCAGCGGAACGATTGCCCACAACGGGGGCGCGGGGGTGGGAACCGCCCAGGCGGGCGCGGGCCCCACACGGGAGTACGGGAGGGCGCCGTCGCGGTGGGTGCGGGCGTCGGGCAGGGGCGGTTCGGAGTGCTCTGACGTGCGGTTCTTCCGGTCGCGTGCCAGGCTGAGGAGACACGGACCACCGTCCCACCCCCGTCACGGGAGGCACGATCGTGGGCAAGAAACAGACCCGGACGAACCGGGGAGCCCGTACCGGCGGCCATGAGCACCGCACCGAAGCGGCCGCGAAGGAGAAGAGCGCGCCGCCCCCCACGAGAACGGCACAGATGCCCTTCGTCGAGCACGCGTCCCACCGCAAGGAACGCAGGTTCGGTCACAACTGAGGTCGAGCGAGGTCGAGTGAGACCGAGCGGATGACGTGAAGGGGCCCGGTGCCGTCCGGCACCGGGCCCCTTCACGCACGGTTCACCGTCCCTCGACGACCGGGATCTCCACGCTCTCCTCGGTCCGTGCCGGCGGCACCGACAGCGCCGCCCCGCCCAGCTTCTCCTGCGCGGCCGGGCTCATCGTGGCGAGGAGCTGCCGCGCCAGGCCGAGACCGGTCCCGCCCATGGTCAGCGCCTTGGCGAAGACGTCCGCCATGCCGTCGGCTCCGTTGAGCAGCACCATCTGGTCGACGTTCCCGAAGGCGGAGGCACCCGCCGAGACGATCTCCGGCCACTTCTCGGCCAGCTGCTGCGCGACCACCGCCTCCTGGTTCTCCGCGAGCGCCGCCGCCCGCGCCTTGATGGCCTCGGCCTCCGCCAGGCCCTTCGCGCGCGTGGCCTCGGCGATCGCGAGTCCCTTGGCGTGCTGCGCCGCCGCCTCCGCCTCACCGGTGAGCCGGGTCGCCGTCGCCTTGGCCGCGCTCGCCAGCTCCGTCTCCTTCGCCTCGGCCTCGGCGGCCGAGATCCGGGCGTCACGCTCGGCCTCGGCCAGCGTCCGGGTCTCGTACGCCATCGCGTCGGCCGGCTTGCGGACCTCCGCCTGGAGCTGCTGCTCCTTGCGGAGGCCCTCCAGCTCGGCGACCCGGGTCTCCTGGACGACGACCTCCTGGCGCGAGGCGGCGTCGGCGAGCGGGCCGGCCTGCCGCGCCCGGGCGGAGGCCTGGTCCCGCTCGGCCTGGTAGCCCGCCTGGAGGATCTCGCTGTCGCGGGTCGCCTCCGACATGCGCGCCGCGGCCTGCTGCTCGGCCTCGGTCGCCCGCCGGTTCGCCTCCGCCTGCGCGATCCGCGCGTCCCGCTGGACGGCGGCCGCGTGCGGGGCGGCCAGGTTCTTGATGTACCCGGTGGGGTCCTCGATCTCGTGGATCTGCAGCGAGTCGACGATCAGACCGAGCTTCTCCATCTCCGTGCCACAGGCCGAACGCGCCTGCCCGGTCAGCTTCTCCCGGTCACGGATCATGTCCTCCACGGTCAACCCGCCGACGATGGCGCGGAGATGACCGGCGAAGACGATGTGCACCCGCTCGCTCATCAGCTTCTGCTGGTCGAGGAAGCGGCGCGCGGCGTTGGCGATCGACACGAAGTCGTCACCGACCTTGAAGATCACCACGCCGCGGACCTTGAGCGGAATGCCCTGGTGGGTGACGCACTCGACGGACAGCTGCGTCTCGTTGAGGTCCAGCGAGAGCTTCCGCACCGCCTGGACGCCGGGGAGCACGAGGGTGCCGCGACCGGTCACGATGCGGAACCCCATGCCCGCGCCGAGACCCTCGTTCTTGTGGTTGGAACCGGAGATGATCAGCGCCTCGTTGGGTTCCGCGACGCGCCACATCAGTTTGAACACACCGATCAGAACGGCGAGGGCGCCTGCGACGACTCCCGCCAGAATGCCGATGCCCATGGACAAGGTCCCCCTTCACCGGAGCCGTGCGGATCCGGTGAAGGGAGTGTGCGCCCGTGACGGGCACGGCTCAACGGTTCGGTCAATTGTCGTACGCGGCTGTGACATAGACGGTGCGTGGAGGGAGATGTTCCATGACCATCACGACCGTCCCGACCTCGATCCGCTCCTTCGGCGAGGCGGGGTGCGCGAGGAAGTGCTCGGCGCCGCCGCGGATCCGGACGATCACCTCGCCGACGAGGCCGGGGCCGACGGTGCCGGTCACGCGGCCGAGCAGTCCCACCATCGAGCTGTCCATCGACGTGTCGTCCATGGCTGAACGGTACGTCAGATCCACCCGTCCAGGGCGGACATGAACCCGTCGAAGTCGTCCCGGTGGATCGTGTGCCCGGCCCCCTTCACCGTACGGACGGCGAAGCCGCGCTCCTCCAGCATCCGGGCGTGCTCCGGCCGGACCAGCGTGCTCGGATCGGCGAGGGTGACGAGGGAGGGCACCACGGGCCGCTCCGGCCACAGGTCGGCGCCCACGAACGCCGTGAGGCCGTGGGCGCTCCGCTCGTCCCAGTCCCGTACCGATGCCATCTCGACGTCGACGTCCTCGTCGGACCAGTGCGGGTTGAACCCCTTGATCTGCTCCCGGGTCATCGACTTGCCCCGGACGAAGAGGTCGGCCCGGTAGCCGCAGGGGCCGGCCGCCAGGTGCCACGCCGGGTCGGAGTACACCGCCCGGCCCGGCGCCAGGCGCTCCACCGCCCGCGCCAGGACGAGCCCGCCGAGCGAGTGGCCGATCGCCAGCTCCGCGCCGGCCGGAAGGGATTCCACCAGGTCGTCGGCGTGGTCCTCGGGCCGGTACGCCTCCGGGCCCGCGGCCCGGTCGCTCGCCCCGTGCCCCCGCAGGTCCACGGCGATCACCCGGTAGCCGTGCTCCGCGAGGGCCGGTCCGACCCGGCGCCAGGTGCGGTGGTCGGCCATGATGCCGTGGACGAGCAGGGCGGTCCGGTCACCGGACCCCCACGTGGTCGTGTGCAGGCGCACGGTGCCGCCTCTCCTGCGGTGTTCGGACGGCACCGGCGGGGCCGGTGCCGCTGCGGACGGGGCGCGGCGGGCGCCGACGGGTCAGCGCACGCTGCGGATGGGGCGCACGGCCAGTGCGCCGAACACCGACAGTACGGCCGCGACCAGGAAGAGCGCCGTGTATCCGCCACTCAGCGACACGATGAGCGAGGCCACGAAGGGGGCGACGATCTGCGGGCCGGCGTTGGCGACGTTGAGGACGCCCATGTCCCGCGCGGCGTCCTCGGCCTTGGGCAGCACCATGGTCACCAGGGCGGTGTCGACGGCCATGTAGCAGCCGAAGCCGAGCCCGTTGACGACGGAGAAGGCCAGCATCCCGGTCCAGCTGGTCGAGAGGGCCGGGATGAGCAGCGCGAGCGCGGCGAGCGCGGCGGAGGCGCCCACGAAGAGCTTGCGGCGGTCGAACCGGTCCGAGAGCCAGCCGCCGAGGACGGTGGAGACGACCATGGCGACCGAGTTGACCGGCATGAGGATCGCCACCGCCTCCTCGGCGCTCAGCCCGGCAGGCAGGTCGGTGTGGTCCTTGAGGATGTACAGCTGGAAGCCGGCCACGGCGAAGTAGCCGAGGACGAGCAGGGCACGGCCGATGAAGGCCCAGCGGAAGTCGTGGTCCTTCAGGGCGCTGCCGAAGGCCGCGACCTGCTC
This sequence comes from Streptomyces sp. NPDC053513, assembly GCF_044544765.1. NCBI lineage: Bacteria > Bacillati > Actinomycetota > Actinomycetes > Kitasatosporales > Streptomycetaceae > Streptomyces > Streptomyces sp. NPDC053513. The sequence continues at coordinate 214,534 of NZ_JBITXP010000007.1, forward strand.
CTTGACCGGCATCGGGGCCTTCGGGGGCATGCGCTCCTCGCGGGCGCAGGCGGTGAACAGCACGGCGGTGGCGGCGACGATCGCGCCGAAGACGAGGTAGCCGGTGCGGTAGTGCTCGGAGAAGGCCGCGCCGACGAGGGCGCCGACCGTGGAGCCGACGGGGAGGCCGAGGCCGACGGCGGCGGAGGCCTTGCCGCGCGCGGCCATGGGGACCCGGTCGGGGACGACGGAGGTGAGGGCCGCCTGGTAGATGTTCATGACGGCCTGGCCGAGACACCAGGCGATGGTCACCAGCAGGACCGTGTGGACGCTGCCGAGGAGCAGCATCACCGGGAGGGCGAGCAGACCGCCGGCGAGGATCCAGGGGTTGCGACGGCCCGAGCGGTCCGAGAGGGCGCCCGCGACCGGGTTGAAGACGGTGGCGAAGATCGCGGATATACCGGAGACGAGGCCGAAGTTCGCCACCTTGTCGACGGGGTCGATGGCCTCGATCTGGAGCGCGAGGAGCATGCCGGGGACGCCGATGTACAGGGCGTACATCGCGGTGTTGCCGGTGAACAGCAGGGGCAGCAGACCGCGCGTCGGCCGGGGGGCGACGGGGGCGGCGGGATCGGTGACGGCGGGACCGGGGACGCCCGCGCCGGCGGTGCCCGCGGGGCTGGAGGCGCCCGCGCTGGTGGTGCCCGTTTCGGGGCCTGTCCCGGGGGAGGAAAGGGCCACTTTGCCCTCCTGAGGAGATCGCCCGATGCGGGGGCGAGAAGCGGATGGAACGGGGAGGTGACACGTGTCAGTGACACGTGTTGGCATTGTGTAGCACCCAAATCCGGCCATCCGCCAGACCCTGCGCCGGATCGTTCTGGAAAGATGCCGGATCGATGAGCCAGCCAACCGAACACTCCCCCGAACGCCCCTCCGGGCGAGCGGTCCCCACCAGCGCCGATGTCGCGCGCCTCGCGGGCGTCTCCCGGGCCACCGTCTCGTACGTCCTGAACAACACCTCGGCCGTCCGCATCAGCGAGCCCACCCGGCAGCGGGTGCGCGAGGCGGCCGAGGAACTGGGCTACGTGCCGCACGCCGCGGCCCGCAGCCTGCGCGCGGGCCACAGCCGCATGGTGCTGATCCCGAGCTCACACGTTCCCGTCGGGCCGCTCTACAGCCAGTTCTTCAACGACTTCCAGTGGGCCCTGCGCCGCCTCGACTACACGGTCGTGCAGTACGGCAGCGTCGGCCTGGAGGCCGAGGAGGCCGCCCGCGCCTGGGCCGAGCTGCGGCCGGTGGCCGTGGTCTCCCTCGGCGAGGTCGAGCTCACCGGGCAGGGCGTCGAGATCCTCAAGCGGTCCGGGGCCCGGGCCGTGATCACCCTCGGCGCCCAGCGCGTGGAGGGCACCCACGCCCTCGTCCTGGAACAGGGGAGGGTCGGCGAGGTGGCCACCGAGCACCTCCTGGAGACCGGCCGGCGCCGGATCGGCGTCGTCGTGCCCGAGGACCCGGGCCTCGCGATGTTCTCCGGCCCCCGCCTCGACGGCGCGCGCCGTGCCGCCGAGGGCACCGGCGCCACCGTCGTGCCCCTGCCGCTGCGGTACGAGGAGGAGGCGGCGGCCGAGCTCGCCGCGCGGTGGCGCGAGCTCGGGCTCGACGGCGTCTTCGCGTACAACGACGAGTACGCCATGCTCCTGATGCGGGCGCTCCAGGACGCCGGGATCTCCGTGCCGGGGGAGACCGCGGTGGTCGGCGCGGACGATCTGCTCCTCGGCCGGCTGCTGCGGCCCCGGCTCAGCACCGTACGGATCGACATGGTGCTCGGCCGCGAGCTGGCGGAACTGGTCGACCGCGCCGTACGGGAACCGGACGCCCCGCCCGTCTCCCGCTCCCTGCTGGACTCACGGGTCGTCCGACGCGAGTCGAGCTGAGACCCGCGGCATCCGGGGGCGTCGCCGGGCGCGGGTCGAGCCGAGGCCTGCGGCACCCGGGCGTGGGCCGGACCGGGCCCGGTCTCCAAGGGCGTCGTTCGACGGAAGCCGGGCCGGACTCCGGCGCCTGGGGGGCGTCGCCCGGCGCGAGGCCGGTCCAGCGCTTAGCTTCGGTGCATGAGCACTGTTCCGAAGCGGTTCGAGATCCTGCTGGTGCCCGAGCACGTCGAGGACCGCGGCGGCGCCGCCGTCGCGGACAGCGCCGTCCGCTCGGCCGTCGTCGAGGCCACCGGACGGCACGGCGAGTCGGGCTACCCGATCTACGAGGGCCACGGCATCAGGGCCGACATCGACCCCGAGACGCGCACGGTCGAGGCGCTGCTCGTCGACGGCAGCGAGCTCGACTACGGCCTCACGGCGCTGGTCCGCCCCGCCGCACGCGACTGAGCTGTGACGTTCTCCCCGCCGTGGCCCGAATCGGCCCGTTGACAGCGAGGCCCATCGGACAGAGACTCTGCGCGCCCAAGGGGGCGAAGATTGCTTCACCAGGCGAACAGAGTCGTTCGCAGGTCACGTGGAAGAGAGAACCGATGAGCATCCGCGACGTCTACATCGTCGACGCCGTCCGCACTCCGATCGGGAAGTTCGGCGGCGCCCTCGCCTCCGTGCGCCCCGACGACCTCGCGGCCCATGTCGTCCGCGCGCTCGTCGACCGTTCGCCCGCGCTCGACCCCGCGCGCGTGGACGACGTCTACTTCGGCGACGCCAACGGCGCGGGCGAGGACAACCGCGACGTCGCGCGCATGGCCGTCCTCCTCGCCGGACTGCCCGTCACCGTCCCCGGCGTCACCGTCAACCGCCTCTGCGGCTCCGGCCTGGAGGCCGTCATACAGGCGGCCCGCGCCATCGCCCTCGGCGACGCCTCCGTGGCGATCGCGGGCGGCGTCGAGTCGATGTCCCGCGCCCCCTGGGTCCTGCAGAAGCCCGAGCGGGCCTTCCCCGCCGGCCACCAGCAGCTCCACTCCACGACCCTCGGCTGGCGCATGACGAACCCGAGGATGCCCGCCGAGTGGACGGTCGCGCTGGGCGAGGGCGCGGAGCTCGTCGCCGACAAGCACGGCGTCACCCGCGAGCAGCAGGACGCCTTCGCCCTCGCCAGCCACCGCAAGGCGGCCGAGGCCTGGGCGAAGGGGCTGTACGACGACGAGGTCGTCCCCTACCCCGGCGTGGAGCTGACCCGCGACGAGTGCATCCGCGACAACACGTCCATGGAGGTCCTCGCCAAGCTGAAGCCCGCCTTCCGCCCCGACGGCGGCACGGTCACACCGGGCAACTCCTCGCCGCTCAACGACGGCGCGGCGGCGCTGCTCCTCGTCGACGAGGACGGGCTGCGCGAGACCGGCCGGGAGCCCCTCGCCCGGATCCGCACCTCCGCGGTCACCGGCATCGAGCCCCAGCTGTTCGGCCTCGGTCCGGTCGAGGCGGTCCGCAGGGCACTGGAGAAGGCCGGGCGCTCCTTCGCGGACCTGACGACCTTCGAGCTCAACGAGGCCTTCGCGGCCCAGTCCCTCGGCTGCCTCGCGGAATGGCCGGAACTGGACCCCGAAATCGTGAATCCTCGGGGTGGAGCGGTCGCGATCGGGCACCCGCTGGGCGCGTCCGGCGCCCGGCTGGCCGGCTCGGTGGCGCACCAGCTCGCCGCGGCCGGCTCCGGCACGGGCCTCGCGGCGCTCTGCATCGGCGTCGGCCAGGGCCTCGCGCTGGTCCTGGAGCGCTGACGTCCGGCGCCCCGCGCACGGAATGCGAGGCCTGCGCGCGGCATGCGAGAGGGGTACGGGAGGTTCTCCCGTACCCCTTCTCGCGGTGGGTCACTTCTGCTGGGCTTCGGCGATGGACTTGCGGACCTCGTCCATGTCCAGCTGTCGGGCCTGTCCGATGACGTCTTCGAGTGCGGTCTCGGGCAGGGCGCCGGGCTGTGCGAAGACGGCCACGTTGTCGCGGACGATCATCAGGGTGGGGATCGAGCGGATCTCGAACGCGGCGGCCAGTTCCTGCTGTGCCTCGGTGTCGACCTTGGCGAAGACGAGGTCCTGGTGCCGCTCGGAGGCCGCTTCGAAGACGGGGGCGAACTGACGGCAGGGACCGCACCACGAAGCCCAGAAGTCGATGAGCACGAACTCGTTCCCGCTCACGATCTCGTCGAAGTTGTCCTTGGTGAGCTCTACGGTGCTCATGCTGTCTGCCTCCGACGTGCGTGAATGATGGGGTTCCGGCTGATGCCCGGGACGGCGCGGGAACGCTGGGGCGCCACGCCGAGCCTAACCCCGCGAACGCGCGAAGACTGCGTCGTGATCGGCCATCGAGCGAAACGGTGCACGGACGGTGGCGGACGGACCGAGCGCTTTCCCTCGCCGTCGTCCGGATCCCCTCCGTCCGGCAGGGGCGCCGGCACGAACTGACGGGCGGGCCGTGGGCGTTGGCCGCCCCTTCGCCGGCCGGATCAGAAGGCGTAGCGCACGCGCAGCCAGGGCGCGCGGTTCCCGATCATGCGGGAGAGGGCCTCGACGGCCTCACGCTTGACCGCCGTGCGGTACCGCACGTTCCACGCGCCGTTCTCCGATTGCTTGGGCTCCTGGAGCTCCTCCCGCCACAGCACGTCCTCGGCGCGGGGGTGCCAGCCGAGGTTGACCTCGTGCAGGCCCTGGTTGTGGGTGAGCATGATGATCTCCGCCGCGCTCTGCTCCTTCACCCGTGGCGGCAGCACGTCGTCCATCATGCGCAGCAGCTCGTCCCAGGCCTGCCGCCATCCGGGGCGGACCACGACGGGGGAGAGGTTGAAGTGCACCTCGTACCCGGCGTCCACGAAGTCCGCGGCCGCCCCGATCCTGGCGGGGACGGGGCTGGTCCGGACGTCGAGGAGGCGGGAGTCCTCGGGCGGCATGAGGGAGAACCGGATGCGGGTGCGGCCCTGGGGATCGAGCCGCAGCAGGTCGGGGTTGACCAGCTTGGTCGCGAAGGAGGCCTTGGCCGTGGGCCAGTGGCGGAAGGCGTGGACGAGGTCGGCGGTGTTGTCGCTGATCAGGTCGTCCACCGAGCAGTCGCCGTTCTCCCCGATGTCGTAGACCCAGGCCCGTTCGTCGCACTGGTTGGGTTCGGTCTTCGGGCCGGTGGCGGTGATGTGGCGCCGGAGACTGCCGAGGACGCGGTCGACGTTGGTGAACACGGTGACGGGGTTGGCGAATCCCTTGCGCCGGGGGACGTAGCAGTACGCGCAGGCCATGGCGCAGCCGTTGGACAGGCCCGGCGCGATCCAGTCGGCGGACCGTCCGTTCGGCCGGATCGCGAACGACGCGCGTTCGCCGAGGACCAGCACCTCCCGCTTGGTCCGCACCCAGCGCCGCACGTTCCCCTCGTTGCCGTGCAGGTGCGGGATGCGCCAGTGGGAGTCCGTCTCGACGAGCCGGGCGTCGGGGAAGCGCGCGATGATCTGGCGTCCCCTCCAGGAAGCGGCGGCGGCGGGTTCCGCGTGGATCTCGGTCACCCGCAGGAGCCGCCGAGCCTCCGGTCCGTCACGGAACGGGCGGTCCGCCTCCGCCGCGGTCGGCGCGGCCGCGGCCACGAGGTCCTCCACGCCGAACAGTCCCTCGGGCTGCCGCTCCGGTTCCTCGGGGCCTCGTCGCCTGCCCACTTCGCTCCACTCCGTTCCTTCGGCACCGCTCGGTTCCGCCTCCCCGGCCCGCTGCCCGGCGGCGGCACCCTCCCGCACCGGGTGCGTCGGCCGTGGTTCCGCCGCAGGAGGGTACCCGGATGCACCGGCCGGGCACGCCTCGGGCCGCGCGACCGTCGGCAGCCTGCGCAAGAACAAGGGCGACCTGCCGGACACGGACCACCGGCACACGGCGGAGGCGCACGGCCGCATCCGCCGTCACCCGGCCCAGCGGCCCTCGGGGGACGTCCGTGACACCCGGGGGCGCCGCTCCCTCATGAACCGGGGCCACGACCCCTCGGCCGACGGGCCGCGCCGACCGCCTCCGCGCCGTCAGCGCCGGGACGGGGGCATCGAGGGCCGGGTCGCCACGAACGTGTGGGTGATGCCGGTCTGCCAGCCGGGCTGGGGCAGGACGCGGACGTCCGTGAACCCCGCGCGGCGGATCCGGGCCGCGAACGCGCCCGCCGTGTCGAAGTCGAGCACGCTGCGCCACAGATGCCGGTACAGCGCCCCGTCGCCGTGGCTCCTGCCCCAGGGCAGCACCACGGCCCCCATGACCGCCGACCACAGGACGCGGTCGACGGCGCGGCCGCTCAGGGCGTACTCGTGGACGGCGAGCCGCCCGCCGGGGCGCAGCACCTCGCGCGCCCGGCCGAGGACGGCGTCGGGATCCGCGACGTTGCGGAAGAGGTAGGCGGCGAACACCGCGTCGTAGGGTCCGGTGACACCGGCCCGGGCCATGTCCTCGACCGGGGAGTGGACGAAGGTCACCCGCCCGGGCCAGGGCTTGCTCCGCGCCCGGGCGAGCATGCCGCCGGAAGCGTCGACCCCGGTGACGGAGGCGAACGGCGCGGCCCGCAGGAGGGCGGCCGTCGAGGCACCGGTGCCGCAGCCGAGGTCGAGCACGGTCCGCCCGGCACCCCGGCTCGGGAGGGCGAGACGCCGAGCCGAGCGGCGCAGGTGCCGGTGGTAGCCGGGACTGGCCGAGGTCATGCGGTCGTACGTCCCGGACGCGTGGTCGAAGGCCTCCGCGAGCTCGGTGTCTCTCAGCAGGACCATGACGGTGCCTCCGACGGGGTGAGTGCGCGTGCGCTCCGAGTGTCACGTCCGCCCGCCGACGGGCGCGGTCCGGCACGCCCTTCGGATGTCTGGTGTGGTCCGCACGGCCCAAAGGGCGGTGCATCCGCGAGGGGAGGAGGTACCGAATCACTGGCGAGCCGGGAGCCGCCCGGTTCAGGCCGCCGCCCAGGGGAGTTGCGATGCGCGTATGCGATCCGTTCGACGTCGACCGGGACGTGCGCGCGACCGTCGGGGAGTGCCTCGGTCACCTGCTGGAGCGGAGGCTGGAGGAGGCCGAGGCCATCGATCCCGTCTTCGCGGCCGACATCGCCGACCGCGTGGCCCGCTTCTCGCTGACCGGCGGCAGACGGCTGCGCGCGGCGTTCCTGTGGTGGGCGATGCGGGGCTGCGGGGGCGGCGTCTCCGAGACGCCCAGGGCCCTGGGGGTCGCGGCGGCGCTGGAGCTGATCCAGACCTGCGCCCTCATCCACGACGACGTCATGGACGGCTCACCGCTGCGACGGGGACGTCCCGCCGTGCACGTCGGCATAGACGACCAGTACGGGACGGCGGGACGCGCGTCGCCGTGCGGCACGTTCGGCGGGGCGGCCGCGGTGCTCGCGGGGGACCTGGCCCTCGCCTGGGCCGACGACGCGTTCGCGGAGGCCGTGCGCGGGGCACCGGCGGAGGGCCGGGCGGCGGACGTCTGGCGGGCGATGCGCACGGAGATGGTGGCCGGCCAGTACCTCGACCTGCACGGCCAGGTCACGAACGCCACGTCGGCGGCCCGGGCGGTGCGTTCCGCCGTGCTCAAGACCGCCAGGTACACCGTGGCCCACCCCCTGGCGCTGGGCGCGGTGCTCGCGGACGCGCCCGAGGAGACCGTACGCCGTCTGCGCGCCGCCGGACGATCGGCGGGGCTGGCGTTCCAGCTCCACGACGACCTGCGAGGAGCCTTCGGGGATCCGGCGTCGACCGGGAAACCGGTCGGTGAGGACCTCCGGGACGGCAAGGCGACCTATCTGCTGGCCGTCGCACGGGACCTGTGCGCGCGCGACCGCGACCACGCGGGACTGCGGCTCCTGGACGAGGTGGTGGGCTCGCCGCGCGCCCGGGCGGAGGACGTGGAGCGCGTGCTGGAGCTTCTCGACGCCTGCGGCGCGCGCGAGCTGGTCTCCCGGCGTGTGCGGGAGCTGTGCGACCGCGGGGTCGACGAGGTCCGGGAAGCCGGCCTGTCACGGGACGCGGCGGACCGGATCGGCGGACTGCTGCGCGCCGCCTGCGGCCCGGGCACCGCCGGACGGCCGGTGCCGGTGGCGCCCACGGCCGTGCGCGACACCGCCGGCCCCGTTCTGATCGGAGAAGCCCGTTGAAGACCCTGACCGGTCCTACGGACCATGTCGTCGTCGTGGGGGCGGGCCTCGCCGGCCTGGCCGCCGCGCTGCACCTGGCGGGCGCGGGCAGGCGGGTGACCGTGGTGGAACGGGACACGGTGCCGGGCGGCCGGGCGGGACGGCTGCACCTCGGCGTCTACCGGGTGGACACCGGGCCGACCGTCCTCACCATGCCGGACGTCCTCGACGAGGCGTTCCGGGCCGTGGGGGACTCGCTGGCCGACCGCGTCGACCTCGTACCCCTGCATCCCGCGTACCGCGCGCTCTTCGCCGACGGCAGCCGCCTCGACGTGCACACGGACGCCGAGGCCATGGAGGCCGAGGTCGCCGCCTTCGCGGGCGCCGGGGAGGCGCTGGGATACCGCAGACTGCGCCGCTGGCTCCAGGAGCTGTACGCCGTGCAGATGCGGCGCTTCATCGACGCCAACTTCGACTCCCCGCTGCGCCTGCTCCACCCGGACCTGGCACGGCTCGCCGCGCTCGGCGGATTCGGGCGCCTCGACCGGGCCGTCGGACGGTTCCTCTCCGACGAGCGGTTGCGCCGGGTCTTCTCCTTCCAGGCCCTGTACGCCGGGGTCGCCCCGTCCCGCGCACTGGCCGCGTACGCCGTGATCGCCTACATGGACACGGTCGCCGGGGTCCACTTCCCGCGCGGCGGGATGCACACGGTCCCGGTGGCCATGGCGGAAGCGGCGGCCCGGGCGGGCGTGGAGTTCCGGTACGGCGAGTCGGTCACCCGGCTGGAGCGCGCCGGCCGGCGCGTGACCGCAGTGGTCACCGAGCACGACCGGATCGCCTGCGACGCGATCGTCCTCACCCCCGAACTGCCGGCTTCCTACCGGCTCCTGGGACGGTCCCCGCGGCGCCCCGTCCGGCTGCGGCACGCGCCGAGCGCGGTGGTGCTGCACATCGGCACGGACCGTACCTGGCCCCAACTGGAGCACCACACCCTGTCCTTCGGACGGTCCTGGAACACCGTGTTCGGAGAACTGATCGACGAGGGACGGCTGATGACCGACCCCTCGCTGCTCATCACCCGGCCCACCGCTACCGACCCGTCCCTGGCACCGGCGGGACGGCACCTGCACTACGTCCTGGCGCCGTGTCCCAACACCGCCGTCGGCCCCGGGGCCGCCCACTGGGGCGAACTCGGACCGCGCTACCGCGACGAGCTGGTACGGGAACTGGAGCGCCGGGGGCTGGCCGGACTCGGAGCCTCCGTCCAGGAGGAGAGCCTGGTGACGCCCGCGGAGTGGACGGCCCTGGGACACGCGGCCGGAACCCCTTTCTCCGTGTCCCACACCTTCGCCCAGACCGGCCCCTTCCGGCCGCGGAACCTCGTGGCCGGCACGGAGAACGCCGTCCTGGCCGGCTGCGGCACCACCCCGGGCGTCGGCGTGCCGACCGTGCTGATCTCCGGGAAGCTCGCCGCGGCCCGCGTGACGGGGAAGGGGCGGCCGGAATGACGGCACGGGAGCTCGACGCGGCGGGCATCACCGATCCGTCGCTGCGGGCGGCCTACACCACGGGACGCCGGCTCAACGCCCGGCACGGCAAGACCTACTTCCTCGCCACGCGGCTGCTGCCGGTGGACCGGCGCGCCGCCGTCCACGCCCTCTACGGCTTCGCCCGGCACGCGGACGACATCGTCGACGACCTGGGGGCCACGGCCTCCACGGCCGAACGCCGTCTTGCCCTCGACGCGCTGGAGCAGCAGTGGCTGCGTGCCGTGCGGGGAGAGGAGACCGACGAACCCGTGGTGCGGGCGGCGGCCGACACACGGGCGCGGTACGGCATCCCGGCCCGTCACTTCACCGACTTCCTCGCGTCCATGCGCAGCGACCTGTGGGTCGAGGAGTACCCGACCTACGCCGACCTGACCGCCTACATGCACGGGTCGGCCGCCGTCATCGGGCTGCAGATGACGGCGGTGCTCGGCACCGTGGTGCCCCGGGCGGAGGCGGAGCCGTACGCCGCCGCGCTCGGGGTGGCCTTCCAGCTGACGAACTTCCTCCGGGATGTGGGCGAGGACCTCGACCGGGGGCGGGTGTACCTGCCCCTCGACCTGCTGGCGGCGCACGGGGTGGACCGGGAGCTGCTGCTCTGGAGCAGGCGCACCGGGCTCCGGGACGCGCGGATCACCTCGGCGCTGCGCACGGCCGCGGCCCTGACCCGGGACGTCTACCGAACGGCCGAGCCGGGGATCGGGCGACTGGACCCCGTGTCGGCGCCGTGCGTGCGCACGGCCTTCGTCCTGTACCGCGACATCCTGGCGGCGATCGAGGAGGACGGTTACGCGGTCGTGCACCGCAGGTCCGTCGTGGGACGGCGCCGGAGGGCGGCCGTGGCACTGCGCGGTCTGGCCGGGGCACTCGCCGCGCGCACCGCCGCCCGGCGCTCGGGCCGGGCCGCCCACGCAGGGAACGGCACCGGCGGGACGCACGACGGGGCGGCCGTCGCGACGACGGACGAGGAAGTGCTGACGGCGGGTCAGGGAAAGGACGGGACGTGAACACGGAGAACGGGACGCACGGCGGGCGGGACGGGTGGACGAGGGCCGGGCAGGACGGGGGCGGGACCGGCGGACAGAACCGGCGGAACGGGCGGAACCCCGGCGGACCGGTCGCCGGGAAGTCCGGCGGGCGGGTCGGACGGCGGGGCGGCGGACCGGCCGAGCGGACTCCCGCCGGGCCCGCCGGGCCCGCCGGGCGCCCGGAGCGGAGGGCGGTACTGCCGCTGCGGCTGCGCCGGAACGCCGTCGCCTGGGAACGCCAGCGCCCCACCTGGCAGGACGCCCGACCCGCGGGCATCGCGGAGGCACTCGACCGGGCCCGGGCCCGCCCCACGGGGAACTGGTTCGTCGTCGGCGCCGCCTCGGACCTGACGGCCCGCGGGCCGCTCGGCCGGACCGTCGCCGGCACCGAGATCGTGCTGTGGCGCGACGAGGACGGCGAGCCCCACGCGGGGCCCGGGGCCTGCCCGCACCTCGGCGCCCCGCTCAGGGACGGCACGGTGCGGTGCGGCCGGCTGATCTGCCACTGGCACGGCCTCGCCCTCGACGGCGCGCCGTTCGCCGGGTGGTCGCCGTGGCCGGTGCACGACGACGGGGTCCTGCTGTGGGTACGGCTCGACCGGGTCGGCGGCGAGCCGCCGACCGAGCGCCCCGCCGTGCCGGCCCGGCCGCGAGCGGGCGGGGCGGTCGCCGCGGTGTACACCGGCGTGGGCGGCTGCGAACCGGAGGACGTGGTCGCGAACCGCCTCGACCCCTGGCACGGCGCCTGGCTGCACCCGTACTCGTTCGTGGACCTGACCGTCCTGGACGCTCCCGGCGACGGCGACACCGACGACGTCCTGCTGGTGGACGTGTCGTTCAAGGTGGCCGGACGGGTCGTGGTCCCGGTGCGCGCGGCCTTCGAGGCGCCGGACCCGCGCACCGTCGTCATGCGCGTCGTGGCCGGTGAGGGAGAGGGCTCGGTGGTGGAGACGCACGCGACCCCGCTCACCCCGCCCGGCGCCCGGCGCCCGAGGACCGCCGTGGTGGAGGCCGTCGTCGCCGGCTCGGACCGGCGGGGGTTCGCGCTGGCCCGCGCGCTCGCCCCGCTGCTGCGGCCCGCCATGCGGGCCACCGCCGGTCGGCTGTGGCGGGACGACCTCGCGTACGCCGAACGCCGCTTCGTCCTGCGCAGGGACGGCCGTTTCCCCGGCTGAGCCGCTCGGAGGACCGGTCGGCCGTTTCCCCGGCTGAGCCGCTCGGAGGACCGTCGGCCGAGCCGGGGCGCCGGGACCGGCCGTGCCCGGCGCAGGCCTGGCGGCGTTCGTCCGTCAGCCCTCGCCGAAGTGGCGGGCCAGGAGCCGCAGGAGTCCGGACCGGCCCCGGTCGGGAACGGTCCACAGCGTCTGCCCGCGCAGACCCCAGCGCCGTAGGTGGGCGTTGGCCGCCAGGAAGCCGGTGGTGGCGGCCCGTTCCATGAGGGCGACCGGGAGGTCGGTGCGGACCAGGTCGCCGGCGACGGTGACGGTCGGGTCGGGGGTGTCGACGGTGGGCCGGTCCGCGCCGCCGCCGACCGCGAAGAGCGGGCAGTCCTGCCGCCACTCGTCCCGCCGGTCGACGACGCGCGCGGCGGACGTCTCCGGATAGACGCGGCGCAGCTGCTCGGACAGGGTGCGGGAGAGCACCTCCGGGGGAGTGGCCGGATCGGCGGCATAGGCGTGGAGTTCGAGTACGGATCCGCCCGTCTTCGCCGCCCAGCGCGCGGCCTCGCCCTCCCACGCGTCGAGCACGCTGATGTTGTCCAGGGGCCCGTAACCACTGGTGCCGAGGAAGCCGGGCCGGTGGGCGGCGACGGGGCGGTCGAGCCAGATCCGGGACACGAGGAAGGGCGGCGCGGTGCGGAGCCGGCCGATCCGGGCGCGCCACGCCCCGTCGCCCAGGTGGGGAGAGGCGGCCGTGAGGGTCCGCAGCCCCGCGGTGTCCAGGGCCAGGACGACCGCGTCGGCGTGTTCGGAGGCCGCCCGCGCGGTGTCGATCAGATGGCCTCCCCGCGGGTCGGGACGAAGGCCGGTCACGGCGGTGCCCGTACGGATGTCGACGCCGTGGCCCTCGAGGTAGCGGCCGAGGGGGTCCCACAGCGCCTGCGGGTAGGGCTCGTCCGGCACGTCGAAGAGGAGCCCCTCCGACGAGCCGAGGAAGTAGATGTGGAACATCAGGGCGAGTTCGGCGGCGGACAGTTCGGCCGGATCGGCGAAGAAGCTCCGGGAGAAGACCTCGAAGGCGAGGTGGCGCGCCGCCGCGGGGAAGCGGATGCGGTCGAGCAGTTCCAGGGCGCTGACGTCGTCGTAGCGGCGGTGGATCTCGGGCACCCGCACGTCGAGCAGGGGGAGCGCGGCCCGGGGGTTCATCCGCGCCAGGTCCCGCACGCCGAAGCTCGGGCTGAGCGCGGTGAAGCCCACGGCGCTCCACGGCGGCGTCCTCGGCACCCGGGCGAAGCTGTCGTGCAGCCCGGAGCTGTGCCGCAACGGATAGTCGGGCAGCGGGCGGAGCCCGTCGAGTCCGGGGTCGACCCGCCGCAGGAGGCCGCGCAGGTTGTAGTACTGGCGGAAGAACGCGTGGAAACCGCGGCTCATGGTGACGGCGGAGCCGTCCGCGAGCTCGGTGGGCCAGCCCGCCAGCCGGCCGCCGAGGGCCGTCTCCCGCTCGTACAGGGTGACGCGGACGCCCCGCTCGGCCAGTGCCGTCGCGGCGGCGATGCCCGCGATGCCGCCGCCGACGACCGCGCACCGGGGCCGGGGGCCTTCGGCGGCGGGCCGTCCCGGGGGCGCGGGGAGGACGACGGCCTTGCGATCGCGGCCGCGACGGGCGGCCGGTGCGCGGTCGTGGGCGCTCATGGGGATTCTCCTCGGAGTTCACGGTCGGGTGCGGCGGGCGAGCAGGGGCAGCTCGGCGGCGGTGCGGAGCATGGCGGACACGGGGGTGCGCAGGCCGATGGCGAACTCCTCGACGGGGCGGGTCGTGCCGTCGAGGAAGCGCAGCAGGCGGGCGGCGGGCACGTGGTCGAAGAGCCGGGTGAAGAAGGCGGGCCCGTCGATGCGGCCGGTGTCGAGCCCGCGCAGCAGGACGGCGTCCATGGCGAGGAGCCTCGCGGGATGGGCGGGCGGCGGCACGGGCGTGCGGCCCCTGTGCACGGCGTCCGCCACCGCGCGGGACTGCCGTTGGATCGCGGCGAAGGCGTACCCCGTCGAGGGGCGCACGGCCCCGCCGGCCGCGCCGATGCGGAAGACGTGCCGACCCGGCCGGCGGTCGTACCTGCCGTCGGTCATGGGGATGGCCCCCTGCTCCGTGGCCGTCACCCGGTACGGTCCCAGGCCGAGCACGCGCTCCGCGTAGTGGCGCAGCGCCTCGTCGTACGACGACCGGGGAAGGGGCGCCCGGCCGAACTCGGTGTACTCCACGAGCGCTTCGTGCCGACCGAGGGGCAGGACGTACCCGAAGGAGAGTCCGTGCTCGGGCTGGGGCGTGCGGAAGTCCATCAGCTCGACGGTCTCGGGGGTGAACGCGGGGCGCTCGCAGCGGACGAACCAGCCCCGGAAGTGCTGGAGCAGCGCCACCCGCGCGGGCGGCGGTACGGAGGGGGGACGAGAGTCGTAGACCCAGCGGGCGCGCAGGGTGCGCACGGCGCCGTCCGAGGTGCGGCAGACCACCTCGGCGCCGTCCGGCCGGTCGGCGACGCGCTCGACGACGGCCTCGATCCTGCGCACTCCGGCCAGGCGCGCCCGCAGCCCCCGCTCGAAGGCGGAGGAGCGCAACATCTTGTAGCGCAGCCCGCCGAGGTCGCGGGCGGGACCGCCGCCGTCGGGGGCGCGGACCCGGAGCCGTCGCCAACTCGCCGTGAGCAGCGGGTCGTAGTCGCCCGCTCCGGCCTCCCAGAAGCACCAGGTGCGTTCGGGAGGCCGCAGGCCGGCGGGCGCCTCGACGAGGACCACCTCCGGGGCCCGGACACCGGGCGGCGGGGCGAGCAGCCGCCAGGCCAGCGAGAGACCGGCGGCTCCCGCGCCGACGACGACGATGTCGCTGCTGTGCGTCATGGTTCGCGGCCCGCTCCGTTCTCGACGTCGGGCGGGCGGCCGGCCGGCCCCGCCCCGGTACACCCGCCACAGGCGGAGGACCGTCCGCACCAGGCTTCCCCCGCGCGGCTCCCCACGGATGCAGCCGCGCCGTGGCGGCGCGCCGAATTCGCCGTCGCCAGCCGTCCCGGCCGTGTGACGGCGCATCGCAGGGAGCACCGGGCGCGCCTCGGCCCGGTGCGACCGCCGGCGCCGGAACGCGGCGCGCGACGCGGTCACCACCCCGGGCGGTCGCGCGCCGGACCGTCCTCCGCGGGTGCCGTGGACGAGGGCCGCGACCGGACCCCGGAGGTCCGGCGCGGAGCGCTCACGCGTGCTCCCCGGCGGATCGCGCCGGTGTGCGGGAGGGATCGGTTCCGTCCGGCCGCTCCCGCATCGCGCGCAGGAGCCGCCGGGCCGCCCAGTCGGGCCCCCGTCCGGACAGGGCCGCCGTCCAGCGGCCCAAACCCCGGGGCCTCTCCCGCAGAAGGCGCCGCACCGCGGCGCCCGCCCCGGCCCCGGTCAGACGCACCGGGTTGAGACAGACGCCCACCTGGGCCCGCTCGGCGTCGTGGGCGATGGAGAACTGGTCGCTGGAGAAGGGCAGCACGAGGGCCGGGACGCCCGAGGCGACGCACTCGGTGAACGAGTTGTTGCCGCCGTGGTGGACCATCGCGTCCACGTGCCCGAGCAGCCGGCGTTGGGGGACGGTGCGCGCGATGTGCACCCTGGGTCCTGCCAGGTGTGCCAGGGCTTCCACCCCGTCGCCCGCCGCGACCACGACCGCGGCGTCCGGCACCTCGGAGAGGATTCCGCGGACCACGGTCTCCAGGACGTCGTCCCGGGCCGACAGGAACGTGCCGAGGGCCACCAGGACGACGTGCCGGGCCCGCGCCCGCAGCGCGCCGAGGATCTTCTCCCAGCCGTCCTCCCAGCCGCTGTCCGGGCCGTACGGCTCCCGGACGACGCAGTGTCCGCCGTACACGTACCGGGGCCCCGGCCCCTTCCGCTCCGGTAGCCAGGGGAACGGCGGGTAGTTGAACACGACCGCCCGCCGGGACGCGAGGGCGAAGGCCCGGCCCGGTGCCTCGCGCTCCGGAGCGTGCCGCCGCGCCACCCGCGCGAACTCGCGGGTGAACGCCCTCTCGGTGGCCCGGGCGGCCCTCCGGAGCTCCGCCAGCTCGTCGTCCCCGGGGCGGGTCGCCGAGGGCCACGCGTACGGGACGCCGAAAAGCGCCTCCGGAGCGTGCGGAAGATACGTCGGGTGGCCGGGGCAGAAGGTCGCGAACGGAAGCCCCAGACAGTGCAGGGCCAGCGTCACCGGATAGCTGAGCTGGTCGACCACGTACCAGTCCGGGGCGAGACGCTCGTGCAGCGCCCGCATCCCGGCCAGCACGAGATCCGGATCGGACAGCATGTCCTCGCGGCGGTGCCGGGACTGGGCGAGGAGCGCGGCGACAGCCCCTTCGCGGGTCGAGGCGAGGAACTCCTCGAGCCGTGCCGCCTCCCGGTCGCCCTGCGCGGTGCTCCGGGCGACGCCCGTGTTGGCGTTCCGCGTCACGGTGAGCGGGACGAAGCGCGCCCCCGCCGCCCGGGCCAGGGGAGCGAAGGGCCGGCCGCAGGCCAGGTACGCCTCCGCGCCCGCCCGCGCCAGCGAGCCCGCCAGGACCGACATCGGCTGTGCGTGGGAGTGGAACGGGGGACTGACCACCACGACGCGTGCCATGCCTGCCTCCTGTCGGACGGGGACCGCACCGAGCCCCTCACACCGCCTGGATTCCCCCGGGGGACGTCGGACGGATGCGGGATGCACGGCGAAGGAGCGGGGCCCCGCGGCCCGCGGACCGGCCCGCGCGCCACGAAGGGGACGGTGCGCGGCCCCGTGCCGCATCCACGAGTCGCGACACGGGCGAAACACAACAGGTCGCGCCCTTCGTCACCAGGAGTCCTCATGAACCGTCCAGGTCCGGACGTCCCGACCCCGGCGGAACGCCGTCCGAGCGCGCCGGGCCGTCCCGAGGAGCCGGATCCCTTCGTGGCGGCCCGGCAGCGCTACTGGCACGCGGTCCGCGCGGGCCGTCACGCGCCACCGGTCCGGCGGAGCCCGGCGGCCGGTGGTCTGCTGGCCGAGCTGGTCGAGGCGGAGTACGCGCTGTTCGACCCGCCGCGGGCCCGCCCCGGATCGGCCTCCGTCCACGACGTCGCCCTCGCCCGGCTGCGCAGCGGGATACGGACGGGAGACGTCCCCTCGCCCGAGACGTGCGTCCGGTCGATCGCCGGAGGCGCCCACGCGAGGAGCGCCGTGGCGGCGGTCTGGCCGGACAGCCTGCGGCGGCACGGGGTCCACCGGGCGACCGCCGCCCTCCGCGGCGGCCTGTCGCGCGGCCGCGACCCGGAGACGACGTCGTTCCTGCTCGATCTGGCCGCCGTCGGACGCCTTCTGCCCCTGCCGGTGGAGGACCTCGCACGCTTCGCCCGCGGCCCGCACCGGCGGGTCCGGCACGCCGCGTGGCGCCTGCTCGTCTCCGCCGGGCACGAGGTGCCCGAGCCGGCGTCCGCCACGGGGGAGCACGACGCCTACGAGCGGTTGCTCCTGGACGCCCTGCGCCACCCGGGTGCGGCCGGGGCCGGAACGACGGGCGGGCGTCCCGGCGTCCTCGTCGCCCAGGCCATGCTGATGGGCAGCCTGGACCGGCCGGGAGAGGGACTGAGCGGCGGGCTGGGCGTCCTCCTCGGCGCGCTCGGCGACTCCCTCGCCCGCACCGACGGCATCGCGGGAGTCGTCACCGCGGTCACCGCGTGCCGACCGGAACTCGAAGCCGACCCGGTGCTGCTGCGCCGGCGGTCGCCCGGCCACTGGATCCTGAGGCTGCCGGTCGACAGCGACCGCCCGCCGGGCCCCGAGGACACGGGAGACCACCGCGAGGAGACGGCGTGGTGGGCGGCCCGGCTTCTCGGCTCCCTGCGACCCCGGGTCGACGTCCTGCACGTCCGCTACTCCGACGACGGCTCCCTCGCCCTCGCCGAAGCCGCCCGGAGGATCGGCGCCCGCCTGGTCTTCACCGCCACTCCCGACCCGCACCGGCAGATGACCGAGCGCCACGGCGCACCGGGTGCGGATCCCGCCGCCGTCCGGCACGATCTGCACCGGGTGTTCCTGGGGGACTGCCTGGCCGCACGGGCCGACCGGGTGGTCGGCATCGCGGGACGCGACGGCGGAGCGGCCGAACTGCTGTCCCACTTTCCCCAGCTGGCCGGGGGCCGGGGGACCGCCGGCATCGGCGCACCGCCCGAGGGCATCGCGCCGTACCGGCCCGGGCCCGGCGTCGATGTCCGCCGCCGACGGCTGGTCGAGCCGATCTCGGCCGCCCTGGAGGACGCCCGCGTGCCGGCGCCGACCGTGCTGTTGAGCGTCGGACGGCTGCATCCCGTGAAGCAGCAGGACGTCCTGGTCCGTGCCTGGATCGAGTCCGGCTGCCACGAGGAATCGCTCCTCGTCCTCGTGGGCGGGAGCCCGGGGACGCCGGGGCCGGCGGAGGACCGCGTGCGCACCGATGTCGAGGAGGCCCTCGCCTCCTGTCCCGACGCCAGGAACCGGATCCTCATGCTGCCCGCCCTGTCCAACTCCGATGTGCGGCTGCTCGAACGGACCCTCGCCGATCCGGCGAGCGGAATCCGGGCACGGTACGTCTGCCCGAGTGCCAAGGAGGAATTCGGGCTGGCGGTCCTGGAGGCCATGGACGCCGGAATGCTCGTCGCGGGCCCCCTGCGCGGCGGAGTTCCGCACTACCTCGTCGACGGGCACAACGGCCTGCTGATCGACACCTCTTCCGTGCGGTCGCTCGGCGCCGGTCTGACACGTCTGGTGGGGACGGACGACCGGCGCGCCGCGGAACTCGCCCGCAGGGCGAGGCTGCTGGTCAGGAGTTCCTATTCGGTGGGGGCCATGGCCCGCGCGCTCGGCGACCACTACCGCGACACGGCCGACCGAGAGGAGGACGCGTGCGAGGGTGCTCCACCGATCCCGGTGTCCCTCTCCGGGACGGCGGCGCCGCCCCGGCGCGGCGGAACACGGGAGACCCCGGGGCCTTCGCCGCGCTCGTCGACGTCCGGCCCGGGGACCGGGCGGCGGTCCACAGGACCGGTGCACCGACCGTCCTCCACCGCGTGGTGAGCAGTGCCCGGGTGGACGGGGAACGCCTTCCCCCAGCCGCCTTCGCCGGGACGGGCGGACCGGTGCCGACGCTTCCCCACCCGGCTGCCGCCGTACGACCCGACGCCGGCGGCCACCGGAAGACCCCCGTCGTCACGGCGGTTCCCCCGCGGTCCGCCGACAGGAAGGCCGAAGGCTCCCCGGGAGGCGGACATGGCCGGACACCTCGGCGCCGATGAACTCATCGACCTCGTGCTCGCGCCGGACGGCCCGCTTCCCCCGCGGGCACGAGAACACCTCGACCGGTGCCCGCGCTGCCGTCGTGAACTCGACGAGCTGCGCGCGGTGGTGCGCGCGGCACGGGCGGTGGCGACCGAGGACGTCCTGGCGCCCCCGCCCGATCGGGTGTGGCGGGCCATCGCCGCCGAACTGGACCTCGGCGCGGCGCATCGCGGCGGGCCGTCGGACCCGCACCCGGCCGACCCGCGGAAGAAGCGCCGTGACGAGGAGCCGACACCGGCGGGCACCGCACGCGACCGGCCGCCCGGCACCGGACTCCCGCCCCGGCGCCGACGGACGTGGCCGTCCCGCCGGGCCCTCCTGCCGGCCGCCGTGTGTCTGGCCGTGGGGGCCGCGGTCGGAAGCTCCGTGACCTGGTGGCAGCTCGACGACGACCGGCCGGGAGTCGCCGCCGCGCCGCTCAGCCGGCTCACCTCCCCGGGAACGCCGGCCGTCACCGGTACGGCGCAGGTGGTCGGGGGGCCCGGCACCGGGCGCGAGGTGCGGGTGTCCGTCAGCGGGCTGCCCAAGACCGACGGGTACTTCGAGGTGTGGCTCATGGACCGGAGCCATCGGAAGCTCATCGCCGTCGGGACACTGGGACCCGACGGCGGCGCGACCCTGCCCCTCCCCGAGGGCGTCGACCTGTCCGGCTACCCGGTGATCGACGTCTCGGCGCAGCGGTACGACGGGAACCCGGCCCATTCCGGCGAGAGCGTCGCCCGGGGCGACCTCGACGGATAGCCGGACCGGGCGGGGCGGGACCGGGGCGTCCGCCGCTTCGCCGGACGGTGCCGCTCACCCCTCGCCGGGGCGGGCGGCCTCCCCGTACACACCGGAGATCACGTCGAGCGCCTCCCGCAGGCCTCCGGGCCTCAGCAGGCCGCCGCCGGGGGCGGGTCCCGCCCAGCCGGGGCCCGCCAGCAGGACGAGGGGGTTCGTCCGGGCGCCCCGGGTCCCGAACGCCGTGCCGGCCACGTGCCGTGCCAACGCCTGGCTCGCCGTCGAGCGCGCCTGCGACCACAGCACGACCACCGCGGGGCCCGACCGGCGTACCGCCGCGTCCAGGGCTTCGGCGGGAACCGCGCCGCCGAACATCCTGAGGGGCAGCCCCCGTTCGGCCAGACCGGCGGCGAGCGCCTCCAGCGGCAGGGTGTGGGACTCCGAGGGCATGCACGCCAGCAGTACGGGGGGCTGCTTCGCCGCTGAGGGCGCGGTGACCGTCGCGCGCCGCAGGGCGGTCGACACCTGCCACGACAGCAGGTGTTCCACCTCCACGTAACGGTCGGCCGACGACTCCCACTTGCGTCCGACGGCGTGCAGGGTGGGGACCATCACCTCCTCCCACGCCGTGACGAGGCCGTGGTCCCGGACGACCTGGTCCAGCAGTGCCTCCATCGACGGCGCGTCGAGCCGGACCGCCGCCCGGGCCAGACCGCGGCACTCCTGACGCACGTCACCGAGCGGCAGCCCGTTGCCCGAGCCGGGCTGACGTCCGTCCGTACGGGGGGCGTCCCAGGGCTCCGTGGCGGAAGGCGGGGTTTCGTCGCCCGCCGCGGAGGGGCTGCTCCCGAGGACCACGCGCGCGGCCTCGCCGGGAGGCACGCCGGTCGCCGTCAGGCGGCACATCTCCTCGAGAAGGGCGATGTCCTGCGGCATCCACCGCCGGTGCCGCCCGCTCCTCCGGACGGCGGGGCCGATTCCGTAACGCTGCTCCCAGGAACGCACCGTGGTCGGAGAGACGCCGAGGCGACGGGCGACGGCGCCGGTGGTGATGCCGTGGGCGGCTTCGACTTCGGACATGTCGTCCACCATAGGACGCGACAACGACGCGAGAGGCTCTTCGATGCACTCGGGGCACAGGGGCGCGTGCGGCGCCGGAGCGTCGGTCACTTCGGCTCCTCGTGGGTCAGGACCGGCGTGACGAGATGCCGATCGACCTCCGTGGCCGCATCGAGCCCCGGGGGGAGCACGGGGGGTCTGCCGATCACCGCGCGGTCGGCGAAGCCCGTGTCGAGAGGGGGCAGGCGCACGTCCACGACGGAGATCCCACGGCCGCGCTGCTCCCGGCGCACCACCCCGAGCCAGGCCGCGAGCGCGGATTTCGCCGCTGTGTAGTCGGCCGTGCCCCGCATCGGCCTGTCGACGACGGCGCCGGTGACGACCGCGAGGACGCTCGCCGCCCCGAGGACCCGGAGGGCTCCCCGCACCACGGCCATGGGCGCGAGCGCGTTGACCGTCATCAGGTGTTCGGCGGCCGTGTCGGGGACGTCCTCCGCCGGGCCGAAACCCGCGACGCCCACGGCCACGACCACGGCGTCGAGACCGCCCAGCGACCGTGCCGCCCAGGGCGCCAGGTCCGTACAGGCGTCGAGGTCGTAGGCGTCGAAGGAGCGCGCCGGACAGCCCCCCAACCGGCCGGCGCGCTCCTGGAGGCGAGCCCGGTCACGGCCCGCCAGCGCGACGGACGCCCCGCGGTCGGCCAGCATCCCGGCCGCCAGGCCTCCGACGGCACCGGTCGCGCCCACGACGAGCACCCTGCCGCCACCCGTCGGGCCGTCCGTGCTGCCCGCTGTCGTGCCGTCCGTCATGACGTCCTCCCGTCCGAGAATCCCGCACCGGGCTTTTCAGCGTTCCTGGAGGATGCGGCGGAGCGCCAGGAGGCCGCGGCGGATGTGGCTCTTGACCGTACCCAGGGGGAGACCGGTCCGTTCGGCGATCTGCGCGTGGGTGAGGTCGCCGTAGACGGCGAGTGCCAGGAGCCGCCGCTGCACCGGGGAGAGCTCGGCCAGCCCGTGCTGGACGAGGATCCGGTCGACGGCCTTCTGGCTCTCGTCGGCGTGGTGCTGCCCGATGTCGTCGTGCTGCGCCAGGGCGACCGACTGCTCGATGCGGGAGCGGCGGGTCCGGGCGGAGACCGCGTCGAAGGCGACGTGCCGGGTGATGCCGACGATCCAGCCGCCGAGGGCGCCTCGATCGGGCCGGTACCGTTCCCGGCTGCGCCAGGCGGACAGGAACACCTGCTGGGTGACGTCCTCGGCGTCCTGCGCGTTGCCCAGGGACCGCCGGGCCAGCGCGTGGACCGTCGGAGCCCAGCGGTGGTAGGCCTCCCGCAGCGCGTCCTCGTCGCCGTCGCGGAACCTGGCGGCCAGCGCCGCGTCGTCCCGCTCGGTGTCCGTCACCTCGGGAGACGACGGCCGGGCGGGCACCCGCGGGGTGGCGAGCCCGTCGGGTGCGGTGGAAGGGGCCTGCAGAACAGCGTTCATGGCTACTCCTCAGTGGCTGGTGCGCCGCTCCTCCGACCATGGAAGAAACGATGCGGAGGGGCAACTCGCATCGTTTCTGCATTGGCTTGTCCGATGTCCGATGTCCGATGTCCGTGTGCAGGACTCCTGTCGCCGACGGGCGGAGGGGTGTACGACCGGGGCAGGGGTACACGGGGGGAGGAAGCGCCTCCGCGAACGCACACGGCGCCGCGCCACCCGGACCGGGCGGAAGGCCCGGCGGGGCGACGCGGCAGGAAGGACGTCCCCATGAGGCTCACCGGCGGCGCCCCCGCCCCCCGGCCGGCGGACGCGCCGATACGGCGCTACGCGACGGCCGCGGTCGCGGTGGCCGCGGCGGCGACGGCCGGTGCCGCCGCCGTCGATCCGGACACCCCCTGGTACCGCTCACTGCGCAAGCCCGCGTGGCAGCCGCCCGCGTGGGTCTTCGGCGCGGTGTGGACCCCGCTGTACGCGTCCGTGGCCTTCGCGGGCGGCCATGCGGGAGGCCGCGTCCACGGCCGGGAGCGACGTCGGCTCGCCGTGAGCCTGGCCGTCAACCTGACGCTCGACGCCGCCTGGAACTGGTTGTTCTTCCGTCTGCGCAGCCCTCGGGCGGGCCTGGTCGGCACCGTGCTGCTCGACCTGAGCAACGCCGAGCTCATCCGCCGCACCGCCCGTACCGACCCGATCGCCGCACGTGCCCTGTGGCCCTACGCGGCCTGGTGCGCCTTTGCCACCGCGCTGAACGCCTCCCTCGTCCGCCTCGATCGATGAGCCATCGATGAGCCGGGGCGGCGGAGAACCGCGTCCTCCGCGTGCATCCGCACGGGCACCGGCGGCGGAAGGGGACGTCGAGCGTGCTGTGACCCCCCGAGCAGCAGACGCTCGCCCCGCCCGGACACCCGACGGCTCCGCCCGAAGGGGCCGGGCGGGCGCCTGGCCACGAGGCGGGACCTCCGGGGCGGCAGCGGCTCGTACGGGTCACCGACTTCCCCGGGACGGGTACGCCCCCGTGTCCCCGGGGGAAACGAGCTCCCCTGTCCCCGGGGGGAAACGAGCTCCCGTCTCCCCCGGGAAACGAGCTCCCGTCTCCCCCGGGAAACGACGCGACCGCTCGTCGCCCGCATCCGCCGAGGGGAGGACGACGAGCCGCGGGGGCGCCCACCACCGGCCCGGCGCCCCGCGGCGACCGAACCGGTACGGGTACGGACGGCGCGCCCCGCTCCCGGGGGCGGCTGCGGCGCCTACTCCCGCGGGGGGAGCGGGGAGGTCTCCGTGCCGGCCCTCAGCTGATACGGGCGGAGCCGACGCGTTCCGTCGGTACGCGGCACTTCGGCCGGCCGACGGTACTCCGACATCCTGCCCGGCAGCCTGTCCGTGGAGGGCCGCAGCGGGTGGGACGAGGGGGACGGGGGCCCGCTCTCCCCGTCCCGGACCCTGGAGCCGAACACGAAGGCACCGATGAGCACGGCGACCACGACCACGCCGATCAGAATCTGCATGACTGCCTCCTCGTAGGGGGTGGCTCTGCCCGGCTGATTCCGCTCCTCCCGCCCCCCGCGGATGCGCCTGCCGGAAAAGGGACCCGTTCGGGCGCACCGTGCATCCGGGCGGTGGGAACCAGGCCAATCAGTGCCGAACCGCCCCTCCGATTCGACGAGGTGATCCCCGTGACCCCCACCGAGCAGCACACACCCGGCGCGTACACGCCGAAGGCCGGAACCTTCGTCTGCGACTGCTCCAGCGCCCACCTCTGGCGCATCGACATCGCCGGCCATCTGTTTCCCGCCTTCCCGCCCGGCTGTTCCGGTCGTTCGTGGCGGGAGCAGGACGCGACCGCCCCGGAGCCCGCGGGCACCGAGGCCGATCCGCTCCTCTGAGCCGCGCCGGGCCCGCCGTGCGGATCCGGCGCGGCACGGAACCGGACCGCTCACCCTCCGCCCTCCATCGTGCGGGCCGTCCGTCCCGGCAGCGACGAGCCGTCCACGAGCCCGCCGGTGAGACTCACCCGTCCCACCGCTCCCGCGCGGCGAGCACGGGCCCTCGCTGGGCGCGTCCGGCGCCCCGCACACGGCACACGAGGCCTGCGCACGGCATGTCGAGGCCCGCGCGGCATGCGAGAGGGGTACGGGAGGTTCTCCCGTACCCCTTCTCGCGGTGGGTCACTTCTGCTGGGCTTCGGCGATGGACTTGCGGACCTCGTCCATGTCCAGCTGTCGGGCCTGTCCGATGACGTCTTCGAGTGCGGTCTCGGGCAGGGCGCCGGGCTGTGCGAAGACGGCCACGTTGTCGCGGACGATCATCAGGGTGGGGATCGAGCGGATCTCGAACGCGGCGGCCAGTTCCTGCTGTGCCTCGGTGTCGACCTTGGCGAAGACGAGGTCCTGGTGCCGCTCGGAGGCCGCTTCGAAGACGGGGGCGAACTGACGGCAGGGACCGCACCACGAAGCCCAGAAGTCGATGAGCACGAACTCGTTCCCGCTCACGATCTCGTCGAAGTTGTCCTTGGTGAGCTCTACGGTGCTCATGCTGCCTACCTTTCGGGTCTCCTGGCGGTGTCCTCACGGTCCCCTGGGGACTCGCCCGGCACAACGGCGTATCGAGCCGCGCTATTCCGTGCCTCCGGCACCAGACTGGGAGCCATGACACGAACGGTGGAAGACGAGCACACCTACGACGTCGTCGTGATCGGCGCGGGCCCGGTCGGCGAGAACGTCGTCGACCGGGTGCGGGCCGGCGGCCTCACCGCGGCGATCGTCGAGAGCGAGCTGATCGGCGGCGAGTGCTCCTACTGGGCGTGCATGCCCAGCAAGGCGCTGCTCCGCCCCGCGATCGCCCGCTCCGACGCCCGAAAGGTGGCCGGTCTGCGCGAGTCGGTCTACGGGCCGCTGGACGCGATGGAGGTCCTCGCCCACCGGGACGAGGTCGTCGGGCACTGGAAGGACGAGGGCCAGGTCGACTGGCTGGACTCCGTGGGCGTCCGGGTCTTCCGGGGCCACGGCCGGCTCCTCGGGCCGCGCCGGGTCGGGGTCGCGGGCCCCGAGGGCGAGCGGCACGTGCTCACCGCCCGGCACGCGGTCGCCGTCTGCACCGGCACCCGCCCCCTCCTGCCGGAGCTGCCGGGACTGCCCGGGGCGCACCCCTGGACCAGCCGGGAGGCGACCAGCTCCGACCGGGTGCCCGAGCGGCTCGTCGTGGTCGGCGGGGGAGTGGTGGGCGTGGAGATGGCCACCGCCTGGCAGGCCCTCGGCTCGAAGGTGACCCTGCTCGTACGGGGCGGGGGGCTGCTGCCGCGCATGGAGCCCTTCCTCGGCGAGCACGTGGCCGCCGCGCTCGGCACGCGCGGCGCGGACGTCCGTACGGGCGTGGCGGTGAGCGCGGTGGTGCGCGACGGGGGCAGCGGACCGGTCACCGTGGTCCTGGAGGGCGGTGACCACGTGGAGGGCGACGAGGTGCTCTTCGCGACCGGCCGGAAGCCGCGCACCGAGGACATCGGCCTGGAGACGGTCGGTCTGACGCCTGGCTCCTGGCTCGACGTCGACGACACCCTGCGGGTCGCCGGGAGCGACTGGCTCTACGCGGTCGGCGACGTCAACCACCGTGCGCTCATGACCCATCAGGGCAAGTACCAGGCCCGGATCGCGGGTGCCGCGATCGCGGCCCGCGCGCGGGGCGACGCCTCCCTGGACACCGGACAATGGGGCGCGCACGCGGCCACCGCCGACCACGCGGCGGTGCCGCAGGTCGTGTTCAGCGACCCCGAGGCGGCCTCGGTCGGGCTCACCCTCGCCGAGGCGGAGCGCGCCGGGTACCGGGTCCGGGCCGTGGACCTCGACATGCGGTCCGTCGCCGGGGCCGGACTCTACGCCCAGGGGTACCGGGGGCACGCCCGGATGGTCGTCGACCTGGACCGGGAGGTGGTCCTCGGCGCGGCCTTCGTGGGGCCCGGCATCGGGGAGCTCCTCCACTCGGCGACCGTCGCCGTCACGGGCGAGGTGCCGATCGCGCGCCTGTGGCACGCGGTCCCCGCGTACCCGACACTGAGCGAGGCGTGGCTCCGCCTCCTGGAGGCCTACCGGGGCTGACGGCTCGTCACTTTACCTTGCCCTCCTGGGGGATACTGAGGGACCAGGGCGCGCGCCGCCGAGCGCGCCGTCTCCAGGGCGGGCCGGGGGTCCCGGCCCGTCTCCTGGCCGAGGACCACGCGGGTGCTCAACCCGTCGAGGAGGGCCAGGAGTTCGGAGGCGCGGGCGGCGGCGTCCAGCGGGGCGAAACGCCGTCGCGCCACGCCCGCCGCGAGCAGGGCCTCCAGGTCCTCCTGCCAGCCCGTGTCCAGTTCGGCCTGGGCCTCGCGCAGGGCCGCGTTGCCGGGGGTGCGGGCCCAGAGCTCGATCCACAGGGTCCAGCGCGGATCGCGCGGGCCGCGCGGGAGGTAGAGCCGCAGGAAGAGGTCGAGCTTGCGCTCGGCCGTGATCCGCCGGGCGAGGAGCGCGCGCCGCTCCTCGGCGAGCGCGGCCTCGCTCCAGCGGAGGGCGGCGAGCAGCAGCAGGTCCTTGCTGCCGAAGTAGTACAGGATGTGGCCGCCACTGGTGCCGAGCCGCTCGGCGAGCGCCGACATGGTGAGGGAGGCGAGGCCGTCCTCGGCGATCGCCGCCATGGCCTCCTCCAGCATCCGCTCCTGGGTGACGTTCCCGTCCCGTCGTCGTGCCGCGCCTGCCACCGCCGCCGTCCCCGTCCTGCCGTTCCGTCGTGCCCGTGTCCGGGGTCGACCTTAACCGCAACCTCCGGGGGTCTTGACGCGGCGAGAACCCTCACGCATCTTGAATGCCGTTCTAAAACTTAGAACGGCATTCAAGATGTCGTCAGGGCATCATCAGGACAGGAGTGCGGTGTGCTCGAACGCGAGACGGCGCCCGTGACCACGGGCCGGCCGGCGACCGACGAGGTCTTCCAGGTCGAGGAACACGGGATCGACCCCATTCCCGACGCCGAACGGCACGGCGGGGCCAAGGACGTCTTCTGGCTCTGGTTCGGTTCGAACCTCACCTTCACCTACGTCATCAACGGCGCCCTCGCCGTCGCCTTCGGGCTCTCCTTCTGGCAGGCCACCGCCGTCGTCGTGCTCGGCGGCCTCTCCTTCCTCGCCATCGGCGCGGCCGGCCTCAGCGGCGTGCGCACCGGCACCGCCACCCTCGTCATCTCCCGCGCGGCCTTCGGCCGCCGCGGCAACTGGCCCGCCGGCCTGCTGAACTGGATCGTCAGCATCGGCTACACCATCGTCAACACCGTGGTCGGCACCCTCGCCCTCGAAGCCTTCTTCACCGACCTCGGCTGGCACGGCGGACCCGCCGCCCGCGCCCTCGCGCTCGCCGTCACCCTCGCACTGACCTTCGCCGTCGCCCTCTGGGGCCACGCCACCGTCCAGTTCGCCGAGCGCTGGATGGCGTACGTCCTCGCCGCCGGCTTCGCCGCCCTGCTCGTCCTCGTCCTGCCCGGCACCGACACCTCCGCCCCCGCCGCCGCGCCCGGCGCCTCCGGCTGGAGCCTCGCCTTCGTCGTCATGCTCGCCGGCCCCTTCTCGTACCTCCCCATGCCCGCCGACTACACCCGCTACCTGCCCCGCACCACCAGCCTCAAGGCCCTCACCTGGAGCGGCGCCCTCGGCGGCTTCGTCTCCTCCGTCGCGCTCGGCGTCGCCGGAGTCGCCGCCGCGACCCAGACCGACATGACCGACGCCGTCGCGGGCACCGAGAGCCTCCTCCCCGGCTGGTTCCAGCCCCTCTTCCTCGCCCTGGTGCTCGGCGGCTCCGTCACCAACTCGATCATCACGCTCTACTCGTCGAGCCTGAACCTCCAGGTCCTCGGCATCCCCTGGAGCCGGGCCCGCGCCATCGTCATCAGCGCGGCCGTCACCGCCGCCGGCTCCCTCGGCGCCCTCTTCCTCACCGACTTCACCACCTCCCTCCTCTCCTTCCTCTCCCTCCTGATCATCGTCTTCGCCCCCTGGGGCGGGGTCTTCCTCGCCGACATGGTGCTCCGCCGCTGCACCTACGACTCCGCCGCCCTGCACGCGGACACCGGCGGCGCCTACGGGTACCGCTCCGGCTGGCACCCGGCGGGCATGACCGCCCTCCTCGCCGGCCTCCTCTTCTCCGCGCTCACCTGCGACTCCGAACTGTGGACCGGCCCCCTCGTCGCCCCGCTCGGCGGCGCGGACCTCACGCTCCTCGGCGCGGTCGTCTCCGCCGCGGTGTACGTCCTCCTCGCCCGCCGCACGGTGACCCCGATCCGATAACGCCGATCCGGCAACCCCCGACTCTTCTCGTACGACACGGAGCCACACCCCCATGAACCGCACCGCCCCCGCCGACCTCGTCCTCACCGGGGCCCGCATCCACACCGTCGACCCGGCGCTCCCCGAGGCCCAGGCCCTCGCCGTCCGCGCCGGACGGATCGTCTGGATCGGAGCCGACGCCGAGGCGGCCGACTGGACGGGCCCGGACACCCGGATCCTCGACGCCGGCGGGCGGCTCGTCCTGCCCGGCTTCGTCGACGCCCACAACCACGTCCGCCTCGGCTCCGACGACGCCTGCGTCCAGCTCGCCGGAGCCCGCACGCTCGACGAGATCCACCGGCGCGTCCGCACCTGGCACGCGGCCCACCCGGACGCCGGGTGGATCGAGGCCGAGGCCTTCGACTACTCCGCGATCCCCGGCGGGCGGATGCCCACCGCCGCCGACCTCGACCCGGCCACCGGGGACACCCCCGCCCTCGTCCTCAGCTACGACGTCCACACCGCCTGGCTCAACACCGCCGCCCTCCGCCGCCTCGGCGTCGACCGCGACCACACCGAGCTGCCCTTCGGCCGGGCCGTCACCGATCCCGCCACCGGCGAGCCCACCGGATTCGTCAAGGACTTCGCCGTCAAGGGCCTGTCCCGCGAGGGCCACCGCGCCCTGCGCGAGCTCGGTCTCCCCTGGGCCTCGCCCGACCGGCAGTACGGACGGCTCGCCAAGAGCCTGGACGACGCCATCGGCTACGGCATCACCACCGTCGTCGAACCGCAGAACTCCCTCGACGACCTCGCCCTCTTCGACCGCGCCCGCGCCGAGGGCCGGCTCCGCTCCCGGATCGTCGCCGCGCTCTTCCACCCGCGCGGCACCACCGAAGCGGACCTGGACGACTTCGAGACGGCGGCCGACGAGTACGCCGACGACCGGCTGCGGGTCGGCCCGCTCAAGCTGTACATCGACGACGTCGTCGAACCCCGCACCGCTGCCCTCCTGGAGCCGTACGCCGGCTGCTCCCACCACCGCGGCGACACCTTCTACCCGCCCGAGGAGTTCGCCGAGCTGCTCACCCGGCTCGACGCGCGCGGCTTCCAGTGCTTCGTCCACGCCACCGGAGACCGGGGCATCCGCACCGTCCTCGACGCCGTCGAGCGGGCCCGCGCCGTCAACGGACCGCGCGACGCCCGCCACCAGGTCGTCCACGTCGAGTGCCTCGACCCGGCCGACACCCCGCGCTTCGCCGAGCTCGGCGTCGTCGCCTGCATGCAGCCCCGGCACGCCGCCCCCGACATCGCGGGACCCGGCCAGGACTGGGCCGAGAACGTCGGCCCCGAGCGCTGGCACAAGGCCTGGCCGCTGCGCAGCCTGCACGCGGCCGGCGCGGTCCTCGCCCTCTCCAGCGACTGGAACGTCGCCGAGATGGACCCCATGGTCGGCATCCACGCGGCCGTCACCCGCCGGCCGCCCGGCGGCGGCGAGGCCTGGACGGCCGGCGAGACGATCGACGTCGCCACCGCCGTCGAGGGCTACACGATGGGCTCGGCCTACGCCAACTTCCTGGAGCACGAGCGCGGCTCGCTGACGGTGGGCAAGCTCGCCGACTTCGTCGTCCTCTCCCGCGACATCCTCCGCATCGCCCCCGAGGAGATCCCGGGCACGGTGGCGGAGACGGTCGTGGTGGGTGGCGAGGTGGTCGTGGACCGGCGAGCGGGGGCGTGAGGGCGGGGGCGGCCCGTCCGAGGAGGACGGGCCGCCCGGGCCGGGCGGGAGCAGAGACGGCCGAGGACCTCCGCCGGGCGGATCGGAGGAGGTCGAGGACCCCGCCGGGAGGGATCAGAGGCGGTCGAGGATCTTCCGCAGCTGGTCGACCTCGGCGGACTGGGTCCGTACGACGTCGTCGGCGAGCTTCCTGGCCGTGGCGTTGGCGCCGCCCTTCTGCTCGTCCTTCGCCATGGCGACGGCGCCTTCGTGGTGGGCGACCATCAGCTCCGCGAACTTCCGGTCGAAGGCCTTGCCCTCCGTCGCGGCCAGGTCCTTCATGTCCTGGTCGGACATCATCCCGGACATGCCGTGTCCGGAGCCGTGGCCGGCGGACTCCGGCTTGCCCCAGCCCTTCAGCCAGGCCCTCATCTTCCGGATCTCCGGTTCCTGGGCCCGCTCGATCGCGGCGACCAGCTTCTTGACCTCGGGGTCCTCGGCCCGGCCGTCGGCGAGCCTCGCCATCTCCAGGGCCTGCTCGTGGTGGGGGATCATCATCTGCGCGAACATGACGTCCGCGTCGTTGAAGTCCCCGGGAGCGGAGTCCGCGCCGGCGGCGGGAGCGGAGGCGGAAGGCGCGACGGGGGCCGTGGCGGAGGACGGGGCGGACGTACCGCCGTGGTCCGTCCCGCTCGTGCCGTCGCCGCTGCCGCAGGCGGTCAGGAGCAGTCCGGCCCCGGCGAGCGCCCCGACCAGGGCGAGCTTGCGGGTGGTGCGGTGCGTGAAGGCGTGCATGGGGTACCTCGTGTGCTGTGTGTACGTACGGATGCTGTGTGCACGTACGGGCGGAAGGGAACGACCGGTGGCGCGCGGGGGCGGCGTGGAGCGGCCCGGGGCGCTTCGAGTCCGGTCTAGATCCGCAAAACGGACAGCTGGGCGAGGTCGGGAGGTCGCGGGGGAGGGGCGCGCGGCCCGGCGGCGCGGACGAGCCGCGCGAGGGGGAGGGCGAGCCGGTCGGGGCGGCGTCCGAGCGCGGCCCGGACGAGTCCCGCGAGCAGCCAGGCGCCGAGAACGGCCACGCAGAGGGTGGTCATGTCCATCCCCGTGCCCGGCTCGTGCCGGGCATCGGAGTTCCCGCCGTCGTGCGGCGCGGCCTCGTGCGCGGGGGAGCCGTGATGCGAGACGGACACGGTGTCCATGCCCGTCCCCATGTCTCCGCCGGAGCCCTCGGGGTGCCCGACGGCGTGCATCAGGAACACCCCGAGGGCGAGCACGACGACGAGCAGGAGGTGCCCGACGGCACCTCCCGCTCGCTCACCGCGTTCCGCTCGGTGTGTACGCACAGCCAGGACCTCCTGGCGGCGAATATACCGCGCGGGGGTATCAGCAGCGCGTCAGGACGGGGTGTCGCCCGTCATGGCGGCGGCCATCCGCAGGTGCGGCGCGGCCTCCTCCGGGCGCCCCTGGCGCTCCAGGGTCCGCCCGAGCATCAGCCGGGCGTAGTGCTCGACCGGGTCGCGCTCCAGGACGGCGCGCAGCTCGGTCTCGGCGCGGGAGAGCTGCGCGGAGTGGTAGTAGGCCCGGGCGAGGAGGAGCCGCTGGGCCGTCTGCTCCGGGTGCTCGGCGACGAGGCCGCGCAGGATGCGGACGGCGGTTCCGTACTCCTTCGCGTCGAAGAACAGCTGCGCCCGCTCCCAGCGTTCCCCGGCCGTACCGAACTCGTAGTACGTGTCGCTCACTTGCGCTCCCTTTCCAGAGCTCCGGATCTGCCACCCTGGGGGGTGGTCGACCACGTCAACACCACCGGTTAGTTGAACATTCCACCAAGGATGGGTTGAGCGCCATGAGCAATCTCGATCGTCAGGCCACTCTGTCCGTGTGCGGCGGCCGGGGCTTCGTCGTCGCCGAACCGGTGCGGGAGCTGCTCAGCCCCCGCCGCGTCCGGCTCGGCGAGTCGACCGAGGTCCGCAGACTGCTCCCGAACCTCGGCCGGCGCATGGTCGGCGCCTGGGCCTTCGTCGACCACTACGGCCCCGACGACATCGCCGACGAGCCCGGCATGCAGGTCCCGCCGCACCCGCACATGGGCCTGCAGACCGTCAGCTGGCTCCACGAGGGCGAGGTGCTCCACCGCGACTCCACCGGCAGCCTGCAGACCATCCGCCCGCGCGAACTGGGCCTCATGACCTCGGGCCGGGCGATCTCCCACTCGGAGGAGAGCCCCCGGCCGCACGCCCGCTTCCTGCACGGCGCACAGCTCTGGGTCGCCCTCCCCGACGCCCACCGGCACGTGGAGCCGCACTTCCAGCACCACGCCGACCTGCCCCGGGTCACCGCGCCCGGCCTCACCGCCACGGTGATCCTCGGCGCCCTCGACGGAGCCGCCTCGCCGGGCGCCACGTACACCCCGCTCGTCGGCGCGGACCTCGCCCTCACGGCGGGCGCCGAGACGAACCTCCCCCTGGAACCCGACTTCGAGTACGCGGTCCTCGGCATGTCCGGCGAGGCCCACGTCGACGGCGTCCCCGTCCTCCCCGGCTCCATGCTCTACCTCGGCTGCGGCCGCACGGAACTCCCCCTCCGCGCCGACTCCGACGCGGCCCTGATGCTCCTCGGCGGGGAACCCTTCGAGGAGGAGATCGTGATGTGGTGGAACTTCGTCGGCCGCACGGACGAGGAGATCCGACAGGCCCGCGAGGACTGGATGTCGGGCGACCGCTTCGGCGAGGTGAAGGGCTACGACGGCGACCGGCTGGACGCCCCGGAGGTCCCCCCGACCCAGCTGAAGGCCCGGGGACGGGTGCGCTGACCTGCAGTTTTCACTGCCGAGTCGATGTGGGGTCGGGGGCGCTTCGCTCCGCCCGTGGCTGTCGTCGCGGCTGCGGGAGGGGGCGTACCGCAGCTCCTTCCACAGTCGCCCAGTCGGCGGGTTCAATTCCACACTGTGCTTGTGTGTGAGCAGGTCTGGTCAGCTGAATGCTGACCTTTTGCTGACTTTGCTGACGCAGCATCAGGTGCTCTGGCGGTAGCGCGTCGGCACCCACACCGTAGCGGGCGCGGCTCATGGGTCGGCGGGATGTCGTGGTGCGGCTGTTCTGGCCGGCTTGATCGACTCGACGTGGGGTGCTGCCTCCTGCCCTGGTCGAACAGGAGGGAGGCGATGAGCCGAGGGCTCCTCTCCGACGCCATAGGGGGCCTTCTGCACTGTCTGCCGTGCTCTCGCCGGTGAGGGTTCTCAGAGGGCGGTTCATGGGCTGATGTCTGTTTCCGGGTAAGGTCGGGACAGAGCTGCTGGTTACGGTGCTCGGCCGGTTACTGCTTCCTGGCGAAGCCGCCGGTATCGACTTCGGTGAGGATGTCGACTTGACCAGACGTTTCGGTTTGACGCGGGTTCCCTCGATGTTCTTCGGCAGCAGTTCGTGGTCCAGAGCTTCGCAGACGTCCCGGGCCCGAAGCGGGCCGGTCGCGTCGTTGAAGACGCCCAGGATGCGGAGATGGTCCGGGTGCTCGGGCAGGTCTGGCGGGCCGGTCGGGAGCCGGTCGGCAAGACCGGTGATGGTTTCCGTGTGATCGCGAGGTGTTCGAGTGGGGTCTCGGCCTCCCGCAGGCGGGTTTGTAGTTCGCCGATGCGAGTGTGGAGGTCGTCGGCCAGGCGCCGGGCGGCGTTCTCCTGGATGTCGAGCGCGTCGAGCAGGGGCTGGAGGTTCACGCGCTCACCGTCTGCCGTTCGCGCCATGTGGGGGTGTTCTCGCCGGTAAGGCGGCGGGCCATCACATGGGTCGTGGCCCAGTAGACCCGGGAGGCGGACGAGGCCGGGCAGTGTTCGTGGTCGCGGACCGGACACCGGTGCGGTATCAGGTTCCCGTAGGTCTGCTCGACCCTCCACCGCTTCGTCTGTGGAACGAACCCCTTCTCCTGCGGAGTGCGTTGCACGGTCTCGACATCGATGTCCAGGCCGGCTCCGTGCGCGGTCACCTGATTCTTGAAGCCCTGGTCGACCAAGGCCTTGTTGGCGCTTCCGCCGGCGCGGTCGGCGACCTGGTCCGTTCCTTCGTCCCGCCAGGCCGCAAGGTAGTAGTACGTCGCGCTCTTCGGCGGCAGGTCGTGCGGGAGGTAGGCCCACTGGCAGCCGGTCCGGCCCTGGTAGGGGATCGCGTTCACGATCTTCCGCATCGCGTAGGCCCCTGATGACCGCTGACCGAGCGGTGCCGGTCCTTCCACGCCGTGATCACCGGCTCGATCAGAGCCCACTGCGCCTGGGATGAGTCGCTGGGGTAGGACATGTGTTCACTCGCATCGTCACGCCAGTAGGCGAGCGCCTGCGGACCGGCGGGTTCCGCCGCGCACCCATACCACCAGGCGATGACAGAGCCACTCGAAGACTCACGAACCGCCCTTCAAGACCATGACAGCCCATCGCGCGCCGGCCTTGGCGCCCGCTCCAGGCGGGCGTGCACGGTGGCTCGGTTCTCGGCCGACGTACCCGTGGAATCGTCCAGGCCGGTGACGAGGTCGAGCCGCTGCCCCACGCGCGTCGGGAAGCGCGCTGAAGCAGGAGCCGAGCTTGCAGCTTGGCGTGGGAACGGCAGGCGGGGAAGGCGCTGCGTCTCCCCGGCCGCGTTGCCGAGGCACCGGGCCAGCGCCGGCACGGGCGGGGTGACTGTGCCGTCCGTGCCGTGGCGGGGATCGTTCTGAATTCCGCGACCGTGAGTGCGTAGACGAAACCGCTGTAGACGGCATTGACGTCGAACGAGGCCGAGTTCGACGCATCGATCAGACTCTGGACGGTACTCGCGGTCGCGTCTTTAGACCGACCCGTTCCGCGGTCACGCCGCCCACCGCCCAGGCCGATGATTTTTGGTCGGAATATACTCATTTTGTGACCAGGGTCACATTGACCATCCCTGAACGGCCATCAATAGTGATCACCGTCTCGACATGGACATTCAAGAGACCTGTGGGCCTGACCAGCCCTCTGGTGTGCGGGGGCGCGACGAGACGGTGCGACGGGGACGGCTACAACCCCCCCGCCGCTGTTCCCCCATGCCAGCTCTCATTCTCTCCGCATGGCACGACTCGATCGGCCTGCGGCTCGCATGGAAGTGGAACGCGTGGCTCTCAGAACGAGGGGGGCAGCCGCAACCGGCGCCGCCTCCCTGGCGGTCGGTGCCCTGATCACCGGACTCATATCGGGGTCCGCCGTGCCGGCCGGCGCGGCGACGACTCCCGGCGGCCCCGCATCGGCGGCCTCAAGCATCCCGCCCGCTCCCGCCGGGTTCCCTGCCGACGCCGTGTCGCGCGCCAGGGACAAGGCCCAGCGGACCGGTGAGCGCGTCGAGGTCGAGGCCGAACGCGGCCCGACCCGAGAGGTGTACGCCAATCCAGGCGGCACCCTCACCGAAATCACCCATCTGCAGCCGGTTCGCACCCGCAAGGGTGGTACCTGGGTGGACATCGACACCACCCTCCACGCCCGACCGGACGGGGGTCTCGCACCCGTTGCCACTGCCACGGACATCGTCTTCTCCGGCGGCGGCACCGGACCGCTGGTCCGGATGAACCGGGCCGGCCGTGAACTGGCGTTGGGCTGGCCTGGTTCCCTGCCCACTCCGGTGCTCTCCGGCTCCTCGGCCACCTACCCCGACGTGTTGCCCGACATCGACCTGCGAGTGTCCGCGGACGCCGACGGCTTCTCCCAGGTTCTCGTGGTCAAGAATGCGAAGGCCGCCGCTGATCCCCGCCTGGTCAAGTTGAGGATGCCCGTCTCAGGCAAGGGGCTGACGGTTCGCGGCACGCAGGAAGGCGGCCTGGAGGCGGTCGACGCCCAAGCCGGCGGCGTGGCCTTCGAGGCCCCCCGCCCCACTATGTGGGATTCGAGCGGGCAGCCGTTCGATACCTCGGCAGCCCCCGACACGACGAACAAGGCAGCCGCTGCCCGGACCGCCGAGTCCGACTCCACCACGCAGACGCAAGCCGGCCCGGTGGACCCCGGACTGCTCGACGGACCGGCCGAGACCTCACGGATCGCCCCGGTCGGTACGACCGTCGGTTCCGGGGCTGTGGAGCTCACCCCGGACACCGGCCTGCTTCGTGGTGCCGACACCCGCTATCCGGTCTTCATCGACCCGACCTGGAAGTCCCCCCGGGCCACCGGCTGGGCGATGGTCTCCCGCGCGTATCCGGGCTCGTCCTTCTACCAGTTCGATGGCAAGGACGACGCGGGGCTTGGTTTCTGTCCGCCGAACTTCACCGGCATGCAGTGCGCCCCGAACGACGCCAAGCGCCTGCTCTACCAAGTGCCGGTGACCAGCTTCGCCGGCAAGAGCATCGACAGTGCCGAGTTCGTGGTTCGCGAGACCCACGCCTACAACTGCACCAAGCAGCCGGTGGAGTTCTGGCGGACCAAGCCGCTCACCAAGTCGACTACCTGGAACACGACGACAGCCGCCGGTTTCTGGATTGATCAGATGCCGACGGTGTGGGCGGCCAAGGGCGCCACGGCCTCCTGCCCCGACGGCGATATCGAGTTCAACGCGAAGGACGCGGTCGTGTGGGCCGCGAACAACAAGCAGACCTCGCTCACCTTCGGCCTGAAAGCGCCGAACGAGAGCGCCGAACAGATGTGGAAGCGGTTCTCCTCGGCAGCCTTCCTGCGGGTGGAGTACAACAACCCGCCGCGCCGACCCGATCAGAGTCAGCTGACCATGAGTCCGGGTGGGGCCTGCACCGCCACTGCGAAGCCGGTCAACGTCATCCCCAAGGCGACCGCGGTGCTCACCGACCCCGACAACGACCAGGTCTACGCCGAGTTCAAGGTCGACTGGGACGCCGGCGACGGGTGGAAGACCCACTGGAGCTCCGGTCGGATCGGGCCCAAGGCCTCCGGTCAGTCGTTCACGATCACCCTGCCGTCCACGATCCCGCAGAACAAGACCGCCGCGTGGAGTGTGAGGACCTCCGACAACCGTCTCTGGGGCCCGTGGAGCTATGAGGGCGACGACCAGACCGCGTGCTATCTCACCTACGACTCCAAAGTCCCTGAGGCTCCGACCGTCACCTCGCAGCAGTACCCTCCGTCGGACCCCTCCGATCCGCTCGATCCCTGGCTCGACGGGGTCGGCCGGTACGGTCGGTTCACCATCGACTCCGTCGCCTCGGACGTGACCAGGTATCAGTTCGGCCTGAACGCAGAGCCGAGCGCCGCCAACGAGCGCAAGCCCGCGACACCGGGCGGTCCAGTGACCGTCGACCTGATGCCGACCCGCGCTGGTGTGAACCACCTCTACGTCAAGGCATGGGACGCCAACAACAACGCCAGCACCATCGGGACCTACGCCTTCAGGGTCTCCGCCGGACAACCTGAGCGGGCGGCCTGGAGCCTCGACCCGGCGGCCGGCGTGACCACCGACCCGGGCATCGGCGGTGACCGGCCCGCCACGCCCGTCGGCGGAGCCGTCCTTGGCGAACCTGGCACCGCGGGCGCGGCGGTCCGGCTCAACGGAACCGATGCCGCCGTCGAGGCCGGTCCGAACCTCATCGCATCCGACGGCGACTTCACCGTCTCCACTTGGGCACGCCTCGACGCGCTCACAGACACCCACACCGTGGTGAGCGTCGACGGCTCCACCCACGCCGGGTTCTACCTCGGCTACGAGAAGGGCACACAGCGCTGGTCCCTGCGTGCTCCCACCAAGGACGGCTCGGGAGCCGTGTTTTCCACCCAGCGGGTGCTCTCGACCGATGCGCCGGAGACCGGGGTCTGGACGCACCTGGTCGCGGTCCGTGACAGTGCCGCCAGGGAATACCGGCTGTACGTCAACGGCGTTCTTCAGGGCGGCACCCCGATCACCGCCCCGTGGTATGCGGCCGGTCCGCTCCAGATCGGCCGGGCGAAGTACAACGGGAACTACGTGGACTTCGTCAACGGCGCCGTCGACGAGACCGCCGTCTTCGACCGCGCGCTCGGTGCCGCCGACGTGGCCCGGCTGGCCCAGGGGCAGACGGTCACCACGGGTCGTCCGGCCAAGGCGGTCTGGCACTTCGATGACGCCGCCGGCTCGTCCGTCATCGCGGGTTCCAGCCCCGTCCATCCGCTTGCCCTCAAGGGGGACGCAACTTTCGGCGCAAGCGGCCCGGTCGGCGGCGCTCTCGACCTGAGTGCTCCGGCCGCCTCCTACGCAAGCACCTCGGGACCACAGCTGAACACGCTGCAGAGCTTCTCCGTCGCCGCCTGGGCTCGGCTCCCGAAGACGGAGTCCGACGCGGCGCAGATCATCGCCACCCAGGCCGCCACGCAGAAGAGTGGCTTCGAGCTGTACTACTCAGGCTACTACCGCCGCTGGGTGTTCAACCGGTACAACACCGACACCGCTGACGCACGAGGCACTGTGGCCATGGTCAACCTCGGCAAGCCGCCCGCTGAACAGGTCTTCCCCGGTGACGAGTGGCACCACCTGGTCGGCGTGTACGACGCGACCGCCAAGCAACTGCGGCTGTTCGTCGACGGCGCCATGGTCTCCCAGGTGGCGTACACCGCCACGCCGATCGACGCCATGGGCCCGGTGATGGTCGGGGCGGGTTCCTACGGAGGCAAGCCCGGCTCGTTCTTCAAGGGACAGATCGACGACGTCCGGCTGTACGACCGGGTGGTCGCCCCCGAGGAGGCTGGCGACTTGTTCAAGCAGCACCCGCAGGTCAAGGGCCGCTGGACGTTCAACGGCGCGACGGGCACCCCGCCAGCCGCCCCTGACGACAGCCCGGGCAAGCGTCCCGCCGTGCTCGGCGGCCATGCAGCCGTCACTCCAGGCGCCGGCTGGGTCGGCGCCGGCGGCCTCGTCCTCGACGGCGTCGACGACTACGCGGCAACCACCTCCATGCCTGTGAACACACGAGACAGCTTCACCGCGACCGCCTGGGTGAACACCGCCTCCCGTCCGCAGAAGAAGGTGACCGTCCTGTCCGCCGAAGGCGTCTACAACAGTGCCTTCACCGTCCGCTACGCACCCGATCCGGCCGATCCCACGAACAGCGGTGGCTACCAGCTGGAGGTCCCGACGGCGGACGCGGCGGGCGCTACACGCCCCGTCGTTGGCCACAGCGCCTTCCAGAGCGACTTCGACTGGGACCACCTCGCGGTCGTCTACGACGCCTTCGCCGATGAGATCCGGCTCTACGTCAACGGCCGGTTGGAGCAGGTCGAGGCTGCCACTTCTTGGCGGAACAACGTCAGGACGTTCCAAGCGACGAAGTCGCTCCAGTTCGGCCGGAACAAGGAGAACGGCGTCCTTGGTGAGTACTGGCCCGGCGTCATCGACGACGTCTGGGTGTTCTCCGGTGTCGCCGGAGACGCGCAGATCGCCAAGCTCGGCAACGGCGAGGAGCTGGGCACCGTCCCGGGGCCCTGACCCAGCCGTCCCGTCAACCGATCAGGCCCCTTCTGCACGGCCTTGATTTCGCACTCCCGGCCCCGGACGCCACGGCACCATTCCTCGGCGTCCGGGGCCGGACCTGTTACGGCACCACGAAAGGAACCATCGGGTTGTCCAGACCCACGAGGCTGCCTCGAGCGGCCCGTATCCATCGGTACGCCGCTCTGGCGGCGGCCGCCCTGATGGCAGGCTCGCTCATACAGGCAGCGCCCGCCACAGCCCTGCCGGTCGGAACCAACCGTCCCCGCACCATCGACACCGACAAGCCCGTCGCGGGTCACACCCAGGGGGTCGATTCCCGGCGTGGCTCTGGTCTGCCGACCGGACCACGGCGTGCCGCACGCGGCGAACTCCCGCGGGCCAGCTCGGCCACCGTCCACCTTGACGGTCCGACGAGTGCACAGGGTGTGATCGCCGGCAGCATCGCCAGTAGGTCCCGCTCCACCACCCAACCGCTCTCCGTCGCTGCCCCAGGACTGCCGGTCGGCCTGCGCCGCACTCCCGGCACCGGCTCGGCCAGTCCCGGCACCGCCGCCGTCCGTGTCCACACATCCGAACAGGCTCGAGCCGCCGGCATCGACGGCCTGCTCCTGTCCCTGACCGGGACGTCCGGTACCACCGGCCTCGTCGACGTCACCGTGGACTACTCCTCGTTCGGTGAGGCCTTCGGAGGCGGTTACGGACAGAGCCTGAGACTGGTCTCGCTGCCCGCCTGCGCACTCACCACCCCTCGGCGGCACGTGTGCCGCGAAGCCACGCCCCTGCCCGGCGGCAACGACACCGAGCGGCAATCGCTTTCCGCGACCGGTCTGCCGCTCAAGTCCGCCAGCGCACCGATGGTGCTCGCCGCCGTCGCAGCTGGCGCGGACTCCGGGACCGTCGGCGGTGACTACGGGGCCACGCCACTGTCCTCGTCGGCGGCCTGGCAGACAAGTCTGCAGACCGGCGATTTCTCCTGGTCGTACCCGCTCGCCCCACCGACCGTGCCGGGTGGGCTGGTGCCCAAACTGGCGCTGGACTACTCCTCCGGCAGCGTGGACGGGCAGACCGCCGCAACCAATAACCAAGGCTCGTGGGTCGGCGCCGGCTTCGACATGAACACCGGATTCATCGAGCGGCGCTACAAGGCGTGCTCAGAGGACGGAACGTGGAACAAGGACGACGCCCCCGGTGACCTGTGCTGGGGCTACGACAACGCCACGATCTCCTTCAACGGACGCGCCGGCGAGTTGATCCCGACCGGTCCGGACACCTGGCGGATCCGCAATGACGACGGCACCCTGGTCGAGCGTCTGCGGGACGCGGCCACCACCGGGAACCGCGATGACGACGGCGAGTACTGGAAGGTGACCACCACCGACGGCCTCCAGTACTTCTTCGGCCGGAACCATCTGCCCGGCTGGGCGTCGGGCAAGCCCGAGACCAAGTCCACCTGGACGGTTCCGGTCTTCGGCAACAACACAGGCGAGCCCTGCAACAAGGCCACGTTCGCCGCGTCCTGGTGCCGCCAGGCCTGGCGGTGGAACCTGGACTACGTCGTCGACACCAACGGCAATGCCATGTCGTACTGGTACGAGCCGGAGACCAACTCCTACGGCCGTAACCGGGTAGCCGCCGATGACACCCCCTACGAGCGGGGCGGCAGCCTGGACCACATCGAATACGGCCAGCGATCTGACACCATGCTGACCGCCAAGGCAACCGGCCGGATCAACTTCGTCAGTGCCGAGCGCTGCCTCGACCCCGCCACCGGCGCCTGCGATCCCGGCGAGATCGCGAAGAACCCGAACCGGTGGGAGGACACGCCCTGGTACCTGAACTGCGCGAGCGCCACCGTGTGCGACAAGGGGCGGTTCACCCCGAGCTTCTGGACCCGTAAGCGTCTGACAAAGATCACCACGCAGATCCTCCAGCCGTCCGGGAGTTACGCGAGCGCCGATGTCTGGGAGCTTTCCCACGCCTGGGGCGACGCGGACATCGACCGGTCGCTTCTGCTGACCTCCGTGCGGCACACCGGGCTGTCCGGTACGACCCCGATCACACTGCCCCCGGTGACCTTCGGTTACCGGCATGACCCCAACCGGCTCGACCGGCTGGGCGACGGCATTGCCCCGTTCATCAAGTACCGGCTCTCCAACATCTCCGACGAATCCGGCGGCTCCCTGGACGTGGCCTACTCCGCGCCCGACTGCTCCTTCGACGCGCTGCCGACCCCGGAGACGAACACCACTCGCTGCTTCCCGCAGTACTGGCAGCCGCCGGGCGCGGCCGACCCGGTCCGCGAGTGGTTCAACAAGTA
Organism: Streptomyces sp. NPDC053513; assembly: GCF_044544765.1. Lineage (NCBI taxonomy): Bacteria > Bacillati > Actinomycetota > Actinomycetes > Kitasatosporales > Streptomycetaceae > Streptomyces > Streptomyces sp. NPDC053513. Next base: position 256,619 of record NZ_JBITXP010000007.1, read on the forward strand.
CGTCGTCACGCAGGTCACCGCGACCGACCGTACCGGCGGCGCCGACGACATGGTGACCCGTTACTCCTACCTCGACGGCGCGGCCTGGCACTGGGCCGACGACGACGGCCTGACCAAGGAGAAGTACAAGACCTGGTCGCAGTGGAACGGCTACGGCCGGGTCGTCGTGGAGGCCGGCGGCTGGGACGGGATGCGGGCCAAGTCCGAGCATCGCTTCCTACGCGGCATGGACGGGGACCGCAAGGGCCCGGACGGCGGCACCAAGGAGGTCAGCGTTCCGGACGGTGAGGGCGGCACCCTCGTAGACCACGAGGCCCACCAGGGCTTCGAGTACCGGACCGTCACGTACAACGGTCCCTCTGGCGCGGTCGAGTCCCGTGTGGTGAACACCCCATGGCGCAAGGAGACCGCCAAGAGGGTCCGCGACTGGGGCACCGTCACCGCCAACCTGACCGGCACAGAGGCCACCCGGACCTGGGAACGAAAGCGGGACGGCACCTACCGGGAGACCGGGACGAGCACCGACTTCGACGGCTACGGCCGGGCCATCGCCGTCACCGACCTCGGCGAGCCCGCCGCCGGCGACGAGGAATGCACCACCACTCAGTACGCGGACAACACCAAATCATGGATCCTCGCCCTCCCCAAGCAGGTCGAGGTCCTCGACGTGGCCTGCGGGACGGCGGTGATCTATCCGGCGCATGTCCTGGCCCGGAAGCGGAACACCTACGACAAGCTCGCTTTCGGTGCGGCCCCCACCCGGGGTCTCGTCACTCGGCAGGAGGAACTGACCGGCTGGGCCGGGACGACCCCGCGCTACCGTGCCACGGACAATGCCCACGACGGTTTCGGCCGCATCACCTCCACCACGGCGCCCGGCGGGACCACCACCACAACGGTGTACACCGCTGCGACTAACACCACCCCGGGCACCGTCAGGATCACAGGACCGGCTGCCGTCGCGGGCAACTCAGCGACCGCCCAGACCGTCACCACCGAATTCGACCCGGTCCGCTCACTGACGACAGCCACCATCGACCCCAACGGCAAGCGCAGCGAGGTCGAGTACGACGCTCTCGGCCGACTCTCCAAGGCCTGGCTGGCCAACCGACCCAAGGGATCGAGCCCCACCCCGAGCCTGGAGTACACCTACCGGATCGCCGAGGGCAAGATCGCCGCGATCGGAGCCAAGAAGCTCGCCAATGACGGCAGCCAGATCACCTCGTACATCTTGTACGACGGCTGGCTACGGCCCCGCCAGTCGCAGTCCGCGGGCCCCGACGGCGGACGCCTGATCGACGACACCTTCTACGACGAGCGAGGCCTCGTCGAACGCGTCTTCGCCCCCTACTATGCTCTCGGTGCCCCGGAGCCGACGCTCTTCGGCGTCATCGCGCAGGGCGACATCGACACTCAGACCGTCCACCAGTACGACGGCCTGGGCCGGAACACCACGACCCGCACCCTGCGGGGCAACGGTGAGGGCACCGAGCTCAGCAGCACCACCACCTCCTACAGCGCCGACGTGGTGACCGTGGACCCGCCCGCGGGCTCCACCCCGACCGAGACGGTCCTCGACGCCGCCGGCAACACCACCGAACTGCGCGAATTCAAGGGCTCCGCACCCACCGGCGCCTACGACAGCACGGTCTACGAGTACGACCGGGGCGGCCGGATCACCAAGGTCACCACCCCTGACAAGACGGTCCGCCGTTACGGCTACGACCTGCTGGGCCGCCAGACCTCCTCCACCGACCCCGACTCGGGCGGCACCGCGATCACCTACGACGACCGGGACCGGGTCACCACCACCACCGACACCGGCCGTAAGAAGACGATCGCGTTCGTCTACGACGGCCTCGGCCGTCACACCGAGACCCGGGAGAATTCACCGACGGGCACGCTGCTGGCGTCCTGGACCTTCGACACGCTCCGCAAGGGCTACCTCACCTCGTCGACCCGCTACGTGGGCGGCGCCGGCGGAGCCCAGTACACGCGGACGATCAACGCCTACGACAACCTGTACCGGCCCCTGCGCACCACGCTGAGCATCCCGAGCGCCGAGCCGGGGCTGGGTGGCGCCACCTACCAGGTCAACACCACGTACAACCTCGACGGCACCCTGAAATCCTCGAGCCTTCCTGCGGCCGGCTCGCTGCCCGCCGAGGTGGTCACCCCCACCTACGACGCGCTGCAGCGTCTCGTCGCGGTCGAGGGCCTGTCCACCTACCTGACCGGGGTCACATACACCCACACAGGCAAGCCCCTGCAACTTGAACTGTCCACAGGCCGCAAGAAGACCTGGGTCAGCAACACCTATGAGCCCGGCACCCAGCGCTTGGCCTCCAGTCGTACGGACCGCGAGGGGGTCGCGGGCGTCGACCGCGCCGCCGTGTACACCTACGACCCGTCCGGGAACGTCACCTCGGTCACCGACACCTCCCGATCCGGGACGGATCGGCAGTGCTTCCGCTATGACCACCTCCAGCGGCTGACGGAGGCCTGGACCCCGCAGGACGACTGCTCCGCCGACCCGGGCACCACTCCACTCGGTGGACCAGCCCGATACTGGCACTCGTACACGTACACCATCGGTGGCAACCGCGACACGGAGACGATCCACGACCCGGCGGGCGGCGGCCCGGGCACCGAGACCCGGCGTACCTACCGCTACGACGAGAACGGGAAGAACCAGCCCGACACACTGACCTCGGTGGTCTCCACCGGCGCGGTCACGGGCACCGACACCTACACCTATGACACCGCCGGCAACACCAGCACCCGGGGACGGGCAGGCGAGCCCGTCCAGACCCTGAACTGGGACACCGAGGGCAACCTGGCCTCCGTAACGGGTTCCACCAACACAAGCGAATACCTGTACGACGCCGACGGCATGCGTCTGCTGCGCCGCCAGGCGGGCACCACCACCCTCTACCTCGGCGCACAGGAGGTCACCTGGACCAAGGAGACGGGGAAGACCACGGCCCGTCGCAGCTACGACCTGGGCGGTGCCACCGCGGTCCGACAGGACGACGGTTCGGTCTCCTTCGTCGTCGCCGACCACCACGGCACTGGAGAACTGTCGATCGCGGCCGACACCCAAGCCCTTACCCAGCGACGGCTCCTGCCCTTCGGCGGCCTCAGGGGCAGCACGACCGGTGCTTGGCCCACGGACCGGGGATTTGTCGGCGGCACCCAGGACACAACCGGCCTGACGCACCTCGGCGCCCGCGAGTACGACCCGGCCCTGGGTCGGTTCGTCAGCGGGGACCCGGTCATGGACCCCAAGGACCCGCAACAGCTGAGCGGCTACGCCTACGGTCACAACAACCCGCTGCGCCGCAGCGATCCGTCGGGAGCCTACGACCCAGACGAACGCGACTGGTGCAACAAGAACCCGAGCACCTGCGAGGGAGGCCACGTCAAGCCCACGCCGAACAAGCCGGGCAAGCCGAAGAAGAACTCGAACCCGGGTATGAACAAGCCCCGAGCCCACATGCCGAAGGTGGAGAACCAGCGCCTCAAGGACATCGTGGAAGAGCTGTACATCCGCGAGTCCGTCGCCGACAAGGACGTCAAGGGCGATGGCAAGACCGGGACCGCGCTCATCGAGGAGTTGAACGAGGGCAAGCCCTTCGGCGGGAAGGGCGAGAGGTGGCACATCGAGAAGGCCATCGCCAAGCTCGGCGGCTTGCGCGACCTGCTGGAAGACGACCGCAAGCAGAAGGTCAAGGACGGCAAGGGCATCCTCTCCGACGCCGACCGGAAGGTGGCGATCGACAATGCCAAGGAGCTGTGGACCGCCCTCAACTCCGACGACGTGGCCGGGGCCGTCACCAAACGGGTCAAGGACAACCCGGTGATGGAGAAGACCATGACCAACCTCGTCAAGACCGTCATCGCGGCGGAGTCGATGAGCGAGATCACGGGTCAGAAGTTCGCCGTCCCGCCGAACCTCCACCCCAAGGCCCCGCAGCGAGCCGTGCCCAGCGGCGAGGCCATCAAGGGACGCGGTTTCGCCAAGGGCTTCGGCATCGTGGGCAGTCTCGCCTCCGCGGCCCAGTTCCCCGTCGACATCTACAATTACGGTCTCAAGGAGGCGGCGAAACGCGCGGCCGAAGGCATCACCGACCCGTTCGACATGTCTCCTCCCGGACAGGGCGCGGACTGCGTCTTCTTCGGTGAATGCTACGTAGTGGTGGAAGTAGCGTGACCCCAGACCGACGGACGGGGAGCAGTTCCCCGTCCGTCGGTCCCCGCCGTCGTCACCTCTGGAGTACCGAACCATGCACCCCATCACCAGTGACAACCTGTACACCAGCCTGTTGCGGCATCTGCCTGAGGTGCTCCCGTACGTCGAGGTCGCGGCCGAGCGGCACGACCTGAGTGTCGCCGACGTCTCACATTGGGAGCAGCTCAACACCCATCCAGGCACCTTGCTGTCCGAGGTACTCGCGTACCCCTTGTTTTTGCCCGCCCTCGCCGAGGGCCGGGACGGCGACTTCCTCACCCGCTGCTTCGCCTTCGTCGAGGCCCTTCTGGAGAGCCCGGGCGGATACCTCGAGGACACGGCGCACTACACCTTCATCGAGCCCTGCCTGAAGAGTCGCGAGATGTTGGGGCGGGCCCTGGCAATGGCTCTTCCCCACACCCGGCGGGAGCTGTGGGGGCTCATCGAAGGCTGGAACATCACGCCGGACCCTGTCTGGCCGCGTTGACCACCACAGCGAGCGCGCATCGTGGTCACGAGGGTGGCCGCGATCGCGGAAGGGGGGTTGCGCACGTGGCTCCTGCTGCGCGCTGTGGTTCCGTAACGGCAGCGACCCACCGGACCGCTTGTGCTTCCAGCGCAGTCCCGCAGGTCACGTGCGCATCCCGCACTGCTGGGCGAAGGCCACCCGGGGCGCTCTGAGGGGTGACCCTCGACGGTCCGTGCGATGTCTGAGCGGACCTCTTCCATCCCGTGCCGGGAGGGTGAAATGCCCTGGTGGGTGGGGGTGTGACAGGGCAGGGCCCCTGGTCGTTTGCGTGGTGATCTCACTCATCACACCGGCGACCAAGGGGCCCTGAAGGTTTCCGTGTCCTTCCACGTTCGACGTCCCGTATGAACTCGTCGAGCATGTCTCCTGGCTCGTCTACGGCCGAAGGCGTGAACTGAACTCGCCATGGAGACGGCTCGGCTGCTTCAAGCAGGCACTGCTTGTCCTGGCCCGTCTTCGGAAGGACGAGACGTTCGCCCGGCTCGCGGCAGGGTTCGGCGTCTCGACCGCGACGGCCTGGCGCTACGTGGATGAGACGATCGAGGTGCTCGCCGCCTGGGTACCGGGCCTGTACGAGGCCCTCACCAGCCTGGACGAGGGCGACTTCGTCCTTGTCGACGGCACCCGGTCCCTGCCGACCGCATCGCTGCGGACGAGTCGTACTACTCACAGAAGCACAAGCAGCACGGCATGAACGTCCAGTTCACCGCCCGGCCGGACGGCACACCCCTGTGGGTTTTCCGGGCCGTGCCGGCGAACGTGGCGGAGGAGGCGGCGGCGATTCCGGTGGCGTGGTGCTTCTCGGCGATGTAGCCCACGGCGAGACCCGGTATGGCATTCAAGAGGAAGGGCTGCCCCGCAGCGGCGACGGCCTGTCCGATGAACACCCAGGTGAAGTCGTCGGCAACCAGTCCCAGGAACGTCCCTGACGCGATCATGACCGTGGCGACTGCACCCACGCCTACGGCGGCAGCTCCGCGTGCTCGTCGCTGAGAGGCCGTCAACTCCGGCATCTCGTTGTCCTTGTCGGTCGACGGTGGTGCTTCACTGTCACGATCCGGACCGTCCTTGGGTACGACACGCCGCACCCTGGTTCGCGCCGTCCTGTGCACTCGGCACCACCGGCGCTGCCTTGGTGAGGATTCGCATCAGCGCTCGGCAATCGGCGACGGGCGATACGCGGGCGTAGGTGCGCCTTGCATCCGCGATCGAAATGAGGAGGTGCCATCCGGACACGGTCGTGGCCGCGGCGTTCGGGAACGCCGGACATCATCGGAGGGACTGGCTGGGACCGCTTCCAGATCCGGGGAAGAGGCGACGGCTGGTTCCCTCTTTACGGCCGGGATCGGCCGGTGATTTACGGACGGCTCGGGCCTCCCGAAGGTGCTTTGATACTGACTTTTGCTGACTTTGATGGACTAAGGAGCCTCTGACCTGCGGAAACGTTGGCAGATCAAGTGCTGGTGGAACTTCGTGGGCCGCACGGACGAGGAGATCCGCAAGGCGAGGGACGACTGGATGACGTCCGACCGCTTCGGCGAGGTGAAGGGCTACGACGGCGACCGGCTGGACGCGCCGGAGGTGCCGGCGACGCAGCTGAAGGCGCGGGGGAGGGTGCGCTGACCTGGGGTTTTCTCCTCGCGGCCGATGTCCGCAGCAGGCTCGCTCGGCCGTGCCTCCGAGTTTCGGCGTGCCACCGGGAGGGGTGGTTTCGCACCTTCTCTGGGTGGCGCAGCCAGTGCGGCGCGCTTCTATGGTGTGCTCGTGTGGGAGCAGGTCTGGTCAGCTGAATGCTGACCTTTTGCTGACTTTACTGATGGGTCATCAGGTGTGTTGCCGGGGGAAGTGGCTTCCTCGCCTGGTGGTCGTGCAGCGATCTGGCATGCTCAGCCTGCATCCCGAGGCAGTGCCGATCATCGGACCGCCGTGTCCTCGGCGTCGCTGCTTGCATCATGAGCGGATGGAGCGCCCAGGCGAGTTGTCCATCGTGGGATCACAGTCAATCGTGGTTCGGACGCCCTCGTATGGGTCAGGTCCGACGGCAAGAGGCGCGGCTGTCGCTGCCTGGCCCGTTGTTCGAACACCTGACGCGAACCCCGCGCACAGTGAACACCCATCACCGTCATGGTTGCGTCTTCCGTACTTGAACGTGATCACGTCGATGACCTGTCGGTGATCACGCCATCGCCCTCTCCGCTTCGGTGCCCGGTCTGCTGGTAAGGGCTCGATCTTCGCTCACCGGGCGTCGGCCAACGACACGCATCAACCAACGAACAGATGATTCGAAGGGAGCGCCCTGGGCCGGGGGCCGGACGCGGACCTAGGCGGCGGGCTGACGGAAACCGCCACCGGTCACGGCGCGAGCGCGCGCGTGACGGGGGCGTCACCCCTGCCGCTCGTGTGGGTGGTCGTCTCTCGGCCTGCTTCTCTTGGCCGGGCCCGGAGAGAGAGGGGGCCCGCATGTGCCGGAGAAACCATTTTGCATTCTTAGCCGCGTGTCCGAAACTCCCTTTTGCACATACATTCCCCTTTCCTCTTTCATGGGGCGACTGAAAGATCGGCTCTGCGGTCCGCCTCGGGGCGGGTGAGCAGAAAGTCGATGTCGGAAAAGGGGTGCGTTATGAGGTTGGCCCGGGAGCGTGTGGAGCAGTTGCAGGGAACAGACCGGCGGAAGCTGGGAGGGCATCGGTGAGTACTTCCTCCACAGAAGACGGCGGAAGCTTCGCCCCCGTGATCAGCACGGTCGCCGGGACCGGAGTCCCGGGATTCCAGGGGGAGGGTGAGCCTGCCATTACGGCGCAGTTGAACCGCCCCTACGGGATCGCGATCGACAGCACGGGAACCCTGTACTTCTCCGATTTCCACAACCATCGGGTCAGGAAGATCACCAGCGACGGGAAGGTCAGCACGGTCGCGGGGACCGGGGTCGCAGGCTTCAAGGGAGACAACGGTCTCGCCACCGCTGCCCAGTTGAACTGGCCGCGCGAGGTGGCGGTGGACAGCGCCGGCAACCTCTACATCGCCGATGGCAACAACAACCGCGTGCGGAAGGTCACCACCGACGGCATCATCAGCACGGTCGTCGGCTCGGGTGTCGCAAGTTTCAGCGGTGACGGCGGGCAGGCCACCGCTGCCCGACTGAACCTTCCCATGGGCGTGGCGGTGGACAGTGCCGGCGTTCTCTACGTCTCCGAGTACCACAACAACCGCGTTCGGAAGATCACGCCCGACGGCAAGATCAGCACGGTCGCGGGCAACGGGACCATCGGTGCCAAGGGGGACGGGGGCGCGGCGACTTCAGCTCAGCTGAACCGCCCGCACGCGCTTGCGGTGGACCGTGCGGACAACCTCTACATCGCCGACTACGCCAACCACCGGGTGCGGCGCGTGGCGGCGGACGGGACGATCAGCACGGTCGCCGGCACGGGCGCCGCAGGTTTCGGCGGTGACGGCGGCCAGGCCACCGCCGCCCAACTGAACGGTTCTGTGGGAGTGGTGGTCGACAGCGCGGGCGTCGTCTTCATCGGTGACTACGGCAACCATCGGGTGCGGCGCGTGGCGGCGGACGGGACGATCAGCACGGTCGCCGGCACGGGCGCCGCGGGTTTCGGCGGTGACGGCGGCCCGGCCGCTTCGGCACAGGTGAACCAGCCGTACGGGCTCGCCGTGGACTGCGTCGACACCCTCTACATCGCCGACTTCACCAACAACCGGATCCGGAAGGTCACCTCGGAGAAGATGGCCGGGCTGCCCGATTCGGGTGCGGTGGTCTCCTGGGCGAACGTCCGCAGCAGGCTGCGGATCGGGGTTCACCGCGAGTCCCTCAAGGACGGTGCCGAGATCCACCAGGTGCTCGCCTCGCCCAGGAGTCACCAGCGGTGGCGGCTGATCGCGGCGGGCCAGGTGGACGGTGAGGTGCTGTACCGGATCGAGAACGTGCGCAGCGGCAAGGTCCTGGAGGTTGCCGACGCGCGGGAGACAGCGGGGGCGGCGGTCGCGCAGCGGGCCTACGAGGGCGGTGACGCGCACCACCAGCACTGGCGGCTGATCCCGGCCGGCCCGGCGAACGACGCCCCGCGGGTGTTCGAGATCGCCAATCACCACAGTGGTCTGCTGCTACGGGTGGACGCCAACGCCCGCACGCCCGTCACGCAACACGACTCGGAGGGCGACCACCGAGGACGGCAGTGGCAGCTGCTTCCCGTATAGCACGCGTGTGGGGCAGGGACGGTCTCGTCACCTGCCCCACAGGCCGCTCCGGCCTTACCCGGATCAGGACGGCTTCGGTGCGGTCGCCTTGGGAGCCTGGGGGGCCTCCGGGGCCTTGGGCGCGTCCGGGGTCTTGGGCGGCTTGCTGAAGTCGCTCTTCTTCGGCCTGCTCTCCAGGTCCTCGTCCTTCTGGAGGTCGCCGTGTTCCTTCACCGTGGCGCTGGCCTCCTGCATGCCCGCGGAGGCCGCCTTGCTGACCGAACCGGGATCCTGCGCGTACTGGGCCTGCGCGCCGGCGGACGCCTGGGTGGTCTGGATGAAGGAGCCGAGGAAGCCGAGGACGGCCCGCGCTTCGGGCGATGTCTCCTGCACGATCTTCGCGCGGGAAGAGGCGCCGTGGATCGCGCTGTTGAACAGGCTGGGAATCGTGTCGTCGTAGGTGATGTCGTCGGAGTCCTCGAAGTCGACGTCCGCACCCGGCTGGGGCTTCGTGCTGTCGGTGGTCACGGAGAAGAGCCCGGCGCCCTTGCCCGCGGAGTGGAAGATGTTGTCGAACACCATGGTCGTCACCTCTGGTCGTCGTGGCGGCGGTGCCGCGCGGTCAGGGTTGCTTGTAGAGCGTCTGCTGGCTGGCGGACAGGGCCTCGACGCCGAGCAAGGTGTGGTGGACATCGAGCGCGGAGACGACCTCGGCCAGTCCCTTCATGCGGAAGCCGCCGGGTGCCAGGTCGATGTCGCCGATGTCGCGGGCGACCAAGGGGCTCAGGCCGGGGTACGTGCCGGGCTGCGGCGGAGACAGGACCTTCACCGGCACGGCGTACTGCACCGCGATCAGCCCGGAGAAGCTCACCGGGATCTCGTAGGTGTACTGCTTGCGGGTGCGCCGCTGCGTGACGATGGTCTGGACGCGGGAGTTCGCCGGCACCTTGCCGGAGATCTGCGACTTCGAGGCCCAGCTGGTGGTCAGGGAACCCCCGACGGTGGCCGCGATGCCGAGAGCGAGCGAGGCGTTGAGTGACGCGTTGCCGGTGGCACTGCCCGAAGTCGTGAACCCGACCGAGTTGGTCATCGTGTTCGACGAGGAGTTCGTCGCGGAACTGCTCGCGGACGTCTCGGTGGTGTTGGCGTTGTCGACGCCGACGCTGTCCTTGCTGTTCTTGTTGGTGACCGTGTTCGCGTTCTTGTTCGCCGTACCGTTCTGGCACGACGCCGCGAGCTGGGACTGCAGGTCCAGGCGGAGCTGGTTCTGCAACTGCAGCTGCAGCGAGGCGCCGACGCTGCCGCCGAAAGTGAGCTTGGCGTCCCCGTGCAGCGACCACGTGACGCCGTTCGACACGGTGAAGTCGACCGAGTCGGTGAAGGTCATCTCGGACTGGCTGCGGTTGACGTAGGTGCGCGAGGAGAAGGTGTCGGGCGGAGGCTGGCCGATGTCGCCCCGCACCTCGATCAGCGGCTCTCCGAGGTTCATGTAGGCGAGCCAGCCCAGTTGGGACGCGGTTCCGGAGAAGGTGCCGAAGCTCGACTTGTTCACGGAGAACCCGACGGGCTTGTGCTTCACGCCGGAAGGGTCGACGTAGACCAGGCTGGGGTGGTCCAGGATGGCCTGCCAGGTCTGCTCGATGTTGAGTTCCCGCAGGTTCTTCTTCGTCAGCGGCTGACGCTTGGCATCTACCAGGCTGTATGCGGTGGAAGGCATCTACCCGTCCTCGACTGTTTTCGGCCGAACCATGCCCAATGAAAAGCAAACATGAATGTGCGCATGTCCCGGCATCTGAAGTTATCTCACTCTCCCTTTCCCCGAGAAGAGGAATAGGCCTCTTCCGCTCAATCGAGTGGGTCGACTTTCGGAAATCGCTTCCGAAACGCCGATGAAGTGACCTTTCTTCACCGCTCTCCACACGATCGGTGGATTTTCGACGTTCCTGCAAGCGGGTAGCGTGACCTCGGCCGCCACCGTAAGCGATGTTGCGTTTTCAGCCACCCGATCAGTTCTGGCCACGTGCAGGCCAAAGTCAATGAAGGCTGTAGAAAACCGTTCGGTAAACCGCTTCCCGGAGCGCCCGAAGAATTACTCTTCACGTTCAAAAACAGGTGAGGTTTTCGCGATGTACACGCAAGAGCGCACGGCGATGTCCAGTCTGGTGGTCGGCGGCCCGGTGGCGGTGAACAGCTACGACAACGCGATCGTGGCCGCGCTGGTGGAGAACCGTCCGGTCATGCTCGTCCACGCCTTCAACGGCGGCTATCTGCGGCCCGCCGAGCTGGGCGAGGAGAGCCACGACAAGGGCGTCCAGCTGGCCACGGCCCTGGACGAGACCGTCAAGGAGGCCAAGGGCCACCTCTGGCACATCACCCCCGCCGGCTTCTTCGGGCAGCGTCCCCTGTACTTCATCGAAAGCGCCGCCGGCCAGGTGACGCCCAAGCCCGCCGGCGCAGGTGCGAGCGGAACCGACGCGGGACGCGGCGACGACGGCACGCCCAAGCCGCAGCGCAGGCGCATGACCGTTCACCAGGACGCGCCCAAGAGCACGGCCGACACCGTCCAGGTGGGTCTGCCGGACAAGGTCGGCGACAAATGGCGGGGGAAGAACGGCGCACCCGAGGACACCCAACTCTGGGTCGTCACGGTCACGCCGTGGGGCGGCATCACCTTCGTGCCGATCACCCACCCCGACACCATCCTCGGCTTCAAGGACCACGCGGTGACGGCCAACAGCGAGGTGCGGCTCACCCACAACTGGGGCGGGGACTTCACCGGGACGGTCATCAACACCTTCTACCCGCGCCTGCCCAGCGAGTGGAACGTGCCGTACCACCACGTCTTCACGTGACCGGCGGCCACCGCCGCACCCCACCCACTCCGAGTCACCGTCCGCACCGCCTGGAAGAGGCACCACGATGCCCGTGCCCACCGAAGAACTGAAACTGGAGATCGTCAACGCCGCCACGGGGAAGACCCTGGACGGCAGGGCCGCGCCGGGGCAGGCCGGGGCGCTCGTCGTCCGTGGACTCCCCGAGGACGGTCCGTCCCCGGAGCAGTGGCAGATCGTCCCCGTGCGGTCCGCGCAGGACGAACAGGTCTACGTGATCCGCAACGCGACGGGCGGCAAGGCGATGGAACGGCCTGCCGCCCCGGGCGGCGGCGTCCGGCAGGCGGACGCCGCCGACGGAAAGAAGAGCCAGCAGTGGCGCCTCGTCCCCGTCGAGGGGGAAGCCGACCTCTACTGCATCGAGAGCGCGGCCGACGACACCGTCCTCGACCTCGGACTCGACCCCGGTGCCGCTCTCGACGCGTCCGCCGAGCACGGCATTCCGGTCGTCCTCCGCGCGTACGACGAGGACACGGACAGCCAGCGGTGGCGTCTCGTCCCGGCCGAGCCCGAACGCGTCAGCGATCCCGTACTGCGCTGGGCACGGCTGGGCCACTGGAACGGCCGGCAGTCCTGGCGGCTGGCTCCCTCTCCGGCGCTGCGGCCCGCACCCGACGCGACACCCTCGTTCAGCGACCTGCTGCTGGTCCTCGACCGGTTCGGAACCGACCAGGACGCGGGCGGCTGGAAGAGCGAAGGGGTCGTGCCCGGCTCCGGCGGACAGCCGGGCTGGTGGGCCGGACTCGGCGCGCGGTTCCTCGCCGAGACCGCCGGAAAGGCGCCGGCGGACATCGTCGCGCTCAAGCCGGCCAAGGGGACGGTGACGGCGGCTGCGCGAGGTGACGGCACGTTCGAAGACGAGGAGCGTGTGCTGCACCCGCCCGCTCCCTCTGCGAGCCCCGCGGACCTGTGGACCTTCGCGGACGTCACGGGCGAAGGCGAGCCCGGCATCGTGGTGCTCGCCGCGGACGGTGTCCGGGTGTCCTCCCAGGAGGAGGACGGGACGTTCGCACCCCCGGGCGGCGACCCGGCCCTCAAGGCGTTCGGTCACGGCGACCAGGCCGGTGGGTGGCTGGCCGACAGGCATCCCCGCTTCCTGGCCGACACCACCGGCGACGGCCGACTCGACCTCGTCGGCTGCCACGACGACGGGGTGTGGATCTCCCTCCAGGACGAGGAGGGGAAGTTCACGCTGCTTCCCGACGAGCCCGCTCTCCGGGCGTTCGGCCACGGCGAGAAGGCCGGCGGGTGGCTGGCCGACAGGCATCCCCGCTTCCTGGCCGACACCACCGGCGACGGCCGACTCGACCTCGTCGGCTGCCACGACGACGGCGTCTGGATCTCCCTCCAGGACGAGGACGGTGTCTACGCCGAACCTCTGTACGTGCTGGACGACTTCGGGGCCGACCGGGGGTGGACGTCGGCCGAGGAGCACCCCCGGTTCCTGCTCAGGACCACCGGCGACGGGGCGACGGACATCATCGGCTTCGGCCCCCACGGCGTCGTCGTCGCACGCGGCCTCGGCGACGGCACCTTCGAGCCCTCGAAGCTCGTCCTGAACGACTTCGGCACCGCCCAGGGATGGACGGCCAAGAAGCACCTGCGCTTCCTCGCCGACGTGACCGGCGACGGCAACCCCGACATCGTCGGCTTCGGCGACGAAGGGGTCTGGGTGGCGCACAACCGCGGTGACGGCACGTTCGAACAGGCCCAGCTGGTCTGTCGGGGCTTCGGGTACAACGACGACGCCGGCGCCTGGCGGGTCGGTCACCACCCCCGCTTCCTCGCCGACGTCACCGGTGACGGACGCGTCGACATCGTCGGCTTCGGAGGACCGGGCGTGTACGTGGCCCGCAACCTGTACCGCCGCTTCCGAACCCGCTGACCGGGGAGTGAGGACGGGGCCTCCCGTACGCGCGAGGCCCTGGCCCCCTCGCCGCAGGGGGCAGTCAGGGCAGGGTCACGGCCGGATCGCCAGGTCCCGGACGCCGGCCACGGACGCGACGGCCTCGTCGAGTACCGCCAGCCCCTGCTCCAGCTGCTCGTCGGTCACGGTGAGCGGCGGCAGCAGTTTGACCGCCTCGTCCTGCAGGCTCGCGGTCTCCAGGAGCAGCCCGGCCAGGTAGGCGGCGTCGCAGACCTCTTGGGCCGCACCCGGGCGGTCGAGGGTGAGACCCCAGACCAGACCCCGCCCACGCGGCGTGGCGAGTCCGTGGAGGCGGGCCGTCTCGGTGAGGGAGCGGGATGCCCGTTCGCCCAGCACGGTGGTCCTGGTCTGGAGCGCACCGTCGGACCAGAAGGTCTCCAGCGCCCGGCCGGCGGTGACGAAGGCCCGGTTGTAGCTGCGGAGGGTGCCGTTGTGCTCGTCGGGGCGCCACACGTCGTACTCCGGGCGGATCAAGGTGAGGGCCATGGGCATCCCGTAGCCGCTGATCGACTTGGACACGCAGACGATGTCGGGCACTCAACAGCAACGGCTACCGCTTCTCCGCCGGTCTGCGCAGCGACCCGTTCTTCGCCGACCTGGACGGCATCGTCAACGACTTCCCGCAAGGCCCGGCTGCTCGGCCGGGCCTTGCACGCCTTCGGGACAGCGGCCAGGACGGCGATCGTCCGCAGAGCGCGGCCGTCGAAAACGCACAGGAGGTCCGTACGGCCGAGGCAACGGTCGCGCAGCTGAACCGTCCGGGTCCAGCTCTACGTGGCCCTTGCCGCCTTCAGCCGCAGGCTTCCGAGGTGTGGCTCGTGGAGGGCGGTCAGGTTCGGATGCGGCGACCTCATTCAGTGCTCGCCCGGGGGATCGCCTTCATCCGCCGGACGGGTCCAGCCTCGGCGCCTCCGTCACCGCGTCTTCCTGGCGGCCTGGGGCGCTCCTCGCGGCGGCCTTTACCTCATCGTCTCGATGATCTCTCTGACCATGTCAAGGCTGGTCTCGGGGTGCAGAAAGGTGAGTCGGGCGACGGTCTCGCCTTCCCAGCCGGTCGGGGCCACGAATGCGGTCTGGCCGGCGAGCAAGCGGGCGGACCATTCCGTGTAGTCCTCGGCGGTCCAGCCGGTCCGGCGGAACAGTACGGCGGACAGCTCTGGTTCGCGGACGAGTTCGAGGTGCGGGGACTTACGAATGAGGGTGGCGGTAGCGCGGGCCAGGGTGAGGGCCTTCTCCACGGCCTCGCCGTAGGCGCGGGTGCCGTGGACGGCGAGGGAGAACCACAGCGGCAGGCCGCGGGCGCGGCGGCTGAGGTGGTGGGCGTAGTCACTGGGGTTCCACTGGGTGTCGTCGTCCGTGTGAAGGGCGTCGAGGTAAGAGGCGTCCTGGGTGTGGGCCGCCCTGGCCAGGCGCGGGTCTCGGTAGAGGAGGGCGGCGCAGTCGAAGGGGGCGAACAGCCACTTGTGGGGGTCGATGACGAGGGAGTCGGCGTGCTCGATGCCCCGGTAGCGGTGGCGGACGCTCGGGGCGAGGAGGCCGGCACCCCCGTAGGCGCCGTCCACGTGGAACCAGAGGTCGAACTCCCGGGCCTCGGTGGCGATTCCCGCGAGGTCGTCGATGATGCCGGCGTTGGTCGTGCCGGCGGTCGCCGCCACCCCGATGACGTCCGACGGGTCCGCGTCGGCGAGGAGCGCCGCGCGCAGCGCGGGGCCGGTCAGGCGGTGATCCGTGGTCGGCACCGTGAACGGCTCGACGCCGATGATGCGCAGGGCGTTGCCGACGGAGGAGTGGGCCTGGTCGGACACGGCGAACCTGACGCGATCGTACGGGCCGAGGCCCCGGCGGCGCCGGGCCGTGTCGCGCGCGGTCACCAGAGCGGAGAGGTTCCCGGCCGAACCGCCCGAGACGAAGCAGCCGCCCGCGGCGGCCGGCATCCCGGCGAGGTCCGCGAGCAGGCGCAGGACTTGGTTCTCGGCGGCGATGGGGCCGGAGGCGAGGAGCCACGAGACGCCCTGGATCGACGAGCACGAGACGAGCGCGTCGAAGAGGGCGGCGGCCTGCGTGGGGGCCGCGGGGATGAAGGAGAGGAAGCGGGGGCTGTCGACCGTGATCGTGGTGGGTGCCACCTGCTCGGTCCACAGCCGCAGGACCTCCGCCGGATCGTTGCCCTCCGGCCCGATCAGCCCCGCCAGGACCCGGTCGAGCTTGTCCCCCTCGCCCGGGTGGTTGAGCGCGGGCCGGTTCGAGAGGCGGTCACGCAGGGAGCCGAGGACGAGGTCGGTGAGGGCAGGGTCGTACGTGTGCATGGTGGGCTTTCGTGTCGACGACGAGCGAGCTCAGCCCGGCAGGCGGGCTGGGGCAGGGGCGGAGGTCAGTCAAATCCGTGCCTATGCGGAGGGGTTCGGCGCCTGCCACAGGTCTGGGGCGGTCATTTCGTCCGCTCGGCCGAACTCGCCGTTCTGCTCGGGGCGCTCGGGCGTTCCGTACCAATCCGGTCCGCCTCTTTCGGTGCCGGCGACGACATCCCGCAGGTCGGATCGGACGACGATCGCGTCGAGACCCCGCGGACGACAGCGGGAACGTACGGAAGGCCGCTCCGCATGCGTCACGTCACCCGCCCCACCCTCGGCATCCTCGGCGGGATGGGCCCCCTCGCCACGGCCGACTTCTACCGGCGGCTCGTCGAGCGCACCCCGGCCGGCTCCGACCAGGCGCACCTGCCCGTCGTCATGTGGGCCGATCCCGCCGTCCCGGACCGGACCGCGGCGCTGCTCGGGGAGGGGCCGTCCCCCGTGCCCGCCCTCGTGGAAGGCGCCCGCTGGCTCCAGCGCGCGGGAGCGAGCTGCATCGCCGTTCCCTGCAACACCGCGCACGCCTATGTCGAGCAGCTGTCCAAGGCGACCGGTGTCGAGGTCCTCGACATGATCAGGGCCGCGCTTGAGACGGCGGCCCGCCGCATGTCCGGCCTTGAGCGGGTGGGCGTCCTGGCGACCCGGGGGACGCGGTTGGCCGGGTTGTACGAGCGAACCGGCGCCCGGCTCGGGCTCGACGTCGTGCAGGTGCCCGCCGCTGTACAGGAGGAGTACGTCGACGCGGCGATCCGCGCGGTCAAGGGCGGCGCCGATCCCGCCGGGCCCGAGCGCTGGATCGCCACGGCCGCCGAGAGCCTCAAGGAGCAGGGTGCCCAGGTGGCGATCGCCGCCTGCACCGAGATCCCTCTGATCGGCGCGGCCGCCGCCCGGGTGCTCCCGCTGATCGACTCGACCGAGGCCCTCGCCGAAGCCGCCGTCGCCCGCCTGTGGCAGCCCACCGAACCCGTTCGTACCCTGGTACGAACGGGCTGACGTACCCTCGTCCGCACGCACCACGTCGCAGGGGCGCGCCCGTCCTAACCTGCGGAGATGATCAGGCACATGTCGACGCACCCCGCACGGAGCCTCAGCCGGGTGCTCGAGGACTTCGGCCACACCCTCCTGGACCTGCTGTACGGCGACCCCGACGCGGCCGGGGAGATCGGCGGCGTCGGCATCCACGACCCGTACGACGAACAGCACCACCCGGAGCGTGCCATCGTGCTCGGCGTCGGCGTCCACGGCGCGGAGGAGACCGCCCGGCTGCTGCGGTACCTCGCCGCGCTCGGCGCCACCGCGCTGGTCGTGCGCGGCCCCGTCGACGACGCCGACGAGCTGGAGCCGGTCGTGGACGAGACCGGTGTCGCGCTGCTCGCCCTGACCCGCGGTGCCTCCTGGGCCCAGCTGGCGGCGATGCTGCGCACCCTGCTCGCCGAAGGCGACGTGGGGGAGGGCGAGGAGCAGACCCTCGGCGGGGTGCCGTCCGGGGACCTCTTCGCCCTGGCGAACGCCATCGCCACGCTGCTCGACGCTCCGGTCACCATCGAGGACCGCCGTTCCCGCATCCTCGCGTTCTCCGGGCGGCAGGACGAGGCGGATGCTCCCCGAGTGGAGAGCATCCTGGCCCGCCAGGTGCCCGAGCGCTATCTGCGCCACCACGAGGAGCACGGCGTCTTCAAGGAGCTCTACCGCAGCGAGGGCCTGGTGCACGTGCCAGCGCCCACTCTCGGCGGCGAGGTGGCGTTGCCGAGGGTGGCCGTCGCCGTCCGGGCGGGGGACGAGTTCCTCGGCTCCGTGTGGGCGGCGCTGCGCAAGCCCCTCACCCCGGAGCGGGAGAAGGCGTTCCTGGAGTCGGCGAAGCTCGTCGCCCTCCACATGCTCCGCTTCCGGGCCGGTACAGACGCCGAGAACCGCCTGCGGGCCGACCTCGTCACGACCGCCCTCGAAGGCGGAGCCGGCGCGGTGGAAGCCCTCGGTCGGCTCGGCCTCGTCGACGAGCCCGCACTGGTGATGGCCATGGGGCTCGCGCCCGAGCAGGGTGAGGACCACGCCCACGTGACGGCCGAGCGCCAGCGCCTGGCCTCCGCCCTGGCCGTGCACCTCACCGCCGTACAGCCGCGTTCCGCCGTGGCGCTGCTCGGCGACGTCGCGTACGCGCTCTTCCCCGTCCCCGGCGACAACGCCCACACCCGGGAACGCGCCCTGCAGGTGGCGGCGAACTTCCTCCAGCGCACCGGCGACCGCACCGGCGCCGTCATCGGGATCGGCTCGGTCGCCGAGGAACCCGCGGCGCTCCCCCGATCGCGGGCCAACGCCGACCGGGCGCTGCGCGTGCTGTTCACCGGCCGGACGGGCAAGCGCGTCGCCTCGATTGCCGACGTGTACGTCGACGCCCTGCTCCTGGAGATGCGGGACCTGGCCGTCGCCAACCGCGACGAGCTCTCCGGACCCCTCGCCCGCCTCGTCGCGTACGACGCCAAGCACAACGCCCACCTGGTGGAGACGCTGCGGGCCTGGCTGGACGCCTTCGGGGACGTGATCACCGCCTCGGCGAGCGTGTTCGTCCACCCCAACACCTTCCGGTACCGGATCCGCAGGGTGGCCGAGGTCGGCGAGATCGACCTCCAGGACCCGTCGGCCCGGTTCGCCGCGATGCTGCAGCTGCGCCTGCTGGAACCGGGACGGACGCAGAAGGGCGGCGGGACCGGAACCGAAGGCCCGGGCCCCGCCGCCGCCGTCGACTGAGCGGGGTCAGAGCCGGACGCCCGGCGGGAGCATCAGGTCCGCGTGCGTGTCGTGGAAAGCGTCCGCGTCCTGGATGGTGCGCACCCAGTCGTAGAAGAGTTCCTTCGTGGAGAGCGTCTCGATGCCCCGGCCCGCCAGCCGCCGCAGGCCCCGCTCGTGGGCCTGACCGGGGGAGTAGGCGGCGTCGTCCACGACCACCACGCGCTTGCCGGCGTGGTGCAGCTGGATCGCCGAGTGGGCGACGCAGATGTCCGTCTCGATGCCGACCAGGATCATCGTCGTGCGTCCGGTGGCCTCGATCGCGGCGGCGATGTCGGGGTTGTCCCACACCGCGAAGGCGTTCTTCGGCAGGGTGACCGCCTTCGCCGGCAGCACCTCACGGATCTCCGGCACGGTGTGGCCGCTGGCCGCCGGGTCCTCCTCGGTCACCACGACGGGGATCTCCAGGCGGTCCGCCACGGACGTGATCCAGGCGATGCGCCGCACCATGTCGTGGAACCGCTGCCGGTCCACGTCGAGGCGGTGGGGCGGGTAGAAATCGGTCTGCACATCGATGATCACCAGAGCGCAGTCGTCGCGGTCGATCAGCGGCATCGTCGTCTCGTCTCCTCGTACGTCGGGTGCCCGCCACCCTAGGAACGCCGACCGCCTTCGGAGTCGTCCGCCGCAACAAGCCCCGACCTGCACGTTCGTGTCCCCGTACGAACCCTGTCGGCGTCTTCGTACGTACGCTTCCGGCCAAGCTCACCGAGCCGCAAGCAGACACATCGAGCCACCCGGAGGGCGAGCGTGAAGGCCGACATCGAGCACTGGACGAGGCGCCTCACGGCGCTCGCCGCCGACTGCGAGGTGCCCGGCGCGAGCCTGGCGTTCTGGTACGGCGGCGAGCTTCACGAGTGCGCGACGGGCGTCCTCAACACCGCGACCGGGGCGCCGACCCACACCGACTCGCTGTTCCAGATCGGCTCGGTCACGAAGGTGTGGACCGCGACGCAGCTGATGCTCCTGGTCGAACAGGGCCGCGTCACGCTGGACACCCCCGTCGTGGAGATCCTTCCGGAGTTCCGGGTGGGCGACCCCCGTGCCACCGAGACGATCACCCTGCGCCACCTGCTCACCCACACCTCGGGCATCGACGGCGACCTGTTCCTCGACACCGGGCGCGGCGACGGCTGCCTGCGCCGGTACGTCGAGGCCTGCGCCGGCCTGGAGCAGACCTTCCCCGTCGGAGACTCCCACTCGTACTGCAACTCCGGCTTCGCCATCGCGGGCCGTGTCGTCGAGCAGCTCACCGGAAAGGTGTGGGACCGGGCCCTGCGCGAGCAGATCTGCGACCCGCTCGGCCTCTCCCACACCTGGACCCTTCCGGAGGACGTGCTGCGCTTCGGCGCGGCCGTCGGCCACGACGAGCACGGTGCCGTGGTGCCGCAGTGGGGACTGCCCCGGTCCGTCGGCCCCGCCGGACTGATCTGCGCCCGGGCTGCCGACGTGGTCACCTTCGGCCGCGCCCACCTCACCCCCGGAGCGCTCCTCGCCGACCCCGCCGCCCTGCGGCAGGCACAGGTCGACCTGCCCAATCCGCACACCGGCGGACGGCAGTGGGGCATCGGTTGGTGCCTGGACGAGTGGGACGGCCACCAGATCGTCTCCCACACCGGCGACACCATCGGCCAGCACGCCGCGCTCTGGGTCCTGCCCGAGCTGGGCACGGTCGTCGCCGTACTGATCAACGGCGGCCGCAGCGTGGAGTTCCAGCATCGTCTCGCCACCGAACTCCTCGGGGACCTGCACGCGATCGACGTCCCCACCCCTCTCGCGCCGCCCGAGCCGCCCGTCCACGTCGACGTCGAGCCCTTCACCGGCGTGTACGAGCGGGCCGGCAGCAGGATCCACGTGACCGCGCACGAGGGCGGGCTGCGCCTGCGTACCGAACCCACGGGCATCCTCGTCGGCCTCGCCCGGTCCCGCACCCTCGACCTCGTCGCCGTCGACACGACCACGTTCGTCGGCCGCGACGAAGACGACTCGACCGGGGACGCGGTGGTGTTCGAGCGGCGCCCCGACGGCCCCGCGTACCTCCACTACAGCGGCCGCGCCACCCCCAAGACCAGCTGACCACCGCAGGATTGGATCCCCATGGCACCACCCCCCACCGCAGACGCGGCGACCTCCGCTCTCCGGACGATCTTCGACGAGGCGGGAGTCGAGGGCTTCGTCCACGCCCGCGACATCGACGGCGGCGGCGAAGGCGGGGCCGGTGAGGGCGGCGGCCGCGAGGTCGCCTTCCGCGCCAACGCCCCCGTCATCGTCGCCTCCATACGGAAGATCGCCGTCGCGGTCGCCTACGCCCGCCAGGCCGCGGCCGGCTCCCTCGACCGGGCCGCCCGCCACACCATCACCGCGGCCAACCGCGAGGGCGGTGGCATCGGCACCGACAGCTGCCGGCACGACGTCACCCTGAGCACCCGCGACCTCGCCTTCTTCATGCTCTCCATGAGCGACAACGCGGCCACCGACAAGCTCATGGAGATCCTCGGCACGGACCGGGTACGCGCCGTCGCCGCCGAACTCGGCTGCCCCCGCCTGCCCGTCGGGCGCTACCGCGAGCTGTGGGACCCCGTCTGGGAGGAGCTCGGCCTCGACCCGGACGGCGACATCGACGCCCAGCTCGACCGGGTGGGCGAGAACCGGATCAGGGGCCTGGCCATGCTCGACCCCGCCCGCTCCGCGTCCAGTACGCCCCGGGAGGTCACGTCCATGCTGACGGCGATCTGGCGCGACCGGGCCGGACCGGCCGAAGCCTGCGCCGAGGTCCGCGAGCTCATGAGCCATCGGCTGTCCGTCCACCGCCTCGTCGCGGGCTTCGACGACGACGTCCGCATCGCGGCCAAGAACGGCTCCCTGTGGGGCGTCCTCAATGAAGCCGCCGTTGTCGAGTACCCCGACGGGGGCCGCTACGCCGTCGCGGTCTTCCTGCGCACCCCCGCCCTGGGCGGTCGCAACCCGGCCGCCGACGCCGCGATCGGCCGCGCCGCACGGACCGCGGTCGACCACCTGCGCCGAGCCCCGGCCGCCGCCACACCCGAGGAGACGACATGACCACAGCCGCGCGGACGGCAGGCGCCGACCAGGTCCGCACCACGCTCTCGTCCACCTTCGCCCGGGCCGGTGTCGAAGGCTTCGTCCACGTCCGCGACCTCGACACGGGTGCCGAGTTCGACCACGGCGCCGACACCCAGGTGGTGCTCGCCTCCGTCTTCAAGATCCCCATCGCCCTGGAGTACGCCCGGCAGGTGGCGACAGGGGAACTCGACCCGGCCCAGCGCCATACGGTCACCGCCGCGTACCGGGCGGGCGGCAGCGGCACGGACGGCTGCGCGTACGACGTCGAGATGAGCGCCCGCGACCTCGCGTTCATGATGATGACGATCAGCGACAACGCCGCCACCGACCTCCTCCTGGACATCGTCGGAACCGACCGCGTCCGCGCGACCCTCGACGAACTGGGCTTTCCCGATTTCGGGTTCTCCTCCTGCGCCGCCCTGGACGACGACATCCGCCAGGAACTGGGGCTCGATCCCGACCGCTCCCTCGACGACCAGCTCGTCGGCGTTCCGGACGAACGGCTTCTCGCCCTGCGCGCCTGCGCCCCCGGCACCAGCCCGTCGAGCACCCCGCGCGAGGTGACCGCATTGCTCGCCGCGATCTGGCACGACGAGGCCGGGCCGGCGAGCGCCTGCGCCGAGGTCCGGGACATCATGGGACAGCAGGTATGGCAGCACCGCCTCGTCTCGGGCTTCCCCGAACCGGACGTGCGGCTCGCGGGCAAGACGGGCACCGACTTCGCCGTACGCAACGAGGCCGGCGTGATCGCGTACCCGGACGGCAAGCGGTACGCCGTCGGCGTCTTCCTGCGCACCTCGACCGCGGCCACCCGGCAGCCCCTCGCCGACCGTGCGATCGGGCGCGTCGCCAGGGCCGCCGTGGACCATCTCCGTACCCGGACATGAACGAGCCACCGGTGCCGTACGAACTCGTCCGGCCCCAGACCGCCCCGGACCGCTTTCCCGCGGCCCGGGGCCCTCGTGTCTTCAGCCCCGGTGCCCAACTTCGGATCCCGCACCCAACAAGCACCGCCGCTTTCGTCGCCCTGACTGAATCAATTCCGGCCACGAGCCGCGACTGTGGGGCAACTCTCCCGCTCCAAGGAGTCCCCCTATGAAGCCCTCGATGAAAAGAGCCAAGGCGATATCCGCCTGTCTCGCGGCGTCCCTGCTTGCGGCCGGCTGCGGCAGCGTCGCGCAGGCCGGGTCGTCCGGCGGCGACGCCTTCACCTTCGCGATCAAGACCGACCCGGGTCTGCTCGATCCGGCCCAGTTCCAGAACAGCACCACGTACACCGCCCTGTCGCTCGCCTACGACACACTGGTGAACATCGACCCCGACGGCCGCATCGTCTCGGGCCTGGCCCAGAAGTGGGATGTCAGGCCGTCGTCGGTCACCTTCACCCTGCGCCGCGGCGTCACCTGCGCGGACGGCAGCCCGGTGACGCCGAGCACGATCGCCGCGAACGTCGACCACATCACCGATCCGGCCACCAAGTCGCCCGCCATCGGTGTCGTGGTCCCCGAAGGCCTGACCGCGAAGGCCGATGACCAGGCGGGTACGGTCACTCTTGCCACGCCCGAGCCGTTCGCGCTCATCCTGCAGAGCACCCGGTACCTGTTCATGGTCTGCGGCAAGGGCCTGAAGGATCGCTCCCTGCTCAAGAGCGGAACCTCCGGATCGGGCCCCTTCCAGCTCACGGAGGCCCGGCCGAACCAGAGCTACACGTTCACGCGGCGCACGGACTACGCCTGGGGACCCGGCGGAGCCACGGCATCCGATCCCGCCATGCCGGGCTCGGTCGTCCTCAAGGTCGTCGGCAGCGAGTCGACCGCGGCCAACCTGCTGCTCTCCCACCAGCTGAACGCCGCGCAGTTCGCCGGCCCCGACCGTGCCCGGGTGACCAACGTCCCCGGCGTGACCACCACCGTGCAGGCCAACGGCACCCAGGAGTTCTTCTTCCACCAGGGCAAGGGACACCCCGGACACGACCCGGCCGTCCGCAAGGCGCTGCTCCAGGCGGTCGACCTGCACGCCCTCGGCGCGATCTCCACCGGCGGCACCGGACAACGGCCCACCGGTCTGGTCCTGAAGCCGAACCCCTGCCCCGATGACACGGTCACCGGCCACCTGCCCGCCTTCGACCCCATCGCGGCCGGCTCGGCGCTCCACGCGGCCGGCTGGCGCAAAGGCCCCGACGGCTTCCGGACGAAGGAAGGAAAGAGGCTCACCATCCGCATGATCTACGGCACCTTCGGCGGCGAGAGCATGGCCGCCGCGGCCGAGTACCTGGCCGAGGCATGGAAGAAGGTCGGCGTCGACGTGCGGCTGCGGGCCCTGTCGGACGCCGCCTACGACGAGGTGGAAGCGGTCACCCAGGACTGGGACGTGGACTGGGTCTCGCTCGGCGTCACCCTGCCCACGCAGCTCATCGGTTCGTTGTCCGGCCCCTTCACCCCCGAGGGCGGCAACTTCGCCCACCTCACCAACACGACGTACGAGGAACTCACCGCTGAGGCGAGCAAGCTTCCGGGAACGTCGGGCTGCGCCCTGTGGGCCCGGTCGGAGAGCGCGCTGATCGACAACGTCGATCTCGTCCCCGTCGTCGACAAGACCCTCACCACCGCAGCCCACAACGCCACCTTCCGCATCACGGCGGGGCTCTTCGACCCGACGTCGATCCGCATGACGGGAGGACGGAAGTGACCACCCCATCTGACGTGCTCACCCCGCACCAAACGCCCGTCGCCGCTGCGCCGCGCCGCCACCGCCGGCTCACGCCGGCCTTCTTCGCCCGACAGCTGCTCCGGCTGGCCGGCTCGCTCGCCGTTCTCGTCGTGGCCTCGTTCGCGATGATCCACCTGATCCCCGGCGACCCGCTGCGCAAGATGCTCGGCCCGACCGCCCCGAAGGAACTCGTCGCACAGCGCCGGAGCGAACTCGGCCTGGACGATCCCCTGTTCACCCAGTTCACGCACTACGTCCGCGACCTTGCCTCAGGTGACCTTGGCACCTCGTTCTTCTCCGCCCAGCCGGTGAGCGACATCATCGGCGAGGGCCTGCCCAACACCCTGGCCCTCGCCGTCCTCGCCACCCTCGTCGCCCTCGCCGTGGCCGTGCCGCTGGGCCTGTGGGCCGCCGTCCGCACCCACAACGGACGCCGGCGCGGCACCGAGACCGCCTTCACCACGCTCACCGGCGCGGCCGTCGCCATCCCCGAATACCTCTACGGTCTGGCGCTGCTGCTCGTCCTCGCCCTGGGGCTCGGCCTGTTCCCGCCCGCCGGTCTGACCGGGCCCGCCTCCTTCGTCCTGCCCGTCACGGCGCTTGCCATCGCCCCGGCGGCGATGATCGCCCGCTTCGCCCGGGTGGAGACCCTGCGCGAACTGGACACCGACTACATGCGCCTGGCCCGCGCCAAGCGGCTGCCCGCCCGGCGGCTGTACGCGGTCCACCTGCTGCCCAACACCCTCACCGCGACCCTGACCATGGGCGGCCTGCTGCTCAGCGGACTGATCACCGGAAGCGTCCTGGTCGAGAACGTCTTCGCGTGGCCCGGCCTCGGGCTGCGCACCGTCGAGGCCATCACGCAGAAGGACTACCCCGTGGCGCAGGCCATGATCCTCGTCTACGGCGCCCTCGTCCTCGTCGTCAACTTCCTCGTCGACCTCCTGCTCGGGTTCCTCGATCCCAAGTCGACACTGTCCACCCCGTCCGCCTCCACCCGCAGGGAGGGCTGATGCGCCGCCTGCTGAGAAACCCCGTCGGCCTGCTGGGCGCCGTACTCGTCGCCCTCATGGTCCTTCTCGCCGTCGTCGGCCCCATGATCTGGGAGGACGCCGCAGCCCGGATCAACCCGGAGGAGATCAGTCAGGGAGCCTCGTCCGCGCACCTGCTCGGGACCGACGCCCTCGGCCGTGACCTGCTGGCCCGGACCCTCGTCGCCACCCGGCTGACCCTGGGCCTGGCGTTCCTGGCCACTCTCATCGGCACCGTCTCCGGAATCCTGCTCGGCACCCTGCCGCAGGTCCTGCCGCGACCGGCCGGCCGCGCGGTCGTCGCCACGGTCGACCTCCTGGTGGCCTTCCCCACCCTGCTGCTCGCCATGTTCACCGCCGTCATCGCCGGCCTCGGAGCACAGGGCGCCGTGCTCGGCATCGGCGTGGCCCTCGCACCGACCTTCGCCCGGCTCACCCACACCATGACGGCGACCGTCGCCGGATCCGACTACATCGCCGCGGCCCGCATGCTGCGCGTGCCCCGCCGCCGCATCCTCACCCGGCACATCCTCCCCAACATCGCCGAGCCGCTCATCCTCAACACCGCCCAGGTCATGGGCGGCGCCCTCCTTGGCCTGTCCGCGATGTCCTTTCTCGGCATGGGCGTCCAGGCACCCTCGTACGACTGGGGCCGGCTGCTCAACGAAGCCTTCGGGCACGTCTACGTCACCCCGTCCGTGGTCGTCGCGCCGGCGCTCGCCGTCACCCTCGCGGGGCTCGGCTTCATGCTCCTCGGCGACACCTTCGCGAAGGCCGCCGCCCACACCCGCGCACCGCTCGGCAAGCCCGTCGCGCCCGTGGTGACCCCCGCCCGGGACGAGCCCGTGCCCGGAGCCGTCCTGGAGGTCCGGGACCTGACCGTCGTCTTCCCCGGCGACATCACCCCCGTACGCCAGGTGTCGCTGACCGTCCGCCAGGGCGAGATCGTCGGCCTGGTGGGCGAATCGGGCAGCGGCAAGAGCATGACCGCCGCCGCCATCGGACAGATCGTGCCCTACCCCGGCCTCGCCGGCAGCGCCCGCACGCGGCTCGGTGGGGTGGACCTGGACGGCCTCACGGACGCGGAGCGCCGCAAGCTGCTCGGTTCGTCGCTGGCGATGGTCTTCCAGGACCCCACCTCCTCGCTCAACCCGGCCCTGCGGGTCGGCGGCCAGCTCGCGGAAGTGGCCACCCTGCACGGCGGAGCCACCCGCACCGAGGCACGGGCCCGCGCCGTCGAACGCCTCGACCGAGTCCGCATCAAGCACCCCGCCGACGTTGCCAAGCGGTACCCGCACGAACTGTCCGGCGGTATGCGCCAGCGCGCCGTCATCGCCATGGGCCTCATGGGCACGCCCCGCCTGATCATCGCGGACGAGCCCACCACCGCCCTCGACGTCACCGTCCAGCGCGAGGTGCTGCGGGTCCTGCGCGAGGCGGTCGACGAGACGCGGGCGGGCGCCCTGTTCATCTCCCACGACATCGCCGTCGTCAGCGAACTGTGCGACCGGATCGCCGTCATGTACGCGGGCCGCATCGTCGAGGAACTCCCCGCCGACGCCCTCCACCTCGCCCGTCACCCCTACACCCGCGCCCTCGTCGGCTCCCTTCCCGACATGGAGACCGACCGGTCGGGCCCCCTCACCACCATCCCCGGCCGCCAGCCCGCGCCCGGCGACGTCGGCGACGGCTGTGCCTTCGCCGACCGGTGCGCCTTCACCACCGCCCGCTGCGCGATCCGGCCCAAGCTGCTCGCCCGTACGGAAGACCACTCCGTGGCCTGCTGGGAGGTCCTGTGAACATCGACCGACTCACCGTCCGATACGGCTCCGTCACCGCCGTCGACGGCGTCAGCCTGGAGGTGCCGAAGGGGTCCGTGACCGGTCTCGTCGGGGAGTCCGGCTCCGGGAAGTCCACCCTCGCCCGCGCGGTGGCCGGCCTGACCCCGTACCGGGGGACGGTCACCGGCGTCGCGCCCGGCCGCGCCCAGATGGTCTTCCAGGACCCGTACTCCTCGCTGAACCCGCGCATGAGCGTCGGCGACGCCATCGCCGAAGGCACCCGCGTCCCGCGCGCCCAGCGGACGGCGGAGGTCGGGCGGCTCCTCGAACTGGTCGCCCTCCCCGCCACGTACGCGGGCAAGTACCCCCGCGAACTCTCCGGCGGCCAGCGCCAGCGCGTCGCCATCGCCCGCGCCCTCGCGGCACAGCCCGAACTGCTCATCGCCGACGAGATCACCTCAGCCCTCGACGTCTCCGTCCAGGGAGCCGTCCTCAACCTGCTGCGCGAATTGCGCGGCGAGCTCGGCCTGACCATGCTGTTCATCTCGCACAACCTCGCCGTCGTGCGCTACGTCTGTGATGACGTCGCCGTCATGCACCACGGCCGGCTCGTGGAGTCCGGCCCCGTCGAGGACGTGATCGGGACGCCCCGGCACGCGTACACCCGCACCCTGCTCGACGCGGTACCGCGCCTCGCCCACGTCTGAGCCCCACGCTCCTCCTCCCTCGCGTCCGGTGGCCCGCCACCCCTTCCAGGGGCCGCCGGACGCGCTCCCGCCTCCGAAAGGTCTTTTCGTGTCCCACGACCTTCACCACCGCGCCGTCGTCGCCGACGCGCACAACGACCTCCTCATGGCCGTCGCCGCCCGCCCCCCGAAGCGCTGGGGCCCCTTCTTCCGCGAACGCTGGCTGCCGCAGCTGCGCGAGGGCGGCATCGACATCCAGGTCCTGCCCGTGTTCATCGACGACCAGTATCGTCCCGAGGGGGCGCTGCGGCAGACCCTCCGCATGATCGAGTGCGCCCACGTCCTCGCCGAGGCCAACGCCGACCAGGTCGCGCTGTGCCGTGACGGCGCCGACATCGACGCTGCCCTCGCCGAGGGGAAGGTCGCGCTGGTCCTGGCCCTGGAGAGCGCCCCCGGCATCGACGCCTCCGTCGAACTCTTCCCCACCCTCTTCCGGCTCGGCGTACGGATCGCCTCGATCGCCCACTGGGGGCGCACCCCGCTCGCCGACGGCAGCCGCGAGGACGCCACCGGCAGCCGGCTCACCGCGCCCGGCGTCGAGGCGGTGCACGAGATGGAGCGCCTCGGGATGCTCTTCGACATCTCCCACCTGGGCGCCAGTGGTGTCGCCCACGTCCTGGAACTGGCCACCCGGCCGCTGATCGCCACCCACTCGTGCGCCCGTGCCCTGCGCGACCACCACCGCAACCTCACCGACGACCAGATCCGGGGCGTGGCCGCCACCGGCGGCGTGGTGTGCGTGAACTTCGTACCGGACTTCCTCACCGACGACCAGGCGAAGGTGAGCGCCGACCGGATCGTCGACCACATCGAGCACATCGTCTCCGTCGCCGGGATCGACCACGTCGGCCTCGGCTCGGACTTCGTCCGCGAGGTCATGCACGACGTCACACCGCCCTGCTGTGAAAGCCTCGACGACG
The DNA here is from genome assembly GCF_044544765.1 of Streptomyces sp. NPDC053513. Taxonomy (NCBI): domain Bacteria; kingdom Bacillati; phylum Actinomycetota; class Actinomycetes; order Kitasatosporales; family Streptomycetaceae; genus Streptomyces; species Streptomyces sp. NPDC053513. Next base: position 285,791 of record NZ_JBITXP010000007.1, read on the forward strand.
AGGACCCGATGTTCGACTTCCCCGGACTCGAAGGCCCTGCCGGAATGCCCCTGGTGACCGAGGCACTGGTCCGCCGAGGGCTGCCGGAGGCGGACGTCCTGAAGATCCTCGGCGGCAACATGCGGCAGCTCATGACCAAGCACATGGGCTGACGACCTGCACCGCGGCGGGGGGGGGGGGGGGGGGGGGGGGGGGGGCCGGCCGCGCCGCCCGGCCCCCGCGGGTGGGGTTGTGGGGACCCACCGCCCGGCGGCGGGCGGCACCCCCCCCCCCCCCCCCCCCCCCCCCCCCCCCCCCCCCCCCCCCCCCACCCCCCCGCCCCCCCCCCCCCCCCCCCCCCGCCCGTTCCACCGATGTTGGGTCCCCGGTACGAACCGGGCGCCCAGGTTGTCACCACGACACCAACCGGGCCATCGCGGGCCTGCCTAGCGTGGCGGACATCCCGACCTGGAGGACCCACCGTGCCGGTTGACCACGAACCCCACCCCCTGCGAACGGACCACCTGTCCACCCCCACGCCCGCTCTCGACGCCATGCTCACCGACCTCGAAGAGCTCGTGACCTGCGAGTCGTACTCCGCCGACCACGCCGCCGTCGCACGCAGCGCCAGGGTGGTCGCCGAGCAGGGCGCCCGCTTGCTCGGCACCCGCGCGGAGACGCTGGTGATCGACGGCGTCACCCACGTCCAATGGACCTTCGGCACCCCTCGCGTGCTGCTCCTGGGCCACCACGACACCGTCTGGCCGATCGGCTCCCTCAAGACCCACCCCTGGAAGGTGGAGCAGGGCATCGCCCGAGGCCCGGGCGTCTTCGACATGAAGGGCGGCCTGGTCCAGATGTTCCACGCACTGGCCGCCCTGCCGTCCCTCGACGGGATCTGCGTCCTGGTCACGGGCGACGAGGAGGTCGGTTCGGACACCTCCCGCGTGCTCATCGAGGACCTGGCACGGCAGTGCGCCGCGACCTTCGTCCTGGAGCCGCCGGCGCCCGGGGGAGCCCTGAAGACCGGCCGCAAGGGCGTCTCCCTCTACGACATCACCGTCCACGGCCGCGCCGCCCACTCCGGGCTCGAACCCGAGAAGGGCGTCAACGCGGCGACCGAACTCGCCCACCACGTCCTCTCCCTGAGCCGGATCGCCGACACGGTGACCGCCGAGGCCGGCCCCGGGACGACGGTCACTCCCACCGTGATGTCGGCCGGCACCGCGAACAACACCGTTCCTGCCCGGGCCGGCCTCGGTGTGGACGTACGCGTTCCCAGCGCCGCCGCCCAGGACGCGGTCGACCAGCTCATCAGGGCCCTGCGACCCGAACACCCCGACGCGCGCCTGGAGATCACCGGCGGCCCCAACCGTCCGCCCCTGGACCCCGACGCCTCCCGCGGGCTCTTCGCCCTGGCCGGCGACATCGCCGTTCGCCTCGGCCTCGAACCCCTCCGGCAGGCAACCGTCGGCGGCGCCTCGGACGGCAACTACACCGCCGGAGTCGGCTGCCCCACCCTCGACGGCCTCGGCGCCGTCGGCGACGGCGCCCACGCCGACCACGAACACGTCGTCACCGCCACGATGCCGGACCGCGCCCGGCTCCTGGCCCACCTCGTCGGAGCGATGCAGTGACCGCACTCGACGTCCGGGAACTCCACACCATGGAGGACCTCGACACCGTCAGCCGCCTCTACACCGACATCTGGGGCACGGCCTCCGACAGCCCGCCCGTCTCCGCCGAGGTGATGCGCGCCCTGTCCCACGCGGGCAACTACGTGGCCGGCGCCTACGAGCAGGGCCACCTGGTCGGTGCCTCCGTCGGCTTCTACGGCGACCCCGTCGGCACCACCCTGCACTCCCACATCACCGGCGCCTCCCAGGGACGGGGCATCGGCCTCGCCCTCAAGCTGCACCAGCGCCGATGGGCCCTCGACCGCGGACTGAAGCGCATCACCTGGACCTACGACCCGCTGATCCGCCGCAACGCCCACTTCAACCTCGTCAAACTCGGCGCCCGCCCCGAGGAGTACCTGCCGTCCTTCTACGGCGCCATGGACGACGCCATCAACGGCGGCGACGAGTCCGACCGCGTCCTGACCGCCTGGGACCTGACCGCGCCCGCGGGGCCGTACACCTTCGACCTGCCCGCCGACACCGTACGTGCCGTCCGCAACCAGGACGGCCGTCCCGTGATCGCCCCGACCGACGCCGGCACCGTCCTCATCGATCTCCCCGACGACGTCGAGTCCCTGCGCCGCACCGACCCGGGCGCCGCCCGCGAATGGCGGCTCGCCGTACGGCACGTCCTCGGCGGCCTGCTCGCCGAGGGCGCCCGCGTCGCGGGCTTCCATGACCGCCGCAGCTACGTCGTCCACCGCACGGCCTGAACAACCGACCAGGAGTCACCCGCACATGAAGACCAAGATCTCCGGCGTCGAACTGCGCCGCATCGCGATGCCGCTCGTCGCCCCCTTCCGAACCTCCTTCGGCGTCGAGACCAGCCGCGACGTCCTGCTCGTCCGCGTCGTCACCTCCGACGGCACGGAAGGCTGGGCCGAGTGCGCGGCCATGTCCGAACCGCGCTACTGCTCCGAGTACGTCGACGGGGCCCAGGACGTCCTGCGTCGCTTCCTCGTCCCGGCCCTGCCGAAGGAGGGCGTGGACGCGGCCACCGTCGGCCGCGCGCTGGAACCCTTCACCGGCCACCACATGGCGAAGTCGGTCCTGGAGACGGCAGTCCTCGACGCCCAACTCCGCTCGGCCGGTGAATCCTTCGCCTCCCACCTCGGCGCCTCCCGCGACCGCGTCCCCTGCGGCGTCTCCGTCGGCATCATGGACTCGATACCCGAGCTGCTGGACGCGGTGGAGGGATACGTCGCCGAGGGCTACGTCCGGATCAAGCTGAAGATCGAGCCCGGCTGGGACGTCGAGCCGGTCCGCGCCGTCCGCGAACGCTTCGGCGACGACCTCCTCCTCCAGGTCGACGCCAACGCCGCGTACACCCTGGTCGACGCCCAACAGCTCGCGAAGCTGGATGACTTCGGCCTGCTGCTGATCGAACAGCCCCTCGCCAACGACGACATGGTCCAGCACGCCCAGCTCGCCAAGCTGCTGCGCACCCCGATCTGCCTGGACGAGTCCATCGAGTCCGCCGCCGACGCCGCCGCGGCCATTTCGCTGGGCGCCTGCTCGATCATCAACATCAAGCCGGCCCGCGTCGGCGGCTACCTCGAAGCCCGCCGCATCCACGACATCGCCCGCGCCCACGGCGTCCCCGTCTGGTGCGGCGGCATGCTGGAGACCGGCATCGGCCGCGCCGCCAACGTCGCCCTCGCCGCCCTCCCCGGCTTCACCCTCCCCGGCGACACCTCGGGCTCGCACCGCTACTTCGCCACGGACATCACGGAACCGTTCGTCCTCGCGGACGGCCACCTCGACGTCCCGACGGGCCCGGGGCTCGGCATCGAGCCGCTCCCGGACGTCCTGAAGGAGGTCACCGCCTCCACCGAGTGGATCGCGCTCTAGTCCTCCGCGCAGGACGGCCGGCCTTCCGGAGGCTCCCGGGGCGCGCACCGCGCCCCGGGAGCCTCCGCTGCACCTCGTCGACTGCGACCGGATGACCCGCATTGATCCTTGCTACCTGCCCCCGCAAACAGCGGCTGGACTACGGGCTGAATCGGCCGTCCAGAGGCACTCCGATGCTGACTTTTGCTGACTTTGATGGACTAGGTCGCCTCTGACCTGAGGAAACGTCGACGGATCAAGTGGTGGTGGAACTTCGTGGGCCGCACGGACGAGGAGATCCGCCAGGCGCGCGAGGACTGGATGTCGGGCGACCGCTTCGGCGAGGTGAAGGGCTACGACGGCGACCGCCTGGACGCCCCGGAGGTCCCGGCGACCCAGCTGAAGGCGCGGGGGAGGGTGCGCTGAGCCGGGGTTTTCCTCTGCCGGGCCGTCGGGGGGTTCAGAGTCCGCCGGGCCAGTCGGCGTTCTCGCGGAGCAGCGCCCGGGCCAGGGAGCGGTAGAAGAGGAGCACCCCTGGTTCCTTGGGGGAGAGGTGGCCCCGCTCGGCGAAGCGGGAGCCGGCGCCACGCTGGACCGCCTCCAGGCCCCGCCGGTCCTCGCCGTTGATCACGGCGGCGTAGGCCTCGGCCCCCTTCCGTACGGACTCGCGGTCCTGGCCCTCGATCATGGCCGCGGGCATCAACACCCCACCCCGGACCAGGGTGCGGTCGAGGGCCGACGGGATCAGGCTGAGCCAGATCACCATGTCGCCCGAAGCGGCGAGGCTGCCCGAGGGGAAGGTGAAGAAGCCGTACAGATGGGCCCGCTCCTCCTCGGTGAGGTCCAGGAACGCCGGCTCCAGGGGCGTCGCGTACCGCACCCGCATGCTGTCGGCCCACGGCGAGTCCGCGCGGACCGTCGTCTCCGCCCCGCCCGGCGTGGTCGGCTGCAGGGTCTCCGGGTGGAAGCCCATGACGTGGTAGTTCTCGTGCGCGTTCTCGACGGCGACCTTCCAGTTGCAGTGCCATTCCTCGGTCCAGCCGGCGACCTGGGTGAGCTCCGGCAGCCGGTAGTTGGCCAGGTCCTCGTCGATCCGCCGCAGGTGCGGCCCCAGGGGCTCGGCCGAGGCGTCGAGGTTCACGAAGACGAATCCCCGCCACTCCTCCACCGCGAACTGCGGCAGCCGGCACGTGGCCGGATCGAAGGCCGGATTCCGCTTCATGTAGGTGGCGCCGACCAGACGGCCGTCCAGTCCGTACCGCCACAGGTGGTACGGACAGGTGAAGACGTCCGTGCGGCCCGCGCCCTCCTCCACCACCGGCATCAACCGGTGCCGGCACACCGGCGACAGCCCGCGCAGCTCCCCGTCCTCGCCCCGGACGACCACGACCGGCTCGCCCGCCACCGACAGCGCCACGTACGCCCCGGCCTCCGCGAGCTCGTCCACGTGGGCCACCAGCACCCAGGAACGACCGAACACCCGCTCCCGCTCCGCCTCCCACAGCTCCGGTGAGGTGAAGGCCGCCGGCGGCAGGCTCAACGCCTCCGCGTCCGGCCCCAGATAGCGCTCCAGCTCCGCCAAGATCTCCCCGACGTCCACGTCGGCCCTCCCTTCGTCCGGGTCCCGCGCGGGTCCGGCCCGGTCCCTCTTCGATCCCGTCCGGCCGACGGTGACCGCGCGCGCTGGTGAAACGGTCGCCGCCCGATCGACCCCGCACCGGCACCGCCTCCACCCGTCCTGGGCGGTTTCTCCAGCCGTCCTTCCGACGATCCGTCCATGTACGGCGCTGACCTCACCGAGATCCACGATCTGATCCACGAGAGCCGCGGCAAGGACTACGGAGCCGAGGCGAGGGAGCTGACCCGACGTGTGCTCCGGCTGCGGCCGCACGCGAGTTCCCTGCTCGACGTCGCCTGCGGCACCGGAGCGCACCTGCGCCACTTCGCCGGGTTCTTCGACCGCGTCGCGGGGATCGAACTGTCCGAGCCGATGGTCCACGCGGCGCGCCGCGCGCTGCCGGACGTCCCCGTCCACGTCGGCGACATGCGCGCCTTCGACCTCGACGCCCGGTTCGACGTGGTCACCTGCATGTTCGGGTCCATCGGCTACGCGACCACCGAGGCCGAACTCCACGCCGCCCTCGCCTCGTTCGCCCGCCACCTGACGGCGAAGGGGGTGGTGGCGGTGGACCCCTGGTGGTTCCCCGAGACCTACCTCGACGGACATGTCTCGGCGGACGTGACCACGGCGGCGGGCCGGACCGTGGCCCGGGTCTCGCACTCCACCCGCGAGGGGACCGCGTGCCGGATGGACGTCCACTACGTGGTGGCCGACGCCCGGGGCGGCGCCCGGCACTTCACCGAGACCCACCGCATCTCCCTGTTCACCCGCGAGGCCTACGAGACCGCGTTCCGGGCGGCCGGCCTCGCCGTCGAGTACATCCCCGGCCCGCACTCCGGCCGGGGCCTCTTCCTCGGGGTCGCCCCGTGAGTTCCGCGCGGCGCGGCCTCCGGACCGGGCCGTCGCCACGGCGCTCCGCACCCCTTGACGATCCGCCCGACGACCTCTGGCTGGGGGCAGCATGCGCGTCCTGTTCGTGACCTCTCCGGGCCTCGGCCACCTCTTCCCGACCATCCCCCTCGCCCAGGCCTTCCGCGCGGCCGGTCACCGCGTCCGGTACGCGACGGGCGGACTCAGCCTGGCCGCCGCCGAGGCGGGCTTCGACGTCGTGGACGTCACCCCCGGCCTGGACTACCTGCCCGTGTACCTGCCACAGGAGCCGGGGGCGGCCGACGGCACGGCCGACCACCCCATGTTCGCCGAGGACCCCGAGGACGCCGAACTGGCCACGCTCTTCGCCAGGGTGTCCGGCGTCATGGTGGACGGTGCGCTGGCGGCGGCCCGTGACTGGTCGCCCGAGCTCGTCGTCGCACCGCCCCTCCAGGGCGCCGGCCGGCTCCTCGCCGCCGCGCTGCGCGTCCCGCTGATCGAGCCCCGCCTCGGCTCGTACGACAGCGGTGCCCGCCTGCGCACCCTGCTCCGGGCCGGCATGGAACCTCACTGGGCCCGCCACGGCGTCACCGACGAACCCCCGGCCACCGTGCCCCTCACCACCCTCCCGCCGAGCCTCACCGCCCTGCTCCCCGAGGACCGCCGCACGCCCGGGGCCCGGTCGCTGCGCCACGTGCCCTACAACGGCGGGGCCGTCCTGCCCGAGTGGCTGAGGGAACCCGCACGCGGGCCGCGCATCGCCGTCACCCTCGGCACCATCGAGGCCCAGTGGGGCGGCATCGCGATCCTCGGTCCGCTCATGGAGGCGGTCAGGGGCCTGGACGCCGAATTCGTCCTGACCCTCGGCGGTGGCGACCCCGAGCTGCTCGAAGACGTCCCGCCCAACGTCCGCCTGGTCGACTGGGCCCCGCTCGACATCCTCCTGGACAGCTGCGACGCGATCATCCACCACGGCGGCAGCGGAACCATGCTGACGGCCGCCGCCGCCGGCCTCCCGCAGTGCGTCATCCCGCGCGGCTCCTACCAGCAGACCGGCGCGGACCTGCTGCCCGCCCGCGGCATCGGGATCGTGGCGGAGCCCGGGACCCTCGGTGCCGCCGAGTGCCGGACGCTGCTCGACGACGCGCGCCTGCGCGAGAACGCGCGGCAGGTCAGGGACGAACTGCTCGCGATGCCCACGCCGGCCGAGACGGTCGGCCGGCTCGTCGCGTCCCTCGGCTGAAAGCCCTCCCACACGAGCGAGGAAGACGATCACATGCTGACATCCGTCGATCTGACCGAGAGCGGCCTGCCCACCGAGGAGACCCTCCGCCGCTATCGCGACCAGGGATTCGTCCACCTCCGGTCGGTGCTCTCCCCCGACGAGGTGGCCGGCTTCCGGGCCGCCGCCGAGGAACTCCTGGCCGAGGAAGGCCCCGCGACCTGGGGCGCCTCCGAGGACGAGACCCAGGTCCACTACGTCGAGGGGGCCTGGCGCAAGCATCCCGAGCTGCGCCGCCTCGCCCTGCACCCCGTGGTCACCCGGATCGCCGAAGGGCTGGCCGGCGGGCCGCTGCGGCTCTACGGCACCGACGTGCTCAAGAAGGACCCCCACGTCCACCTGCCCACCGTCGTCCACGACGACGAACCGGGCCTGCCGCTCGCGGGCCTGACCCGGACGCTGACCGCGTGGATCCCCCTCGTGGACGTGCCCGTCGAGCGGGGCTGCCTGATCTACGTCCCCGGTTCGCACCGGCGCGCGCCCGAACACCGTCAGGTCCACCTGGCCGGCTTCCAGGACTACCGGCCGATGGAGGAGATCTGGCCCGCGTACCCGTTCAGCCCCCGGATCTCCGTCCCCATGCGCGCGGGCGACGTGGTCCTCCACGACTTCCGCACCGTGCACATGGCCGGGGTCAACACCGACGGCGAACGCCGACTCGCCTTCGCGTCGGTCTACATGGACTCCGACGCCACCTACCGGCCCGGGGTCCAGGACCATCCGGTGGCCCACCTGACACCGGGCGCGCCCGTCGACGGGGACGACTTCCCCCTGATCGCCGGCGACCCCGGCACCACCCCGTGAGCACGGCCCTCGCGGAGCTGGGGGAGCGGCTGCAGCGGGAGTACGGGACGCTCTGGTTGCACCGGCTCAAGGGCGACCCCTACGCCGCCCTGCTCTGCGACATCGACGACGATCCGGGCCCGCTGCGCGCGCGCGTCCGGGACGCCGGGCGGCTGTGGCGCTCGGGCCCGGGCCCCTGGGTCACCGCCGACCCGGCCACCGCCGCGGCCCTGCTCGCCCACCCCGCCGTCGCACACGTCCCGGCGGTGCCGGGGGAGGCCGGCGTCACCGCCGTGGACGTGCCGGACGTCGGCTCCCTGTCCGCCCGGCTGCTCGACGCGGCGGGACCGGAGTTCGATCTCGTCGCCGACCTGGCCGAGCCCCTGGCGACGGGTGCCCTCGCCGAGGCGTGCGCGATCCCCGAGCCCGAGCGCGCCCGGTTCGCCGAGGCCGTCGCAGCCTGCGGGACGCTCCAGGACGCGGTGGTGTGCCCGCAGCGCCTCGACACCGCCCGGTGCCTGGCGCCGGCGCTCGACACGCTGCGCTCCCTCCTCGCCGCCGCCCCCGGGGCGACGGGCCCGGCGACGGTCGCGATCGCCGCCCGCACCGGCGCCGACCTCGTCGCCCGCACCGCCCTGGCGGCCCGCTCCCCCCTGCCGGAGGACGAGGTCGGGCCCGCGGTCGAGGAGATCCTGCGCGCGGAACCGCCCACGTGGATCGCCGTCCTGGAGACGGGCGCCGACCTGGAACTCGCCGGGGCCCGTGTCGCCTCCGGAGAGCGGATCGCGGTCCTGCTCGACGGCGGGACCGTCGCCGAGGCGGTTCCCGCCCACCGCGCCCTGGCCCCGTTCCACCGCGCCCTCGCCGAGGCCGTGCTCGTGGCCCTGGGGGACAAGGGCGCCGCGCTTCGTCCCACCGCCCCCGCGGTGCGCAGGCCCCGGGCACCGCTGACCCGTGGACCGGCCCGGATCCCCGTACGGGTGACGGCCGCGCCGACGTCGAGGAGAGGAGCAGAGCGATGAGGGTCCTGTTCACGTCGCTGGAAGGCAGCCACTTCCAGCTGCTCGCCCCGCTGGCCTGGGCACTGAGGACCGCCGGCCACGAGGTGCGCGCCGCCTGCGTCCCCGGCGTGGTGGAGACCGTCACCCGGACCGGGATCACCGCCGTCCCGATCGAGAGCCCGCCGTGGTACGAGGGGCTGGGGGAGTTCCATCGGGAGGGCATCGCCCACTTCGGCACCGCCGACCAGGGCCGGGACCCGGACCACGAGGAGACCTGGGAGGAGCAGCTCGGCTACGAGAGCGTCATCGTCCCCGCGCTCAACTCCCGCCTGAACCCGGACACGATGATCGACGAACTCGCCGCCTTCGCCCGCCACTGGCGGCCCGACCTGGTCATCTGGGAGACGCTCTGTCTGGCCGGTCCGATCACGGCGCTCGCCGTCGGCGCGGCTCACGCCCGCCTGGTCTCCGGACCGGAACTGGCCATGCAGATCGGCACCCGGCGGACCTTCCTGCGGCTCGCCGCCGAGCAGCCGCCCGAACACCGCGAGGACCCCACGGCGGAGTGGCTGGACTGGACCCTGGAACGCCTCGGCGCCGACGTCCGGTTCGACGAGTCCGTGCTCACCGGCCAGTGGACCATCGACACCCGCCCGGCGAGTCTCCGCGAGGACGTGGGCGTACCCACCGTCCCCGCCCGCTACATCCCGTACAACGGGCGGTCGGTCGTACCGTCGTGGCTCCGCGAGCCGCCTGCCCGGCCCCGGGTCTGCCTGACCCTCGGGGTGAGCATCGACAGCGGTTACGACCTGTGGGACCTCGACACGGTCCTCATCGGCATGCTGGACGCCCTCACCGGGATGGACGTGGAGGTCGTCGCCGCCCTCTCGGAGCGGCAGCGCGCCCATCTGCCGCCGCTCCCGGACACCGTGCGCGTGGTGGACCACGTCCCGATGCACGACCTGCTGCCGACCTGCGCGGCGGTCGTGCACCACGGCGGCTACCAGACCAAGGCCACGGCCGAGTTCCACGGCGTACCCCAGCTCCTCCTCACGGGATGGGAGTGGGTCACCGAGTCGATGGGCGCGGCGTACGAGAAGCAGGGCAACCTCCTCGCGCTCCCGCTGCGCGAGTTCACCCCCGGGCGCTTCCGCGAGAAGGTCGCGCGCGTGCTGGAGGAGCCGTCGTTCGCCGAGCACGCGCGACGGCTGCGGCGGGAGACCGAGGAGATGCCGACACCCAACGAGGCCGTCGCCGAGATCGAGCGGCTGACGGCCCGGTACGGAAAGGAACGGCGAGGAGCATGAGGCTCGCGGAGATCATGGCGGAGCTGAGGCGGTACCTGGACGACGACGCCCCCGAGCTGAGCCTGCCCCCGGCGGCCTTCACCTCGCCGGAGCTGTGGGAGGCGGAACGGGAGCGGGTCTTCGGACGGTCCTGGCTCCTTGCCGCCCATGCCGACGATCTGGCCGGGCCCGGCGCGTCCGTGACCCTCACGCCCGCCGGCCGGCCCCTCACCGTGACCCGGGCCGAGGACGGGACCCTGCGGGGCCGGTCCGCCCTCGGCCCGCACCGGCCGGCGCCGGCGGTGGAGGAGTGGCGGGGGTTCGTCTTCGTCAACCCCGACGCGTCCGCCGAGCCGTTGGCCCCGCACCTGCGCCGGATCGGTGAGGAACTCGACGCGTACCGGCTGCCGGAGATGACGCGGATCGCCGGCTGGACCGAGAAATGGCACTGCAACTGGAAGATCGCGGTCCAGAACGCCCACGAGAACTACCACGCCATGGGCCTCCACCCCGCCACCGTGGCACTCATCACGCCACCGGGCGGGGCCATGGAGGTGCGGGCCGAATCCCGCTGGGTGACCCGGCTCCTCAGCCCCTTCCGCGAACCGCTCGCGGCCACGGCGCTGCCGCTCTCCGAGGAACAGCGCGCCACCATGTACAACTGCGCGGTCTTCCCCTGCGGCAGCCTCGCGGCCTTCGGCGACTCGGTCGTCTGGATCACCATGATCCCGCTGACCGTCGACCGGATCGAGGTCCGGGGCGGAGTGCTCATGCACCCCTCGGCGCTCGACGGCCAGGACCGCGACGCGCTCCGCGAGCAGAACGAGGAGGGCGCCGCAGTGGTCAACCGGGAGGACCGGCTCGGCATGGAGGCGGTCCAGCGAGCGGTCGGCTCCCGTTTCGCCGAGCGCGGCCACCTTTCCCCGAAGGAACCCGGGGTCGTGGCCTTCTACCGCGGCCTCGCCCGGGCGCTGGTGACCGACTGACGAGCCGCCTCAGGCAGCCGGCTTCTCGAAGGCCCCGGGGTCGAAGCCGCCGAGCTCCGCCAGGGGGATCACCTCGAAGCGGAGATGCGGGCTCAGCGGGTTCCCGTACAGCAGGCTGTTCAGCTCCTCGTGCGAGTCGACCTCGTAGATCAGCAGCCCGCCGGAGGCGCCGACCCGGATCCAGTTGTGCCGGATCACCCCCGCGTCGACCAGCCCGGTGACGTACGCGAAGCCCTCGGGCAGCCGGCGCCGGAACTCGTCGGCGGGGATTCCGGTCGGGGACTGGGTCGCAAGGACGGCGAACAGAGCCATCGTTCCTCCAACGCTCGGGGTCTCGACGCGCCCGAGTCTCCGCCGAACCGGTCACCGGCGCGTCGACGACGGGTGGAGCGGCCGGCCGGCCGTGACCAGGGGCCCTCGTTGATTGCTCGAACCGGACGGGACAGGCTGACCCCGTGAATCTCCTGGTCACCGGAGCGGCCGGCTTCATCGGCTCGGCCTACGTCCGCAAACTCCTGTCCGACGATCCGGCCGTCCGCGTCACCGTGCTGGACCGGCTCACCTACGCGAGCACGCTCGACAACCTCGACGCGTCCCACCCCCGACTGGAATTCGTCCACGGGGACATCTGCGACTCCGCGCTGGTCGACCGCCTGATGGCCGAGGCCGACCAGGTGGTGCACTTCGCCGCGGAGTCGCACGTGGACCGCTCCATCGAGGGCGCGGAGCCCTTCGTCCGCACCAACGTGCTCGGCACCCAGAGACTCCTCGACGCGGCCCTGCGCCACGGCGTCGGCCCCTTCGTCCACGTCTCCACCGACGAGGTCTACGGCTCCGTCGACGAGGGCGCCTGGACCGAGGACAGCCCGCTCGGCCCGAACTCCCCCTACGCGGCCTCCAAGGCCGCCTCCGACCTGCTGGCCCTGGCCCAGCACCGCACCCACGGACTCGACGTCCGCGTCACCCGCTGCTCCAACAACTACGGGCCCCGCCAGTTCCCCGAGAAACTGATCCCGCTCTTCGTCACCAACCTGCTGGACGGTGAACCCGTCCCGCTCTACGGCGACGGCACGAACGTACGGGAGTGGGTGCACGTCGAGGACCACTGCGCCGGAGTCGACCTGGTCCGCACCCGCGGCCGCGCGGGCGAGGTCTACCACCTCGGCGGCGGCACCGAACTGACCAACCGGGAACTGACCGGACTGCTCCTCGACGCCTGCGGGGCCGACTGGAGCCGCGTCCGGCGGGTGCCCGACCGCAAGGGCCACGACCTGCGCTACGCCCTGGACGACGGCAAGGCCCGCGCCGAACTGGGCTACCGACCCCGGTACGCCTTCGCCGACGGCCTCGCCGACACCGTCGCCTGGTACCGCGACAACCGGGACTGGTGGGAGCCGCTCAAACGCCGGCTTCGCGAGCCGACGGCCACCCCGGACCGGACACCGCGATGAGGTGGCTGGTCACCGGCGCGGGCGGCCTCCTCGGCCACGAGGTCACGAAGGCCCTGGCGGCCGAGGGCGCGGACGCGACCGGCCTCGACCGGCGCGCGCTGGACATCACCGACCCGGGCGCGGTCTCCGAGGCCTTCGACCGGCACCGCCCCGACCTCCTGGTCAACTGCGCCGCCTACACGGCCGTGGAGGCCGCCGAGACCGACGAGGAGCGGGCGCTCCGCGTGAACGGGGACGGCCCCCGGCACCTCGCCGCCCTGTGCGCCCGCCACGGCACCCGTCTGCTGCACCTCTCCACCGACTACGTCTTCTCCGGCGACGCCCGATCCCCGTACGCCGAGGACCACCCCACGGCCCCCCGCAACGCCTACGGGCGGAGCAAGCGGGCGGGCGAGCGGGCCGTCCTCGGCCTGCTGCCGGAGCGCGGCGTGGTCGTCCGCACCGCCTGGCTCCACGGGGCACACGGATCCAGCTTCGTCCGCGCCATGACCGAGCGGGCGCGGGCCGGCGGTCCCGTGGACGTCGTGGCCGACCAGGTGGGGCAGCCGACGTGGGCGGCGGACGTGGCGCGACTCCTGCTCGCCCTCGGACACGCCCCGGGCGCGCGCGGGATATTCCACGCCACCAACGCGGGCCGGGCCACCTGGTACGAGCTGGCGCGTGAGGTGTTCCGGCTCGTCGGCGCCGACCCCGACCGGGTACGGCCCGTCCCCGGCACCGTCTTCGGCGGGCGTGCCCCCCGGCCCGCGTACACCGTCCTCGGGCACGCCCGATGGCGCGAGGCCGGCATCCCGGCGCCCCGTCCCTGGCGCGAGGCCCTGGCCGAAGCCCTGGACCGCCGCATCTGACCGGCCCGTTCCCGACCGGTACGTCACCGGTTCAGCCGGCCGACCGGTGACGCGCGGTCAGCTCCTCCAGCACCGGAACCAGCTCGGCGGGCGAGGGCATGGCACGGACCTCCTCCCGCAACCGCGCCGCGTTCCGCGCGAACGACGGCTCGTCCAGCACCCGCGTCACCAACCCGCGCAGCCCCTCCGGGGTGAGCGGACCGGCTCCGGAAGGCCGCACTCCCGCCCCCGACCGCTCGATGAGCTCCGCCCGCGGATGGATGTCCCACAGGTCGTTGGGGACGAGGACCTGCGGGACGCCGTGCACCAGCGCGTTCTGCGAGGTACCGAACCCACCCTGGTGCACGATCGCCGAGCACGACGGCAGCAGCGCGTCCAACGGCACGAAGTCCACCGTCCGTACGTTGTCGGGCACGCGGCCGACCTCGGCCAGCTGCCCCCCGTCCAGGGTCGCCACCACCTCCGCGTCCAGCTCGCCCAGCGCCTCCAGGAGGGCCGGCACGGACGCCTGGTCACCGCCCATCACCTCGCGGAAGGAGAGGCCGAGGGTGAGGCAGATCCGGCGCCGGGCGGGCGGTTCGCGCAGCCACTCCGGCAGCACCGCCCGCCCGTTGTACGGGACGTGCCGGACGGGGACCCACGGCAGCTCCGTGGGCGGGCGCAGCGAGGCGGGGGTGGGGTCGACGGTCCACTGACCGGTCACCAGGTCTTCGCCGAACCCGCCGCCGTACCGGGCCGCCGTCCACTCCAGCCACTCGGCGAGCGGGTCCTCGCGCAGCTCCTCGGGCCGGGCGGCGAGTGACGCCAGGTGCCGCTCCCGCATGGTGCCCAGCAGGTCGAGCCCGTAGAGGAGACGCGCGTGCGCCGCCCCGCAGGCGCGGGCGGCGATCGACCCGCCCATCATGAGCGTGTCCCAGACGACGAGGTCGGGCTGCCACCGACGGGTCAGCGCCACCAGGTCGTCCACGGTCTCCTCGGCCGCGAAGTTCTGGAAGATGGCCGAGGTCATCACCGTGAAGAGGCCGTCCAGGAAGTCGGGGGTCAGCCGCTCGGGCCGGTCCTCCGCCATCCGCATCAGCTCCTGGGCGTCGGGCGGATCCGTCAGCCGCTCGGCCGCCTTCTCCTGCCGCCGCCGCAGCTCCTCCACGGACTCGTCCTGGGCCAGTGGCGGCCCCACCGGCGTCGCGGGCAGTCCGGCCGCGGTGATGGCGTCCAGCAGATCGGGCTGACTGGCGACGCGCACCTCGTGGCCGGCGGTGCGCAGGGCCCAGGCCAACGGCACCTGGACGAAGAAGTGGGGACGGGCGGCCAGGGTCACGAACAGCACACGCATGGCGGCGAGGCTACGGGCCGGGGCTCGACCCGGCCTCGACTTCCGTTGGTGCCCCGGCGCGAGGCCGTCGAGCCGTCGTCAACGGGCCGGCAGCCAGGCCTCGTCGTCGGTGGCGTGCGCCAGGACGCGCTGGAGGAGCCGGCGCAGGGCCTCGGTCTCCCCCGGGCTGAGATCGCCGAGCAACTCCGCCTCCACCCGCTGCAGCGGCCCGTCGATCCGGGTCAGCAGATACCGCGCCGTGTCGGTGATCTCCAGTCGGCGCGAGCGGTCGTCGGCGCCGGGGCGGCGGCGCACATGGCCCGCCTCCACGAGCTCGTTGACCAGTTGGTGCACCGACTGCCGGGCGATGCCGAGCTGGCGGGCCAGTTCCGCCATCGTCAGCTCGGGTTCCAGCGAGAGCTGCGCCAGGAGACCGTATTGACGCACCGTCAGGTCGTAGTCGGCCAGTCGTTCGTCGACCCGACGCGCCGCCACCGTGCTCGCCACGGCCAGGAGATAGGGGATGTGTGTCCTCACCAGGGATTCACCTCGACCGTGCGGAGCCCGTGACCTTCTCCGTCCGACGGTATGTCATGCGGCGCCGGGACGCCCGGGAGGCCGATGCGCGGCGACCAGCCGTTCCAGGTCCGGGACGATCTCCCCGGGCGTCGGTGTCCCGAGCATCTCGGCGCGGACCCGGGCCGCGTTGCGCGCGAACGACCCGTCGTCGAGCACCCGCCTCACCATCGCGCGGAGCCGGCCGGCGGTCAGCTCTTCCGGCGGGCAGGTCAGGGCCACCCCGGCCGTCCGGGCCCGTTCCGCCCGCGGGGTGTTGCACCACATGCGGGCCGGGACCACGACCTGGGGCACGCCGTGGGCCAGGGCGGTCAGGAACGTACCGGCCCCGCCGTGGTGGACGATCGCCGAGCAGCTCGGCAGGAGTTCGTTCAGCGGTACGAAGTCGACCGCCCGCACGTTCGGCGGCAGCGGGCCCGAGGCGGCGAGCTGTTCGGCGTTGAGGGTGGCCACCACCTCGACGTCCAGATCGGCCACCGCCGCCAGCAGCTCGCCGACCGAGGCCTGGTCCTCGCCGACCACCTCGCGGAAGGAGACACCGAGGGTCAGACAGATCCGGCGCCTCCCCGGAGGCTCGTCCAGCCAACCGGGCACGATCGCAGCGCCGTTGTACGGCACGTACCGCATCGGGACCCGGGGGACGCGGAGGGGCAGGGCGAGGGAGGTGGGAACCGGGTCGACGGTCCACTGGCCCACCACCAGCTCCTCGTCGAACCCCCGTCCGGGGCCCTTCAGACCGTGCCGTTCCAGGACGTGCCCCAGCCACTCCTCCAGCGGGTCGTCCCGCAGCTCCGCGGGCAACCGGTCGAGGACGTCCCGGTACCGCTCGCGCAACAGGCCCACCAGGTCGAGCCCGAACAGCAGCCGGGCGTGCGCGGCACCGGAGGCGCGGGCGGCGACCGGACCGGCGTAGCTCATGGTGTCCCAGACGATCAGGTCGGGCCGCCAGTCCCGGGCGTACGCGACCAGGTCGTCGATCATGCGGTCCGGCACCGTGTTCCGGTGCACCAGCGGCGTCCACGCCGCGAACACCCCGTGCAGATGCTCCGGGGTCAGCCGCTCGGGGCGCAGCTCGCCCGGATCGAGGACCCGCAGCCAGGCGTCGTCGCGCAGCTCGTCCACCAGGTCCGCGTCGTCCGGGTTCATCTTGGCCGCGACGTGCAGGGGGTCGCCGACCGGCACCGCGGTCAGACCGGCCCGTGCGATGTCCTCGGCGACGTCGGGCTGGGTCGCGACGCGGACCTCGTGACCGGCCGCGCGCAGCGCCCACGCGAGGGGGACCTGAGCGGCCACGTGAGTGGCGGCGGCGAACGGCTGGAACAGGACGCGCATCGGTGCTCCCTCTCGGACGTGGGGCGTCGGTCGACGGACGGGATCAGGTGAGGGAGAGCCCGCCGTCCACCGGAACCACCGTCCCGTTGGCGTAGGCGGCCTCCGGCCGGGTGAGCTGGACGATCCACCAGGCCATCTCCTCGGGGCGGCCGACCCGGCCGCTCGGGGTCCGGTGGGCGATCTCCTCGAGGAAGGCCGCGTACTCCGGGCCGGCGCCGCTTCGCCCGGGCCCGCCGTGTCCTGCGGTGTCGGTCACGCCGGGGGCGAGCCCCACGACCCGGATGCCGCGGGGGGCCAACTCGACGGCCCAGGTGCGGGTGAGGAAGTCCAAGGCGGACTTCGCGGCCCCGTACAGGCCGTTGTCCGGCCAGGACCGCAGGCCGATCGCCCCGGAGGAGCCGATGTTCACCACGGTGCCGGAGCGCCGCGCCAGGGGTTCGAGCGCGGCCCGGGTGAGCAGGACCGGGGCCAGGAGGTTGGTGTGCAGCTGCCGTTCGGCCTCCGCCCGGTCCAGGGCGGCCAGCGGGCGGTATCCCATCGCGGCCGCGTTGTTCACCAGGACGTCGAGCCGGCCGAGGACGTCCAGGGCCGTCCCGACGATCCGGTCGGGGGCGTCCGGCGCGGTGACGTCGGCGACCAAGGGCGTGATGCCCGGGTGCCCGCCGGCGGTCTCGGCCAGCGTGGCCTCGGTGCGGCCGACGACGAGCACCCGGTCGCCCCGCTCGGCGAAGGCACGGGCTGTGGCCCGGCCGATGCCGGTGCCGCCGCCGGTGATGACGATCCCGCGCGCGGAGCCGTCCCCGGACGGCTCCGCGCTGTCGATTCCCTCGGTTCGCGTGGTCATGTCGGGCAGCATCGGCAGCGGCCCTCGCAGGCCCCTCGACACCCGCGCACCGAAGCGGACCACCGAGAGCGCCGACCGTGGCCGGCGCCGGTCGCCGGGCCTCAGCCGCCCGTCGCCGACGCGACCAGTTCCGCGGCGAGGGCCGCCGGTGACGGGGCCTCCGCGACCTCCTCGCGGAGCCGAGCGGCCGCCGCCCGGTGGGCGTCGTCCTCGATCAACCGCTCGACACCGCCCCGTATCGTCGCCTCGTCCGCCAGGTGCCCGGGCACGTGCAGCGCCGCACCGGTGGCGGCCACCCGCTCCCCGGTCACCTGCTGCTCCGCCGCGAAGGTCGCGATGAACTGCGGCACCCCCGCCCACAGGGCGGTGAGCGCGCTGCCGCTGCCCCCGTGGTGCACGACGGCGTCGCACCCCGGCAGCACGGAGGCCAGCGGCAGGTTCTCCACCACCCGGACCGGGGCGGGCACGTCGCCGAGCGCGGCCACGTCCCGCGCGGTCGCGGTCAGCACCACCTCGGCGTCCAGGCCGTCGAGGGCGGCGACGATCCGGGGGAGCAGATAGGAGTCGGGCCCGGAGACCGTGGACAGGGCGGTGGACCAGGTCACGCAGACCCGGCGGCCCTCCGGCGGCCGGGCGGTCCACGCCGGGGCGTGCCCGGCGCCGTTGTACGGGACGTAGCGGACGGGCAGCCGTTCGGCCTCGACCGGCACCTTCAGCGACGGCGGGTTGGGGTCCACCACCCGCTCGATCATGCTCAGGTCGAACGTGCCCAGACCGTACCGGGGGAACGCGCCGCTGTGATCGGTGGGGACGATCCGCATGTGGTCGGGGTCGTGCGGGCTCGCCGGTCCCCACAGACACAGCGCCGACGGAACCTCCAGCAGCTTCGCCACGAGCAGTCCCTCAAGGCTCCCGGGATCGTGGAGGACCAGCCCCGGCCCCCAGTCCCGGGCGTACGCCACGGCCGCGTCGAAGCTCCGGGCGGCCGAGTCCGCCAGTTCCGGCGCGATCTCCCGCTCGAAGCGAGCGGTGTCGAACGCGTCGAGGCGGTCGACGCGTTCGCCGGTCAGCGGGTGCGGAGGCAGCCACGGGTACGGCCAGATCCCCGCCACCGCCTCCGCGTGGTACTGCAGGCGCAGGCGCAGGACCTCCTCCATCCCCCCGAGGGCCGGGACGGGCACGAGGCCGGCCCGGCCCACGGCGGCGGCCTGCCCGGGTGCGCACAGCACCCGGACCTCGTGGCCCGCTGCCTGGAGGGCCCAGCCCAGGGGCACCATGGCCGCGTACTGGGTGGGCCACGAGGACACGGTGAACAGAACGCGCACGGTCGATTCCCTTCGTCTCGCCCGGTCCCGGGTCATTTGGCGCCGAGGGCGGTCCACACGTCGGCGTCCATCCACGCCGGCAGGGTGTCCTCGCCGTTGGTCCCCTTCTCCACGAAGACGATGTTGTGGTACGCGTGCACCCCGGTGACGGTGCTCTGGGTCGGGGTGGGGCGGGTGACCGCGGGCTCCCGGTGCTCCCTGTGGTGCAGGTCGTCGATCAGTCCCTTGACCAGGCCGAGCGAGGTGTCCGGGCCGGCGACTCCCCCCGTGCTGCCCCCGAAGTCGGTGAAGTAGGAGGTCTGCAGGTCCTCGATCACATAGAGGCCGCCGGGGCGCACGTACGGGAAGAGGGTGCGGAACGAGGTCCGTACGTGCTCGTTCACATGGCTGCCGTCGTCGATGACGATGTCGAACGGGCCGTGTTCCCGAGCCAACGCGGTCAGGTACTCCGGGTCGTTCTGGTCGCCGACGAGCGCCGTGAGCCGGGGCTCCGTCAGCGCGGTCTTGTCGTAGATGTCCAGGCCGAAGACGGAGCCCCGGGGGAAGAACCGCTTCCACATCTTCAGCGAGCCGCCGCCGAGGTCGTCGTCGAAACCGCCGATCCCGATCTCCAGGACCCGCACCGGCCGGTCCCGGTACGGGGCGAAGTGACGCTCGTAGTGGGCGGTGTACCAGTGGAAGCTGGCCCACTTGTCCGAACCGTAGCGGATGGACAACTCGCCCAGGTCCGGGCAGCGCCCCGTGCAGCCGGCCATCAGCGTGGCCGTGGCCTGGGCCGCCGCGCGCAGCACGGTGTTCATCTCGGCGAGGAGTTCGCGCACCTGCTCCGGTTCCCCGGGCGTGGGCACGAAGGAGTTGTGGAAGTCCCCGGTGCGCGGGGAGTCCGCCGGCCCGAAGAGCCGGCGGACCAACCCCGCGGCGGTGAAGGTCACCCGGGAACGCACCCGCGCGGAGTCCTCCTCGACGACCCGGATCGGCTCGTCGCGCACCATCCGCAGCGCGACGCCGTGCCGTTCCCCGCCGTACGTGACGTCGAGGGCGACGTCGACGGAGGCGGTGTTGGCCGGCTCCGGGCAGCGGAAGAGCACCTCCTCGACGAGGACGCGCGCCACCTCGGCCAGACCGACGTCCTTGAGCAGGGCGTCGATCTCGTCGTCGGAGCCGGCTCCGGCTCGGATCAGGCGTCGGATCACTGCGTTCTGTGCGGCATCCACCATGACGGCGTTCCCATCGGTCCACGGAGAGGGTCCCGAACACCGTCTGCGGGTCTGCTGGAAACCCGCTCAACCGCCACTGAACGCCGCCGGCACGGGACCTCAGCGCGAGGGCTGGAAGTCCGCGCGGTGGTCGGCCACCCACTGGGCGAAGGTACGGGCGGGCCGTCCCGTGACCTGCTCGGCGGTCGGTCCCACCGGCACGTCCACCGGGTCCTGGAGCAGCCAGTCCACCGCCTCCGCCGGCATGCCCTGCCCGAGCCACAGCGCCCGGGCCTCCTCCACGGCCAACTCCTGGAAGCGGATCGCACGGCCGAGGACCTCGCCGAGGTCGCGCACCTGCTCGTACTTGGTCAGGGACTGCGGCCCGGCGAAGGAGTACGCCTTGCCCACGTGTCCGTCCTCCAGCAGCGCGGCCAGCGCCACGTCGGCGATGTCGGCCTCGTGGACGGGGGCGCTGCGGGTACCGCCGAACGGAGCGCGGACCACGTTCTCGGCCCGGATCGAGGGGGCCCACCAGTTCAGCACGTTGGCCATGAACTCGCCGGGCCTGACGTGCGTCCACTCCAGGCCCGACGCCTCCACGGCGCGTTCCACCGCGGTGTGGTGGTCACCGCTGTAGTCACCGTCGGCGTATTCGGCCGAGACCGAGGAGAGCACGACGATCCGCCGTACCCCCGCCTTCGCCGCCCGCGCGGTGAACTCCTCGGCGGTGCCGGGCAGGGGGAAGAGGTAGGCCCGGTCGACGCCGGCGAGGGCCGCGTCCAGGCTTGCCGGATCGGCCAGGTCGCCGCGGACCACCTCCACCCCCGCGGGCAGCGCCGCCTTCTCCGGGGCCCGGGTCATCGCCCTCACCCCGGTGCCCGCCGCCAGCAGGCCCCTCACCACGTGCCGGCCGACGTTCCCCGTGGCTCCCGTCACCAGAACGGTCATCTCTCGTCTCCTTCGCTTTCTCGTCAGGGCACCGAGCCCTTCGGTGCCGCTGTCCCGTCGTGCGGGCACGGGCCCGCCGACGTTTCCGGCCGTCCTGACGGACGGCTCGAACCGCGGTCGACACCGGCGGTCCAGCCCCTGTCGAGCGCGCGTTGCCACCCTCGGGCCGCGTACGCACACTCGATGTCACGATCCGGGAGGGACCATGACCGGCACTGAAGGACGGGTCGCCGTCGTCACCGGGGCGACCAGCGGTATCGGCCTCGCCGTGGCGCGATCGCTGGGCCGGGACGGGCTGCGGATCCATCTCTGCGCCCGTGACGCCGACGCGGTCGCCCAGACCGTCAAACTGTTGCGCGAGGAAGGCGTGGACGCCGACGGGCAGGCCTGCGACGTGCGCTCCACCGAGCAGGTGAACGCCTTCGTGCGCGCCGCGGTCGACCGGTACGGCTCCGTCGACGTCCTCGTCAACAACGCGGGCCGCAGCGGGGGCGGACCCACCGCCGAGCTCACGGACGAGTTGTGGCTCGACGTCATCGACACCAACCTCCACAGCGTGCTCCGGGTGACCCGGGCCGCCCTGACCGTCGGAGGGATGCTCGAACGCGGCCGGGGCCGGATCGTCAACATCGCGTCCACCGGCGGCAAGCAGGGCGTGGTGCTCGGCGCCCCCTACTCGGCCTCCAAGCACGGTGTCGTCGGCTTCACCAAGGCGCTGGGCCTCGAACTGGCCAAGACCGGCATCACCGTCAACGCGGTCTGCCCGGGGTACGTCGAGACGCCCATGGCCGAGCGGGTCCGCGCCGGGTACGCGGCGGCGTGGGACACCACCCCCGAGGCGGTGCTCGAACGCTTCGAGGCCAAGATCCCGTTGGGCCGGTACACCACCCCCGAGGAGGTGGCGGGCCTGGTCGGCTATCTGATCGGCGACACGGCCGCGTCGATCACCGCCCAGGCCCTCAACGTCTGCGGAGGCCTCGGCAACTACTGATCGGGGCCGGTCACGGGCGGCGACCGCGCACCTCCGCCCGCCCGTTCACCGGCGTCCGCCGCCCCACCGCCCGCCGGACCGGGGCCCGTCACGTCGGACCGTCCCCTCGGCGGACGTCGGGATCCGGGTCGGCGGGCGTCCCCTTGAGCTCGTGGAAGCCGGGGGTGCCCGCCACCACCAGCGTCCCGTCCCACAGCCGTCCCGCTTCCTCCCCGCGCGGCACGCGGGACAGGACAGGCCCGAAGAAGACCAGCGGGGGGAGGTCCGGCTCCGTCGGGTCCGTCACCGCGACGACCGGCGTCCCGGGGCGCGGGCCGAGGAGCCGGACGGCTTCCGCGTGCGAGGCCCGCAGCTCTTCGTCGTACGCGGTCGTGCCGCCGGCCGCCGCCAGCTCGGCCGGCAGTCCGGCGTCGACCAGGGCCACGGCCGGATCGTTGATCCATTTCCTGCTCTGCCCGGCCTCCCCACCGGTGCTCGACTCCGCCCAGAGGGCGGCGTGGAAGCGGGCCAGCGCCTCCTGCCCGTGGTGGTGCAGGACGGCCGTGCCGATCCGCACCGGCACCATGAGGTACCCCGTGGGATCTCCCTCGGGATCGTCGTCCGCCCCCTCGTTGAGGACGGCCAGGCTCATCAGGTGCCGTCGCAGGTCCAGCGGACGGACCCGGGCCGCTTCCTGCAGCCAGCGGGAGGTGAGCCAGGTGTACGGGCAGGCGGGGTCGAGCCACACGTCCACGGTGCGCGGGCCGGGGGGCCGGACGGCCGGGACGGTTTCGGCGGTCACGGGTGGGTGCTCCTTCACGTCGTTCGAGGGGACGGGGTGTGCGGACGTCGCGTCACACGGTGGCGTTGCGCATGCCGCGGATGCCCGCGACGACGCCCAGGACCGCGACGGCCGCCGCCGCGACGATCCCGTACAGGACGCCCGCCTCGGCGAACCGGTTGTCGAACAGGGCGCGTTCGGCCTCGACGACGTAGGTCACCGGGTTGATCCGGCTGAGGACGTAGAGCCACGTCGGTGCCGAGGCCTCGGTGATGGGCAGCAGGACCCCGGAGAGCAGCAGCAGCGGGAAGAAGATCACCTGCTGGACTCCGTAGAAGAGGGTCTGCTGCTTGCGGGAGTGGAGCGCGAGGGTGAAGGAGAGGGCCCCGATCCCGATGCCGAAGACGGTCAGCAGCGCCAGCCCGGCCAGGGCACCGAGCGGGTGCAGCCGGAAGTCGGTCGGCAGCAGCAGGACGAGGATCAGCAGGGCCTGCGTCAGCAGGACCACGACTTCCTTCAGGGCCCGGCCGACGAGCATCGAGGCCCGGTTGAGCGGGGTGACGAGCATCCGCTCGAAGGCGCCCGAGGACATCTCGTTGAGGAGCGAGGCGCCGGCCCCCGCGGTGGCGGAGAGGCCGAGGAGGACGAGCATTCCGGGCACGAACCACTGCCAGGGGGATCCCGTGCCCGTCCCCCCGCCGGCGCCCGTGTCCGGCAGGAGGGGCGCGAAGAGGGCGAGGAAGAGGAAGGGCAGCATCATCGTGAACAGCAGTCCCGCGGGCTGCCGCAGCTCGGGCCCCAGTTCGCGGGCGAACGCGGTCCGGGTGTCGGTGATCACCTTCATGGTCAGGCTCCGTCGCGCGTGGTGGTCGGGGCGGTGGCGTCGGTGCTCTCCCGCAGGGTGCGGCCCGTGAGGGAGAGGAAGACGTCGTCGAGGGTGGGGCGGGTGAGCCGGGCGGTGATCGCCCGCACCCCGGCCGCCTCCAGGTTCCGGAGCAGGAGCGGGAGTTGGGCGTCGCCGTGCGGTGCGCGCACCTGTACCTCGGTTCCTTCGGCGGTCACCTCGTGGACGGTGGGCAGGGCGCGGGCGAGTTCGACGGCCCGGGCCGCGTCGGCGCGGTCGGCGGTGCCCACGGTGACGCGGTCTCCGGCCAGGTCGGCCTTGAGCTGCTCCGGGGAGCCGTCGGCGATCACCCGGCCGTGGTCGACGACCATCACCCGTTCGGCCCAGAGGTCGGCCTCCTCCAGGTAGTGGGTGGTGAAGACGACCGTGGTGCCGAGCTCCTTGTGCAGCCGCAGGACGTGCTCCCAGATGTTGGCGCGGCTGTGCGGGTCGAGTCCGGTGGTGGGCTCGTCGAGGAAGAGCAGTTCCGGCTCGTGGACCAGGGCCATGGCGATGTCCAGGCGGCGGCGCTGGCCGCCCGACAGGGTGCCGACCGTGCGCTGGGCCAGGCCCTCCAGTTCGAGGGCGGTGAGCAGGCGCTCGGCCCGCGCGCGGGACTCGGAGCGGCGGAGCCCGTAGGCGCGGCCCTGGGTGACGAGTTCGTCGGTGACCCGGAAGTTGCCGCCCGCGCTGTTCCCCTGGCCGAGGTAGCCGATGCGGTGGCGTACGGCGGCGGGGTCGTCCACGACGTCGTGGCCGGCGACGACGGCGGTGCCCGAGGACGGAGGGAGCAGGGTGGTCAGCATCCGGAGACTGGTGGTCTTGCCGGCGCCGTTCGGCCCGAGGAAGGCGACCACGGAGCCGGCTTCGATGTCGATGTCGAGGCCGCGCACGGCTTCGACGGTCTCTCCCCTGGTGCGGAAGCTGCGGGTGAGCCCGCGGGTGTGGATCATGGGTTCTCCCGAGAAGAGTTCATGGAGAGGTGTCACGGGGTTACGGGCTGCCTGGGGACCGGCCGGCTCGGTCCCGGGCAGGCTGAGGGAAGGCCAGAGGCTCTGGGGCCTTGACTTCTTCGAGCTTAGAAGCGTTAATGACGTCTTTGTCAGCCTCCCTGACGATTTCGATCCGGCCTTCGAACGAGGGCGCAGCGGCGCGTACCAGCGCCTTTCCACCGACCTGCCAGGGACCGCCTTCAGGCTGGCCGCGACATGGCGAACGGCCGCGGGCCGGACGGGAAGGTCGGTGTCCCCCTTGGTACGACTCACACGCAGACGAATGCTGGGGCTCTCGGCGGCCTCCGGGAGCGCCGCACTCCTCGGTGGTCCGGCCGCCGCCGCGGCCCCCACCGCCCCGTCCGGTGCCCCACCGGACCGCCCGTCCGCCGTCACGGCCGCGCCGGCCCTGGGCCCGGTGGTGCTCGGACCGGACGACCCCCGGTACGTCGAGCTCACCACGCGTGGATACAACGGCCGGTTCACGGGCTCCCCGGACGTGGTGCACCTGGTCGGCTCGGCCGGCCAGGTGGTCCGGGCGGTGGAGGAGGCGGCCCGCGCCGGCAGGCGGGTCGCGGTCCGCAGCGGCGGACACTGCTTCGAGGACTTCGTGGACGACCCCGCCGTACGGGCCCTGATCGACGTCTCCGAGATGACGGCCGTCTCCTACGACCCGGAGCGCCGGGTCTTCGCCGTCGAGTCCGGCGCCACGCTCGGGCGGGTCTACCGGACCCTCTATCTCGGGTGGGGCGTGACCCTGCCCGGCGGCGGCTGCCCGACGGTCGGAGTCGGAGGCCATGTCGCCGGCGGCGGGTACGGAGCACTCTCCCGGCGGTACGGGCTGGTCGTCGACCACCTGCACGGGGTCGAGCTGGTCGTCGCCGACCGGTCGGGCAGGGCTCGACAGGTCACCGTCACCCGGGACTCGACGGGCGCCGAGCGCGAGCTGTGGTGGGCCCACACCGGCGGCGGCGGAGGCAACTTCGGCGTCGTCACCCGCTATCTGTTCCGGTCGCCCGGCGCCGACGGGGCCCCGGGCGACCTGCTGCCCAGGCCGCCCGCCGCCGTGCGCTCGGTCTCCGTCGGCTGGCAGTGGCAGGACCTGGACCGGGAGGCCTTCACCCGGCTCCTGCGCGCCCACGGGGAGTGGCACCGACGACACGCCGGACCCGACTCGCCCTACGCGGAGTTGTCGAGCGGGCTCACCCTCGGCCACCGGACGAACGGGCGGATCACGATGGACGCCGCGCTCGACGCCGACCGACCGCGGTCGAAGGAACTCCTGGACGCCCTCGTCGCCGAACTGACGGCCGCGGCCGGGGTCCCGCACACGGCGGCGACGGCCACCACACCGTGGCTGAAGTCGGTCCTCGGAGGCGTGCAATGGCCCGGCGGCGCCCGCTTCAAGTCGAAGTCCACGCTGCTGCGGGAACCCTGGAACGACCGTCAGATCGGAGTGCTCCACGACCGTCTGGGCCGGGGCGGCGAGGAGTTCGCCACCGCCGCCGTCTACCTCACCTACCTCGGCGGACGGATCAACGCGGTCCCCCCGGAGGCCACCGCCATGCCCCACCGGGACTGCCTCTTCAGCGCCGTGCACGAGGCCCTCTGGGGCGAGGAGGAGCAGACCGGGCGCCAACTGGCCTGGGTCCGTGGCCTCTACCGCGAACTCCACGCCGACACCGGCGGAGTCCCGGTGCCGAACGCGGCCAACGGCGGCGCCTACGTCAACTACCCCGACACCGATCTCGCCGACCCGCGGTGGAACACTTCCGGAGTGCCCTGGAGCACCCTCTACCATCGCGGTCACTACGAGCGGCTGCGCCGGGTCAAGGAACGCTGGGACCCGCTCGACCTGTTCCACCACGCGCTGGGCGTCCGGCCGCCGGCCGGCTGACCGCTCCACCTCGACGAACCGGGCGCCCCCGTGCCGAGTTGTTGTCGAGTCCCCGACGAGGGGCGGCACCGAAGCTGGCTCCGCTCACCCCGAGCGGAGCCGGACGGAGGACCATGTCACAGCCCCGAACCCACCACTGCGAGCACACGATCGAGGTGGCCGCGCCGGCGCGCCGCGTCTTCGACCTGATCGTCGACGTCGGCCGCTGGCCCGAGACCTTTCCGCCCACTGTGCACGTCGAACACGTCGAACGGAGCGGGACCGAGGAGCGCATCCGGATCTGGGCCACCGCCAACGACGAGGTCAAGGCCTGGACCTCGCGTCGGTTCCTCGACCACGAGCGGCTCCGCGTCCGCTTCCGGCAGGAGGTCTCCCAGCCGCCCGTGGCCGCCATGGGCGGTGAGTGGATCGTCGAGGAGATCTCTGCCACCGAGAGTCGGGTACGGCTGCTCCACGACTTCCGGGCCGTCGCCGACGACCCCGAGAAGACGGCCTGGATCGAGCAGGCCGTCGACCGCAACAGCGGCGCCGAGCTGGCCGCGCTGCGCACCGCGGCCGAACAGGCCGAGGCCGGCGCCGACCTGCTCCTGACCTTCGAGGACACGGTCGAACTCACCGGCGGCGGCATCAAGGACGCCTACGCCTTCGTCAACGAGGCGGACCTCTGGCCCGAGCGGCTCCCGCACGTGGCCGACACCGTCATGACGGAGGACGCCCCCGGGGTGCAGACCCTGGAGATGGAGACCCGGTCACCGGACGGATCCACCCACACCACGGGCTCCGTCCGCATCTGCTTCCCCCACGACCGGATCGTCTACAAGCAGCTGCGCACCCCCGCCCTGATGAAGGCCCACACGGGGCGGTGGCTGTTCCAGGAGGACGAGCGGGGCGCGCGGATCACCTCCGTCCACACCGTGGTCCTCAACGAGGAGGCCGTCCCGACCGTCCTGGGACCGGACGCCTCCCTCGCCGACGCCCGCGCGTTCGTGCGGAACGCCCTGAGCCGTAACAGCACGACCACCATGGAGCACGCCGTCGCCCACGCCCGGGGCCTGGGCGCCTGACCCCGCTCCGCCGGAAGGCGCCGGACGACGAAGGGAGGGGGAGGACCGGGTCACCCGGTCCTCCCCCTCCCCTCCGGTACGTCCCGGCTCACTCCTTCGCGCCGCCGAGCGTCGCGTCGGAGAGCCAGTCCACCGCGTCGGGATAGGTGAACGGGTGCATGAACGCGCCCGCCCGGACGTCCCGGTAGAGCCGGGCCAACGGATGGGACCCCGAGTAGGACGCGCCGCCGATCACCGACAGGCAGTCGGAGACGATCTCCGGCGCCAGCCGGTTCACCGTCAACTTGGCGCGCTGGAAGTCGAACATCATGCGCCGGCCGCGCTCCGCCGGATCGCCGTCGAACTCGTACGCCAGGTGATCCGCCACCGACAGAGTGCTCCCCACCGTGGTCCGCAGCGCGTACAACCGGGCCTCGATCTCCGCGAGCAGGGTGCGCACACCCGCCGAGGGCGACCCACCCCGCCGGGTGAGCTCGGACACCACCAGGTCCCGGGCGGCCTGGGCCACCCCGACGTAGATCCCCAGCATGGTGATCGAACTGACCGTCTGCCCGGCCAGCGCCGCGTCGGCCACCTCCCCGACCGGCCCGCGCAGGAAGACGTCCTCGGCCCCGACCGGGCAGTCCTCGAGCAGGATGTCCACGCTCCCCGAGGCCCGCATGCCGAGCCCGTCCCAGTTGTCGAGGACGGTCAGCCCCGGGGTCCGCCGCGGCAGGACGGCGGCGGCCGACCGTGTCACCCCCGCCACGTCCACGCGGGCCGAGACGACGAAGTCGGTCGCGATCGGCGCCATGCTCGCCAGGGTCTTGCGCCCCGACAGCAGCCAGCCGCCGTCCGGCGCCGGCCGCAGGCGCGTGACCACCCGGCCCCCGCCGGCGTCCTTCACCGTCGTGCACACCACCGCCTCGCCCGAGCCCATGCCCCGCAGCAACCGCTCCGCCAGCGCCCGCGCCCGGTCGTCCCCGTACAGCCACTCGTGGGTGAGGGTCAGCCCCCGGCTGAGCTGCATGTGCAGCGCGAGCGCGGTGGAGGCGTCCGCCTCGGCCACCGTCGTCAGGGCCAGGGAGACGTCGTGCAACGAGGTGACGCCCAGCCCGCCGAGCTCGGCCGGCACGGTGGCCCCGAGCACCCCGCCCGTGCGCAGTCCCTCGAACACCTCGACCGGGAAGGTCCCGTCCCGGTCGTGCCGACGGGCCCCGTCCCCGACCCGCGGAAGGTGACCGGTCAGCAGATCGAGCAACGCTCCGCCCGAGGAGGTCCTCGGGTCGCGCAGATCCGCCGTGACCGCCCGGTCCCTGTGGTGCGTCGCCATCGCGTTCCCCGCTTCCTTCACTCGACCCCGGTCGCTCGGTGCGATCGGGACGGTCCCGATGATGTCCGCAGCGGTTCGACGACCGTTGGAAAGCCACTGCCTTCTCCCTCGCGACCGGTCAGTCGCCGGTCTCCCGCAGATAGCGGTCCAGGGCGCGCCGGTGATAACCGGGCCCGAAGACCGGGGCGCCCGGCGCGGGCACCAGGCCCCGCAACTTCGCCACCGACGGACAGTGCGAGAAGGCGCTCTCACCGCCGCCCACCACTTCCTCCTCCGCCTCGAGCCCCAGCCGCAGCTTCAGATGGGCGACGATCTCCCGGACGTCCACGCAGTCGCCGGAGGCCACGTTCACCGTCTCGTCGCGGACCCCGGAGGCCAGCAGTCCGTCGACCAGACCGACGAAGTCCGACACGTGCAGCAGATCGCGCCGGGCCCCCGGGTGGACCCGGACCCGCCCCGAACGCACCTGGGACACCAGGGCGGGCACCAGCCGGAACCCCGGCCCGTGCGGCCCCAGCACGTAGGACAGGCGCAGGATCAGATGGGCCGCACCCGACTCCCGGACCACGGACTCCAGAGCGAACTTGTGCCGGCCGTAACGGGTGGTCGGGACGAGCGGATCGTCCTCGCGGCCGCGGCAGCCGGGCCCGCCGTACATGCTCACCGTGGAGAAGAAGACCAACAGCTCGCCCCGGCGCCGACAGCGCGCGACCGTCTCCCGCACGAGCTCCGCCTCCCGCTCGTGCTCGGAGTCCGGCAGGTGCTGGCGCGGAACACCCGCCGCCAGCACCGTCACCCCGGGATGCGTCCTGCGCAACGGCCACAGATGCCGGGCGATGAAACCCTTGCCGATGATGTCCATGACCGCGTCACCCTAGGGTGCGGATGCCATGCGCCCCTCGTGGCCGGCTCGACCACCGGTCCGGTCCGAGCCACGGGAAGTCGAGGGGTGGTCGAGGACGCCTGCCTAGCGTCGTCCCCATGGTGGCGAGCATGACCGACGGCGCGTTGGGGCGGATACTGCTGACCCTGCGCGGCGTCCAATGGATCCTGGGCACCAAAGGTGACCCGTACGCCCTGCTGCTCCGCGCGACGGGAGACGACCGGGCCGAACTCGGCCGGAGCGTCCGCGCCCGGGGCCCCCTGTACTGGAGCAGTGCCGAGGCATGGGTGACGGCCGACTGGGCGGTGGTCTCCGCCGCGCTGACCGACCGGCGCCTCACTCCGAGGCCCCCCGGCACCGTGCGCGGAGAGCCGCACGGCGAGCCGGCCGGAGAACCGGCGCCCTGGGACGTGCCGACCCTGCGGGAGGCGCTTCCCCTGGCCGAACTCCCGGCCGCGCTGGACCGGGAGGAGTACGAGCGGCTGCGGCGTTGGGCCGACCCCGTGCTCGGCGAGCGGGCGCTGCGCCCCTGGCGCGCGGCGGCCGTACGAGCCTACCGGAGCAGGTCGTCCGCGGTGGGGGAGCGGTTCGACCTGCTGGACGACCTGGTCCGGCCCGCCACCGTGGAGGCCGCGCGCATCCTGCTCGGACTGCCGGAGCGCCGGGCCGCCCGGTTCGCCGAGCTGTCGGCACAGCTCGCCGGCGTCCTGGACGCGACGCTCTGCCCGCCACGCCTGGACACGGCCCGCCGGTACCGCGCCGCGCTCCCCGAACTCCACGCCCTGCTCGCCGAGACGATCGCGGCGTCGGGCACCCCCGGTGCCCCCGGCGACCCCGCCGGGCACGCCCTCGCCGGCCGGCTCGCGGCCCTCCCGGCCTCCGAAGGCCGGGCCGCGCCCGCCGACGCCCTGACCGTGTGCACCCTGCTGGCCCTGGTCGGCGTCGACGGAGCCACCACGCTGATCGCCGACGCGACCGCCCTCCTCCTCGACCACCCCGATCAGTGGAAGGCGCTCCGTGAGGACCCCGGCCTCGCGCCCGCCGTCGTCGCGGAGACCCTGCGGTACGCGCCCCCCGTTCGCCTGCACCGCCTGTACGCGTGCCAGGACCTGGAACTCGCCGGGACCCCGGTGGCGGCGGGGGAGGAGGTCGTCCTGCTGATCGAGGCGGCCCACCGCGACCCGCGCCACCACCGTGATCCGGACCGCTTCGACATCCACCGGACCGCCCACGACCGGCACCTCCTTCCGGACGACGGCCACTTCGGCGGCCTCGTCGGCCCGGTGGTGCGGCTGGCGGCCGAGGCAGCCCTGCGGGCCCTCGCCGCCGACCTGCCCGAACTGGTCCGGACCGGCGAGACGGTGCGCCGGCTCCGGTCCCCGATCACCGGCGGCGCACTCCGGTTCCCCGCCGCCCGCCCAGGCAACGTCCGGCCGTCGTCATCGGCCCGGACCCTATGAACCCCGAGGAAGGCCCCATGTGCCGTGTCTGTGGAGGACCCGTCCGTCAGTTCTTCGACTTCGGGCGCCAACCGCTCTCCGACGCGTTTGTGGACCCCGCCCGCGTCGACGAGGAGTACTTCTACCGGCTCGCCGTCGGCATCTGCGAGTCCTGCGGCATGACCCAGCTCCTGGACGAGGTGGACCGGGACCGGATGTTCCACGAGGCCTACCCCTACCACTCGTCCGGCTCGGTCCACATGCGCCGCCACTTCGAGCAGACCGCGGGCCGGCTCTCCCGCGAACACCTGCGCGGCCCCGACCCCTTCGTCGTGGAGATCGGCTGCAACGACGGGGTGATGCTGCGGGCCCTGGCCAAGGAGGGCATCCGCCACCTCGGGGTCGAGCCCTCCGGCGGTGTCGCCGAACTCGCCCGCCAGCAGGGGGTCCGGGTCCGCACCGAGTTCTTCGAGGAGGCGACGGCAGCCGAGATCGTGGCGGCCGACGGCCCGGCCGACCTCGTCTACTCGGCCAACACCATCTGCCACATCCCCTACCTCGACTCCGTCTTCCGGGGCCTCGACACCCTGCTGGCCCCGGACGGCGCCTTCGTCTTCGAGGACCCCTACCTCGGCGACATCCTCGAACGCACCTCGTTCGACCAGATCTACGACGAGCACTTCTACTTCTTCACCGTGGGCTCGGTCCGGGCCGCCGCCGCCCGCTTCGGCTTCGAGGTCGTCGACGTCGAGCGGCTCCCGGTGCACGGCGGTGAACTCCGCTACACCCTGAAGCGGGCCGGCCGGGGCACGCCCGGCCCCGCTGTGGCGGCGCTG
Source organism: Streptomyces sp. NPDC053513 (assembly GCF_044544765.1). Taxonomy (NCBI): domain Bacteria; kingdom Bacillati; phylum Actinomycetota; class Actinomycetes; order Kitasatosporales; family Streptomycetaceae; genus Streptomyces; species Streptomyces sp. NPDC053513. The sequence continues at coordinate 318,000 of NZ_JBITXP010000007.1, forward strand.
CTCGCCGAGGAGGACCGCAGGGGGATCGGCACCCGCGGGGTCTTCGACTCCTTCGCCGCGGGGGTCGAACGCATCCGCACCGATCTGACCGGCCTCCTGCGGGAGCTGCGCGCCGACGGCAAGCGGATCGTCGGCTACGGTGCCACCGCCAAGAGCGCCACGGTGACCAACTTCTGCGGCATCGGACCCGAGTTGATCGACTGGGTCTGCGACGTGACCCCGGCCAAGCACGGGAAGCTCATGCCCGGCTCGCACATACCGGTCCGTCCCACCGAGGCCCTCACCGACCCCTACCCGGACTACGCGCTGCTCTTCGCCTGGAACCACGCCGAGGAGATCATGGCCAAGGAGCGGCTTTTCCGCGAGTCCGGGGGGCGCTGGATCGTGTACGTGCCCGAGGTCCGCGTTCTCTGACCGCAGAACGCCGCCGGCAACGCCGGCACCACCACCAGCAACGAGGACGGTGTCATGCAGTCACGACAGCTCGCCGTGGACGGCGCGTTCGAGTTCCGCCCGAAGGTCTTCACCGACGAACGGGGGCTCTTCGTCTCCCCCTTCCAGGAGACCGCCGCCCGACAGACCCTCGGCCACCCCCTGTTCCCCGTGGCCCAGACCAACCACAGCCGCTCCCGGCGCGGAACGGTCCGGGGCGCCCACTACACCCTCACGCCCCCGGGCATCGCCAAGTACGTCTACTGCGCGCGCGGCCGTGCCCTGGACATCGTCATCGACGTCCGGGTCGGCTCGCCCACCTACGGCCGCTCGGAGGCCGTCCTGCTCGACCAGGAGGACTTCCGCGCGGTCTACTTCCCGGTGGGCGTGGCCCACGCCTTCGTCGCGCTGGAGGACGACACCGTGATGTCGTACATGCTCTCCGGCGAGTACGTGCCGGAGAACGAGCTGGCCCTCTCCGTTTTCGACCCGGCGCTCGACCTACCGCTGCCGACGGACATCGACCCGGTCATGTCCGAACGCGACCGGGCCGCGCCCACCCTGGAGACGGCCGAGAAGTCCGGCACGCTCCCCGAGTACCGCAGGTGCCTGGAGATAGAGCGGGCGTTGTGCGGCGGCCCGGCCCGGTGACCGCCGAACGCGAGCCCGCCGTCGCCGTGTTCGGCGCGACGGGCTGCGTGGGCCGCGCGGTGGCCGCCGCGTTCGCCCGGGTCGGCCGGCCGGTCGTCGCGGTGGCGCGCCGCCGGCCCTCCGGCCGGGCCGGCGGCCGGTTCCTCGCCCTCGACGCGGCCGCCGCCGACCCCGCCGTACTCGCCGGCCTGCTCGCCGACGCGGGCGTGGACACCGTGGTCAACGCGGCCGGCGGCTGGGTCACCGGCGAGACGGCGAACGAGCGCGCGCACGTCCTCCTCGTCGACAACCTGCTCGCCGCGCTCGCCCGGGCACCGAGGCCGCTCCGCCTGGTGCAGATCGGGTCCGTCCACGAGTACGGCCCGCTCCCCGTCGGCACCGCCGCCGACGAGACGCGCGTGCCACGCCCCGTCTCCGCCTACGCGCGCACCAAACTCGCAGGCGGTGAGTCCGTGCTCCGGGCCACCCGCGACGGACTCGTGGACGGGGTGGTGCTGCGCGCCGTCAACCTCTGCGGCCCGGGCACGACGGACGTCGGCTTCCTCGGCGCGGCCGTCCGCCGGCTGCGCGCCGCCACGCCCGACCGGCCGGCCGAGCTGACCGTCGCCGACGCCCGCCGTGACTTCCTCGACGTACGGGACCTGGCCGCGGCCGTCCTCGCGGCCGCCACCGCTCCCGTCGCCGGACAGGTCGTCAACGTGGGCCGCGGCGAGGCCGTCCCCGTGGCCCACCTGCTCGACCTGCTCATCGCGGCGGCCGGCCCACCGCCCGGAGCGGTCCGGCTGCGCACCGCGCCCGTCGACTCCCGGGGCGGCGACTGGACCCTGGCCGACATCGGCCGCGCGGCCCGGCTGCTGGGCTGGCGGCCGACGACGGACCTGCCCGAATCGATCAAGGACATGTGGGACGCCTCAGGCGCGGACCACGCTGTGGAGCAGCCATGACCGAAGCCACCACGCACCCCGCGCGCCGGCCGCGCGGCTCCGCCCCTCCGCGCGCCGCCACACCCCTCCGCGTCGCCGCCTCGGCGTACGCACGGGAGGGCGGCCTCACCGCGCACTCCACGTTCCACGACTGGTACGCCGAGGCCGGTGAACGTGCCTTCGCCCGGGTGGAACGGGTCCCGCTCGACGAGCTGGACGGCTGGGAGACCGACCCGGGCACCGGCAACCTGCGCCACCACACCGGCGGCTTCTTCACCGTGGAGGGCCTGGAGGTGCGGATGCCGGCCGGCGCCGTGCCCGCCTGGAGCCAGCCCATCATCAACCAGCCCGAGGTCGGCGTCCTGGGCATCCTCGTCAAGGAGTTCGACGGGGTCCTGCACTGTCTGATGCAGGCCAAGGTCGAACCCGGCAACGCCAACGGCGTGCAGATCTCCCCGACCGTGCAGGCCACCCGCAGCAACTACACCCGCGTCCACGGCGGCCGCCCCGTACCCTATCTGGACCTGTTCCGGGACCCGGGCCCGCGCGGCCCGCTCGTCGACGTACGCCAGTCCGAACAGGGATCGGCCTTCCACCACAAACGGAACCGGAACATGGTCGTCGAGGCCGACGGGGACGTGGAGGTCCACGACGGCTTCCGCTGGCTGACCCTCGGCCAGCTCCACCGGCTCCTCGCCGAGGACGACCTGATCAACATGGACGCCCGTACCGTCCTGTCCTGTCTGCCCTTCGCCCACGAGGAGCTGGCCCGGGAATTCGGGCCGCCCGCCGACGCCTTCCGGGCGGCCCTCTTCCGCTCCTGCGACCCGTACGCGGAGGCCCGGCACCCCATGAGCGCCGTCCTCAGCTGGATCACCGAGGCCCGCACCCGCACCGTGGTCCGCGCGCGCCGCGTCCCGCTGGCCGGCCTGCCCGGCTGGCACCGCACCCCGGAGCGGATCTCCCACTCCACCGGTGCCTTCTTCGACGTGATCGGCGTACGCGTGGAGGCCGGCGGCCGGGAGGTCGCCCGCTGGTCCCAGCCGATGATCGAACCGCACGGCACCGGCGTCGTCGCCTTCCTGACCCGGTCCATCGACGGGGTGCTGCACGTCCTGATGAACGCCCGGGTCGAGGCGGGGTACATCGACGTCGTCGAACTGGCGCCCACCGTCCAGTGCACCCCCGCCTCCTACGAGCACCTGCCGAGGAGCGCCCGGCCGCGCTTCCTCGACGAGGTGGAGCATCCGGACCCCGCGCGGGTCCGGTTCCACTCCGTCCTCTCGGAGGAGGGCGGACGCTTCCACCACGCCCGCAACCGCTATCTGATCGTCGACACCGACCTCGACGTCCCGCCCGACGATCCCGACTACCGGTGGATGACCGCGCACCAGCTCGTCGAGCTGCTGCGGCACAGTCACTACCTCAACATCCAGGCTCGCAGTCTGGTGGCCTGTCTGCAGAGCCTGCTGATGCCGGGGGAACCGGCGCCGACCGCGGAGAGGAAGGTCCGGACATGAACGCCGCCGCCGACCACGAGGAGAACGTACGGCCGGTCACCCGTTGCCGGGTGTGCGGCGCCTCCGACTGGCAGGAGATCGTCTCCTTCGGCGAGGTGCCGCTGGCCAACGCCTTCCTGGCACCGGCCGCCTCCTACGAGGACGAACCCGCCTACCCGCTGGGCGTGATCTCCTGCCGCTCCTGCCGGCTGATGAGCGTCACCCACGTCGTCGACCCCGAGGTGCTGTACCGGAGTTACAGCTACGTCACCTCGGACTCCGAGACCATCACCCGCCACATGGAGTTCGTCGCCGCCACCTGCCGGGAACGCGGCGGGCTCGCACCCGGTGACCTCGTGGTGGAGCTCGGCAGCAACACCGGCCAGCAGCTGGCCGTCTTCGCCCGGGACGGCGCCCGCGTGCTCGGCGTCGACCCCGCCCGGAACCTGGCGGCGGTCGCCAACGAGCGCGGGACACCGACGCTCCCCGAGTTCTTCACCGCAGCCACCGCCGAGATCGTCCGCCGCTCCCACGGCCCCGCGCGCCTCGTTCTCGGCCGGCACGTCTTCGCCCACATCGACGACCTGGCCGGGGTGCTCGCCGGCGTGCACGCCCTGCTCGCCCCCGACGGGGTCTTCGCCGTCGAAGTCCCCTACGCGGTGGACCTCCTGGAGAAGCTCGCCTTCGACACGATCTACCACGAGCACCTGTCGTACTTCCTGGTACGCACCCTGGACACCCTCTTCACCCGCCACGGCCTGAGCCTCTTCGACGTGGAACGGCTGCCGGTCCACGGCGGCTCGCTCCTCGTCCTCGTCGGCAGGCCCGAGGCGGGGCGCCCCGTCACCCACGCCGTCTCCACCCTGATCGAGGCGGAGAAGCGCGCCGAGCTCGGGAGCGACGCCGGCTACCGGGAGTTCGCCCGGGGCGTGCGGGCCATCCGCGAGGAGCTTCCGGCCCTGGTGCGCTCCCTGGTCGCGGAGGGCCATCGGGTCGCCGGCTACGGAGCCTCGGCCAAGGGCACCACGATCCTCAACATCTGCGGCCTGGGGCCGGCCGAGGTGGCCTACTGCACCGACACCACTTCGCTGAAGCAGGGCAAGGTGCTGCCCGGGACGCACATCCCGGTGCGCAGCCCGGAGGACGCCCGGGCCGATCCGCCGGACGTCTACCTGATGCTGGCGTGGAACTACGCGGAGGAGATCCTCCGCAAGGAGGCGGAGTTCCTGCGCGCGGGCGGCCGGTTCGTCCTCCCCTTCCCCAAACCGGTGATCGTCTCGGCCGACTCCGTCCGCTGACCGCGCGGGGCGGACAGGGGGCGGGGACGGTGCACGCGTGGGGCCCGGCGGACGTCACGGAGACGTCCGCCGGGCCCCACGCCGGCGTCAGGGCCGGTCGTCGCGGGTCACGTACCGCTCGCGCACCCGCCACTCCCCGTCCTCGACGACCAGGACGTCCTCGCACACGCACATGAGCAGCAGCTTCGGCGCCTCGTCCCGGCGCGTCGCCACCACCTGGACGTACGAGCGCACCCGCACCGAGCCGTCCGGCTCGGGGTCGCCCACCGCCGCCGTGGTCAGCAGGTGCCGGCGCGCCTCGCCCTCGGCGGCCAACTCCTCGTGCGCCTTGCGGACCCCGGCCGCGAGGGCGGCGCGTCCGCGGACCGGCTCGGGCAGGGAGGGCGGCGCGAACAGGCCGTCCTCGGTGAAGGTGGCGGCCCACGCCTCGGCTTCACCCGAGTCCAGCAGGTGCATCTGCCGGGCGTGGAACCGCTGGATGCCGGCGCTGAGCGACGCGTCCGGGCCGAGCGGCGCGTACGGGGGGCCGACGGTCTCCATCAGGGATCTCCCTCCTCGCCCGCGGGGTCGCGGGTCGCTGCCGCAGATGCTCGCGCGCCCCCTTGGAGCCGGGCTCGTACCCGAACCGGTCCCCGGCTCCAGTACGGCTCCACCGTTGTTCCGGCCCCGGTCGGGAGGATCCCCACCCTGACGGCGGCCCCGACCCCCTGGAGGTGCGATGTGAGGATCGTCGACCTGTCCTCGCCGGTGGACGCGGCGCTCTGGGAACCCGATCCCGTGGAGCACCACGTCCTCACGCCCCGCGAGGGCGCCCTGCACATGAGCGAGGAGATGCGCACCCACTTCGGCGTCGACTTCGACCCCGACGAGCTGGCCGACGGCGAGTTCCTCTCCCTCGACCGCCTCACCCTCACCACCCACACCGGCACCCATGTGGACGCGCCCTCCCACTACGGCTCCCGGGCCGGCTACGGCGACGGCGTGCCGCGGCACATCGACGCCATGCCGCTGGACTGGTTCCTGCGCCCCGGCATGGTGCTCGACCTCACCGACGCGCCGACGGGCGTGATCGGTGCGGACCGGCTGGAGAAGGAGTTCGCCCGCGTCGGCCGCCGCCCGAACCCGCTGGACATCGTCCTGCTGCACACCGGCGCGCAGCGCCACCGGGGCACGCAGCGGTACTTCACCGACTTCGCCGGCCTCGACGGACCCGCCGTCCACCTGCTGCTCGACCTGGGCGTCCGGGTCATCGGCACGGACGCGTTCAGCCTGGACGCCCCCTTCCACGACATCATCGCCCGCTACCGGGCCACCGGGGACCGCTCGGTGCTCTGGCCCGCGCACATGATCGGCAGGGACCGCGAGTACTGCCAGATCGAACGGCTGGCCAACCTGGAGGCCCTGCCCGGCGCGGACGGCTTCCAGGTCTCCTGCTTCCCCGTGAAGATCGCGGGCGCGGGCGCGGGCTGGACCCGCGCGGTCGCACTCGTCGACGCATGAGCCCCACCGGCCCGCGCGCCCGTCGCGGGTCCCCGCCGCCCGATCCCGGGCACGCACCCTAAGGAGGCCGATGTTCGGACACGACCTGGCGGACGTCTACGAGTTGGTCTACCGCTCCCGCGGCAAGGACTGGGCCGCGGAAGCCGCCGAGATCGGCACGCTGATCAGGGAACGCCTGCCCGCGGCGGACTCCCTGCTGGACGTCGCCTGCGGCACCGGCGCCCATCTGGAGGCCTTCGACGGCCTCTTCGGGCACACCGAAGGCCTGGAACTCTCGGCGGCGATGCTGGAGCGTGCCACCGGCAGGCTCCCCGGCGTACCCCTGCACCAGGGCGACATGCGCGCGTTCGACCTCGGGCGGCGCTTCGACGCCGTGGTGTGCCTCTTCACCGCCATCGGCTATCTGCGGACCCTCGCGGACATGCGGGCGGCGGTCGCCACGATGGCCCGTCACCTGCGGCCCGGCGGGCTGCTCGTCGTCGAACCGTGGTGGTTCCCCGAGCGCTTCCTGGACGGCTACGTGGCGGGCGACCTGGCGAGCGACGAGCACCGGACGGTCGCCAGGATCTCGCACTCGACCCGCGAGGGCCGGACCACGCGCATGGAGGTCCGGTTCGTGATCGGCGAGGCAGGGGGCATCAGGGAGTTCACCGAGGTCGACCTCCTCACCCTCTTCACGTGCGAGGAGTACCTGGCCGCCTTCGCCGACGCCGGCTGCCCGGCGGAGTACCTCCGGCCGGAGTGGACAGCGCGGGGCCTCTTCGTCGCGCGCCGCGGCTGAGACCCCGGGAGCCGCGGGGCTCCGGTCCCCGCGGTTCCCGGGCGCGCGCCGCCCGGGAACCGCTCACACGGCGGTGGCGAGCTCGTCGGCGATCGCCATCACATAGCGGCCGTACGCCGAGTTGCCCAGCCGCGCGCCCAGCCGGTGACCGTCCTCCGGAGCGATGAACCCCTTCCGCAGGGCCACCTCCTCCACGCATGCGATCCGCACCCCCTGCCGCTCCTCCAGGGTCTGGACGTACTGCGCCGCCTGGAGCAAGGACTCGGGGGTCCCGGTGTCCAACCAGGCGAAGCCCCGGCCGAGTTCCCGCAACCGGGCCCGTCCGCACTCCATGTACAGGCGGTTCAGGTCGGTGATCTCCAACTCGCCACGTGCCGAAGGACGCAGTTCCGCGGCGCGCGCGACGACGTCGTTGTCGTAGAAGTAGAGGCCGGTGATCGCGCGGTTGGAGCGGGGCCGGGACGGTTTCTCCTCGATCGAGATCAGCTTTCCGTCCGCGTCGGTCTCGCCCACCCCGTACCGCTCGGGATCGTGTACCTCGTAACCGAACAGAAGGCATCCCTGAAGATTCTCCCGTTCCTGTCGGAGCACCTCGGAGAATGAATGCCCGTGAAATATGTTGTCGCCGAGCACAAGAGCCACGGAATCGTCGCCGATGTGGTCGGCGCCGATGACGAAGGCTTCCGCGATCCCGTTCGGCTTGGGCTGCTCCGCGTAGTCGATCCGGAGCCCCAACTGGCTGCCGTCGCCGAGTAGTCGCCGGAACTGAGGGAGGTCGTGCGGGGTGGATATGATCAGGATGTCCCGGATGTCGGCCAGCATGAGCACCGAGAGCGGATAGTAGATCATCGGCTTGTCGCCGACCGGTAAGAGCTGCTTGGAAACGGCCAGCGTGATCGGGTGCAACCGGCTTCCCGTGCCCCCGGCCAGAATGATTCCTTTCATGCCGGAGATGCTATCCGCGCGATATCCGGAGCCACAAGGACGGCAATCCGGCGTCGAGGTGCAATCGAGGTGGATGCGAGCGGTGTCCGCTGGACTCTGTGCCCATCCGAGCGGAAATGGAGAAAACCTGTGACCATTCGTGTCTGGGGATATCTGGACGAGTACGCGGCAGAACGCGAGGAGATTCTCGACGCGGTCGACACCGTCTTCGGCTCAGGCCGCCTCGTCCTCGCCGACAGCGTCCGGTCGTTCGAGGAGGAGTTCGCCGCCCGGCACGGAGTCCCGCACTGCGTCGGCGTGGACAACGGCACCAACGCCGTCAAACTCGGCCTGGAGGCGCTCGGCGTGGGACCGGGCGACGAGGTGATCACCGTCTCCAACACCGCGGCCCCGACCGTGGTGGCCATCGCCGGCACCGGCGCGACCCCGGTCTTCGTGGACGTCCGCGAGGACTACCTCATGGACGTCTCCCAGGTGGCGGCCGCCATCACCCCGCGCACCCGCTGCCTGCTCCCGGTCCACCTCTACGGCCAGTGCGTCGACATGGCCCCGCTGGAGGAACTCGCCGCGAGGCACGGCCTCGCCGTCCTCGAGGACTGCGCCCAGGCGCACGGCGCCCGCCACCACGGCCGGATCGCCGGGACCATGGGCAGGGCCGCCGCCTTCTCCTTCTACCCCACGAAGGTCCTCGGGGCCTACGGCGACGGCGGCGCCGTCGTCACCTCCGACGCGGAGGTGGACGGCGCGCTGCGACGGCTGCGCTACTACGGCATGGAGGAGCGGTACTACGTCACCGGCCTGCCCGGCCACAACAGCCGGCTGGACGAGGTGCAGGCCGAGATCCTCCGTCGCAAACTCCGACGGCTCGACGATTACGTGGCGGCCCGCCGCGAGGTGGCCCGGCGCTACGCCGAGGGGCTCGCCGACACCGACTTGATCCTCCCCGAGACCGCCCCGGGCAACGAGCACGTCTACTACGTGCACGTCGTGCGCCACCCGCGCCGGGACGAGATCATCGAGGCCCTCCGGGAGCGTGACATCGAGCTCAACATCAGCTACCCCTGGCCGATCCACACGATGACCGGCTTCGCGCACCTGGGCTACCGGGAGGGCTCCCTGCCCGTCACCGAACGGCTGGCCCGTGAGATCTTCTCGCTGCCCATGTACCCCTCCTTGACCACGGACGCGCAGGACAGGGTCATCGAGGCCCTGCGCGACGTCCTCAAGACCCGGTCCTGACCGCACGCCGCGGGCGCACCGCCGTCAGTGCCCCGCGTCGGCGGCCGTCACCGACAGCCGGGCCGTGAACAGCCCGTTCGCGCTCCGGCTGAGGGCCCGCAGCGCGGCGGCGTGCGGGGCGAACTCCGGGTGACGTACGGCCCGTCGGAACGACGCCCGGTCCGTCCACACGGCCAGGTTCACGTAGACGACCGGATCGTCCACCTCCCGCAGGAGACTGTGCCGGACGAAGCCGGGCTGCCGCGCCATGAAGGCGGAGGTCCGGGCGAACACCTCCTCGAACTCCTCGGCCGTCCCGTGCACGGTGAACCGGTTCACGAAGGTCACCTCGGGACCGTGTCCGGAGGGGCCGGACGTACCGGCTTCGTCGTCGACGTCGGAGCGATGTTCCTCGTTCGGCATGGGAAGGCCTTCCTCGTCTCGTCGTGTCCGTCCGGCGGCCGCGGACGCGTGGCGGCGAGCCTGCCAGCCGTCCGTTGAGAACGTCTCGACACCGGCTGGGCCGTGCCGCGGGCTCATCCGGCGGCCACCTCCTCGACCGCGGACGCCCCCGGGGCGAGCGTCTCCTCCAGCCGCTCCTTGGCGTACGCCCGGGTCAGGCGGTCGAAGGCGTAGCGGCCGACTCCGTCGGCACAGTGGTCCGTGACCAGCAGGTGGTTGTCCGCGAGAACCTCCAGGACCGCCTCCAGTTCCGGCACCGGCCGGCTCAGCAGCTCCGCGGCCTGTGCCGCGGAGAAAGGCGTCTCGCCCATCATGCTGAGCAGCCGGAAGACCCCCTGCCCCGCATGGGTGAGCCCGGCGTAGCTCGCGTCGAACCGGGACCGCACGTCCAGCTCGCCCAGCCTGGCCACGTCGAGGATCCGCGGCGTCGCGTCGAGCTGGTCGGCCAGCGCCGTCAGCGAGAGGCCGGGCCGGGCCGCGAGCCGGCCGCCGACGCAGCGCAGGGCCAGCGGATGGCGGCCCAGCAACTCGGCGATCCGGTGGGCGGCCCCCGGCTCCCGCTCCACGCGCCGCCTGCCCGCGAGGGCCGCGAGGATCTCCAGGGCCTCCTCCAGGGGCGGGGGGTACAGCTCGACGCGCTTGGCCTCGACCAGCGCGGTCATCCTCCGGCGACCGGTGACGAGCAGCGCGCAGCGGGGGTCGGCGGGCAGCAGGTGCCGTATCTGGGCCGAGCTCGCCACGTCGTCCAGCAGCACCAGCACACGGCGGCCCGCCGTACGGGACCGGAACAGCGCCCCGCACTCCTCCAGACTCTCCGGCATCCGTGAGGTCGGGACCTCCAGGGCCCGCAGGAAGCCGCGGAGCACCTCGGCGGGGTCGCGCGGATCGGGAAAGGAGCCGCGCAGGTCCGCGTAGAGCTGGCCGTCGGTGAAGCGCGGACGGAGCATGTGTGCCAGATGGACGGCCACCGCGCTCTTGCCGACCCCGGGAGGTCCGGTCACGACGCCGATGCGGGCCGCCGTGCCCTCGGCGCCCGGTCCGTCGGGCTCGCGCAGCGCCGCCTTCAGGTCCTTCAGTACGTCGTGTCGGCCGACCAGCCCCGCGAGTCCGGCGGGCAGCTGGGCCGGTGTCCCGATCGACTCCCGCAGTTCGGGGTCGCCGGCGCCGGGAACGGGCGGAGCCGGGTGGGTGGTCAGCGGACCGGGCCCGAAGGAGAGGGAGGGCGTGGGCGCGGGTACGGGGACCGGAGCAGGGGACGGCGGGGAGCCGACCGCCGGAGCCGGAGCCGGAGCCGGAGCCGTGTCCGGGCCGGGCGAAGGGGCGAGGGCAGGGGAAGGGGAGGGGGAAGGGGAGGGGGAAGAGGAAGGGGCGTGGGGCGGGGCGGGTTCGGCCCGTGGCCGCCGCGCGGGCCCCGGGGCTTCGGCGGGGGAGTCGGAGAGCAGGGTGTGCTGCAGGCGCGCGAGTTCCTTGCCCGGTTCCAGGCCCAGCTCGTCGATCATCTTCTGGCGCAGGCTCTGGTACACCTCCAGCGCCTCGTGCCGACGTCCGGACCGGTGCAGGGCCAGCATCAGCAGCCCGTGCAGGTGCTCGTGCAGCGGGTGGGCGAGCACCAACGACTTGAGTTCGCTGATGAGTTCACGGTGCCTACCGGTTTCCAGGTCGACCTCGATCCGCAGTTCGAGGATGCGGAAGCGCAGCTCCTCCAGGCGGGTCACGTAAGAGAAGAGACGTCCCCCGGTCTCGACGTCGGCGAGCGCGGGCCCGCGCCACAGGGCCAGGGCGCGTCCGAAGCTCTCCGAGGCGCCTGCGGAGTCGCCCTGTTGGAGGAGCTTCTGTCCTTCCTCGGCCTGCTCTTCGAACCTGCTGACGTCCAGGCTCGACGCCGGAACGGTCAGGCTGTACCCGCCCGGCTGGGTGTGGAGCAGGTTCCCGAGCCCCTGCTTCAGCAAGAGTTTGCGGAACTTGTAGATGTACGTCTGCAGGGTGGTCACCGCGCTCGGGGGCGGGAGTTCGGGCCATAACTCGTCGATCAGCTCGGAGGCCTGCACCACGGTGTTGTGCCGCAGCATGAGCAGGGAGATGACCTGGCGCGGCTTGGGCGCGGTCGGCATGATGTTGCGACCCTGCCAGAGAATTTCGACGGGACCCAGAAGCCGGAACTCCAAGATGTTTCCTCCCGATGTAAGTCATGCGCAGCCTGTCGTGCTCCCCACGTCCGCCCGCGGCGGTTCGGTCTGGGCGCGCCGGCCCGGGGACGGGACCGGGGTGAAGGCAAGGGGCTCGTGAATGCGTCAATGCGGTCCGGGGGCGCGGCAATCGCGCTCCTGCCTGTCTCTTTCACATCGCCTCCCGCAGCGGTGCCGTGCTCCTCGTGCGGGAGCGCGCACTTCGCCGTCGACCGTGATCACCTCGACTTCACGGTAGATCCTTGAAATCGACTGGTCAATGTCCTCCCGTGGATTCCAGGGGCCGTGGTGCGTCACCGGCAACCGGCTCGGAATGTCCTTTTTGTGAAGCCCGGACTCGTGGCACCTTGGAAAAGTTCCCGTAAAGCCGCGCTCGTCTCCGAGTGGCCAATATCCGGCCCCCTCGTCGACTTCGCGTTCGACGGGGATTCGCCCTTCCAACTGGTGAGTCGGGGCCGAGGCGTATGCCGGAAGCTGATGCGCACGGGTACTTCTTCCCGCCACGTGCCGCGTGCCGTTGCCCCGCCCGAGGGGCTCGCCGGCCGGTCGAAGTTCCTCCCGTCGTACGCCGGAACCGCGACAGAGTGCCCGGTCGGAGGGGTGTCCGAGGCCGACCCGAGTCCTCGGTTCGAGCGTTCCTCCAGCGAGATTCCAACGGAGGCGCGTCGCACCGGCACCCCCGGCCGACCCGTCCGACACCCTTCCGCCGCCCGTGTCAAGGCTCTCCGCCCCCCTCCACGCGCCATTGAGCTGAATGCGAGGCATTCCGCGCACCCTCGCTCCGTGGACATTTCTGTTGAAGCCGACACGGGGCTGTGCTCCGTAATGTGCGGGGCAAAGGCTCCGGTGGAGGGGGAGGCGGATGAAAACAACAGTTAATCGCCGTGCGGTCATCACAGGAATAGGGATCGTGGCCCCGGGTGCCATCGGGGTGAAGCCGTTCTGGGACCTTCTGACGTCCGGTCGCACCGCCACCCGCACCATCACCGCGTTCGACGCCACCGCCTACCGTTCCCGAATAGCTGCGGAATGTGATTTCGACCCCTCGGCGGAAGGCCTGACACCCCGGCAGATCCGCCGTATGGATCGCGCTGCGCAATTCGCGGTCGTCGCGGCACGGGAAAGCATCGAGGACAGCGGGATCGACCGCGACGCCCTCGACGGTTCCCGGATCGGAGTGGTCATCGGCAGCGCCGTCGGCTGCACCACGAGTCTCGAGAACGAGTACGCGGTCGTCAGCGACAGCGGTGGCGACTGGCTGGTCGACCACACCTACGCCGTACCGCACCTCTTCGACTACTTCGTACCCAGCTCCATCGCCGCCGAGGTCGCTCACGACCGCATCGCGGCGGAAGGGCCCGTCTCGCTCGTCTCCACGGGGTGCACCTCCGGACTGGACGCGGTGGGCCGGGCCGCCGATCTGATCGTGGAGGGGGCGGCCGACGTGATGGTGGCCGGCGCCACCGAGGCGCCCATCTCGCCCATCACCGTGGCCTGTTTCGACGCCATCAAGGCCACGAGCCCCGACAACGACCGCCCGGCCGAGGCCTCCCGGCCCTTCGACCGCACCCGCCGGGGCTTCGTCCTCGGCGAGGGGGCCGCGGTCTTCGTCCTGGAGGAAAGGGAGCACGCCCTCCGCCGAGGCGCCGAGGTGTACGCGGAGATCACCGGATTCGCCAGCCGCAGCAATGCCTTCCACATGACCGGTCTGCGGCCCGACGGTCTGGAGATGGCGGAGGCGATCCGGGTCGCGCTCGCCGGGGCCCGTACGGAAGCGTCCGCGATCGACTACGTCAACGCCCACGGCTCGGGGACCAAGCAGAACGACCGCCACGAGACCGCTGCCTTCAAGCGCAGCCTCGGGGAGCACGCCCGCCGGACCCCGGTCAGCAGCATCAAGTCGATGCTCGGCCACTCCCTGGGCGCCATCGGCTCCCTGGAGATCGCCGCCTGCGCCCTCGCGATCCGCCACGACGTGGTCCCGCCCACGGCCAATCTGCACGAGCCCGACCCGGAGTGCGACCTCGACTACGTACCCTTGGAGGCCCGCCCCCTGCCGGTGGAGAACGTCCTCACGGTCGGCAGCGGATTCGGCGGCTTCCAGAGCGCCATGGTGCTGTCCGGGCCCGACGCGCGCGGACGGTCGGCCGCGTGAGCGCGGACGCGGTCGTCACCGGGATGGGGGTGCTGGCCCCGACCGGCCTGGGCCACGCCGAGCACTGGACCAACACCCTGCGCGGCGCCTCGGCGATCGGCCCCGTCACCCGCTTCGACGCCGAGAGCTACCCCAGCCGGCTGGCCGGCGAGGTGGCGGGCTTCGTCCCGGAGGACCATCTGCCCAGCCGCCTCCTGCCCCAGACCGACGACATGACCCGGATGGCCCTGGTCGCCTCCGACTGGGCCCTGGCCGACGCCGGGGTCGACCCCGCCCGGCTGCCGGAGTTCGGAGCGGGCATCGTCACCGCGGCCTCGGCGGGCGGCTTCGAATTCGGCCAACGGGAGCTGCAGAAGCTCTGGGGCAGCGGCCCCGAACACGTCAGCGCCTACCAGTCCTTCGCCTGGTTCTACGCCGTCAACACCGGCCAGATCTCCATCCGGCACGGGCTGCGCGGTCCGGCGGGCGTCCTGGTCACCGAACAGGCCGGCGGACTCGACGCCCTCGGGCAGGCCCGCCGCCAGCTCCGCCGGGGACAGCCGATGGTCCTCGCCGGGGCCGTGGACGGGTCCCCCTGCCCCTGGGGCTGGGTGGCCCACGTCAGCACCGACAGGATGAGCGAGGAGTCCGACCCTGCCCGCGCCTACCGGCCCTTCGACGCCGAGGCGGGCGGGTACGTGCCGGGGCAGGGCGGCGCCCTGTTCGTCCTGGAGGACGAGGAGAGCGCCCGGGACCGCGGGGCCGGCCGCCCCTACGGGCGGCTGGCGGGTTACGCGGCCACCTTCGACCCGCCGCCCGGTTCGGGACGACCCCCGAACCTGCTGCGGGCGGCGCGGGCCGCCCTCGACGACGCCGAGCTCCGCCCCGAGGAGGTCGACGTCGTCTTCGCGGACGCGGCGGGCACTTTGGAGGAGGACGCCGTCGAGGCCGAGGCGCTGCGCGTGCTCTTCGGCCCCCACGGGGTCCCGGTGACCGCGCCCAAGACCATGACCGGCCGCCTCAGCGCCGGCGGCCCCGCACTCGACGTGGCCACGGCCCTGCTGGCGCTGCGCGAGGGCGTCATCCCCCCGACCGTCAACGTCGCGCGACCGCTGCCCGCGTACGCCGTCGACCTGGTGACGACGGCGCGCCGGGCTCCGCTCGCCACGGCGCTGATCCTCGCCCGAGGGCGGGGCGGATTCAATTCGGCCCTCGTCGTGAAGGGCCCGCGCCGGTCCGGCCGGGCCGCCTCCCACAAGTGACAGGAGAACAGACGACCATGAAGCAGCTGACGACCGACGGACTCATGGAGATCATCCGGGACTGCGCCGGCGAGGGCGATCCGGTCGAAGCCACCGACCGTCCCGAGGACCTCGAATTCACCGCCCTGGGGTACGACTCCCTGGCCCTGCTGGAGACGCTGAGCAGGCTGGAGCGCGTGTTCGGGGTGGCGATCGAGGATGAGGAGTTCGCCCGGGCCAAGACCCCGGCCCAGCTCACCACTCTGGTCAACCGCCTTCTTGCCGAATCCTCCTGACCCGGACCGAGGGGTCGGCCGACCTGCTCGCGGACCTCTCGGTCGCGCTTCCGTACGGGAAGCGGGACGCTTGATCACTTCTGGCCGGTTCTCGTCCCCACAGACTGGCCGGCGGCCTGGGCCAGGCTCTCGTACAGGGGCAGGGAGTCACTCAGCCCCCTGGCCTCCCACAAGCGCCTGAACGACGGCTTCCGGCTCACGAGCCGGAGCCCGCCGGACCGCTGCCTGGCCTGGCGGTCCGCGGCGACGAGTACGGCGAGGCCGGCCGCGTCACAGAATTCCAGGCCGTTCAGGTGGACGATCACATGCGCCGGGTCGTGGGTGCCGATGACCTTGTGCAGGCGCTTTCCCAGCTGCTCACGGGTCTCGAAGTCGAGCTCGCCCGAGACCTCGATGACAGGAAATCCGTCGTAGTGGTAGGAGGAGACAGAAAGGTAGTCCATGGGGGCCGCCTCCCTCCGCCCGCGGCCGCCTTGCCGCTTTTCCGAGGGGGGTAAATCATGAGAATCGTCTGGTCAACACAATTAGGTAGTTCTCTTCCTGCCGCCCGTCAAGAGGCTCTTGGGCGGGCGGTGACCTCTGGTGGACGACCGGGGCCGGCGCGACGGAAGGCGCCGCCCACCCGCGGCGTACACCGGCCGGAAAGGAGAGCGACCCATGGTCCTCGTCACCTCCGATCTGATCGGCGCACCCTGCTGGCTGAGCCTCGCGGCGCGAGATCGGAGCGCCGCCGAACGGTTCTACAGCACCGTTCTGGGCTGGTCTTTCCGGCGGGGCACACTGGGCCGGGCGTTCTCCGTCGCCGAGGTGGACGGCACGCCGGTGGCCGGGGTCGCCGCCGTCGCCGGTGAGTTCGCGGTGCCCGTCGCCTGGACGCCGTACTTCGCGGTCGACGACGCCGACGTCGCGGTGGCGAGGGTCCGGGAACGCGGCGGTACGGTCGGCGTGGGCCCGGTCCCCTACCCGCCGAGCGGGCGGGCGGCTCTGGTCGCCGACCGCGAGGGCGCGACGTTCGGGATCTGGGAGGGGCGCGTCCTGTCCGACTGGCGGGTCGGCGGACAGACCCCGCTGTGGCTGGAGCTGCACACCCGCAACGCGTTCGACGCCGCCCTCTTCTACGGAGAGGTCCTCGACTGGGGCGCCGAGGGCGCGGGCTGCTGCGACATCTCCTACGAGGAGGACCAGGTCGTCCTCCGGCGCGACGGCAAAGCCGTGGCGCGACTCAACAGCGGGCCCGTCGAGGAAGCCGCCCCCAAGCCGCACCTGCGGCCCCGCTGGCTGGTCCACTTCACGGTCCCGTCGCTGGAGGCGGCCACCGCATCGGCGGTGGAGAACGGCGGCACGATCGTCCAGGACGGCCCGTGGCCGGCGGGGAAGGGGCAGGCGACACTGCGCGACCCGGACGGCGCGCTGTTCACCCTCGACCAGGCGTCGGCGGCACCGTGGCCCCAGCCGTCTCCCGCCCGCTAGAACCCGATGCGGACGGGCCCCGCCTCGAGCCATGCACCGCGGTGCCGCGGCGTCGATGCCGGGCCGACGACCACGACGTACACAGCTCGTACGGACGGCCGTGCGGGGCGCCCGGTGTGCCGCACCGGCACCGCGGCCGCGGGCGTCGCCGCTCCGTGTGGGGAACCGGCCGCGCGGTGCCTGTCGTACTCCGCCCGTTTCCGGGCGTCACGCAGCGTGCCGTAGGCGGTCATCACCTCGTCGAGCTCTTGGGGCTGGGCCCGTCGCTCCGGGTGGGCGTCCGGATGCAGAGCGCGGACCGATGCGCGGTAGGCGCTCGTGATCTGCTTGACCGAGGCGGTCGGGTCGACGCCGAGCACCGCGTAGTAGTCCGGTCGCCTGGATGCGGTCACATTTCTCGCCTCCTGCGTTCCTGCCGGAGCCGGAGGGGCCGACAAAAAGGCCTCCCACACGTTCATAGGCCGCCGCGGGCGCAGATTCAAGAGGTACCGGCCGTTGTTCCCGAACGGCCTCCTTGTCGTAAGGCCATTCGAGGTCAGGCATGAACCTCTGCTGTATTTTGTCGACATAATTGCTCGAAGGGAGAGGAGACCGTAACCCGTGCCGGACCGGGGAAAGAGGTGAGAGAGATGATCATCGAACTCGCACTCGAGCGGGTCCAGTTCACCTGTGGGCACTGCTGGCACGAGTGGAGCACCGATTACGACGTCCAGCAGTACCGGGACGGTCAGGGCGGCGACTGGGAGTACTTCTCGCGCGACGGTGTGGCCGTGCCCTCGCCGTACACCCCTGCCGGTGCCGCCCCGTGCCCGGGGTGCGGTCGCAGGTGGGTGGGCCGCATCCTCGCCCGCAGGCGTATTCCGGCGGCCCCCGGACCCGCTGACACCCCGCGCGAGAGCATCGTCGACGCGCCCGGCCACCGCCCCGAGCGGCATGGCGCTCCGCTGCTCGGCGCGTCCGCCCACAGCCAGCCGCAGCAGTTCGGGCCGCCCATGGAGCGCGCCGGGGCGGCGGCGACCGGCTGAGCGCACCGGTACACGGAGGTCTCCCGCGTCAGAGGAGGAGGTCGAGGGCGGTGCCCCACTTGCTGGTCCAGAACGACGACGTGGTCGTACGGCTGTCATGGAGGGAGGCGCTCCTGGCCCGTCGCAAGGGCGTACGGGTTCCCCTCGGAGACGTGCGGGAAGCCTGGGTCGAGCCGGACTGGTGGCGGGCCCTGCGGGGGACCGCCGAACGAGGTCGCTGCCGCCCGGGGCGCTTCTGTACGGGCACCAGGCGGCATGCGGCCGGCGTCGACTTCGTCGCCGTCCGGGCTCCGGGCCCGGTGGCCGTGGTGGAACTGTTCCCGGGCCGCCGGTTCGCCCGCCTCGCGGTGTCCACCGTCGACTCGGACGGTGCGGTGCGGGCGGTCCGGCTCGCCGCCCGCCGGCACGGGGAGGACCGCCGGTCCGGCAGCGCCGGCACCGAGGTCGCCGCCTCGCGGCAGCCGGACACCGACGCGGCCACGTGAGGCGGAAGCCGGGAGGGCGGAGGCGGGGGAGGGGCGAGAAGAGGACGAGGACGGAAGGCGACGATTCGCCAGAAGCGTGTGGAGGAGGATCGAGGTCATGGCAGGCAACGACGTGTCCGACCGCGGTCACTGGGTGACCGCGCTGGAGGAGCTCACCGAGGCGCAGGGCGGGCGCCTCGTGAGCATCGAAGTGCTCGACATGGCGATCGGGCACCAGTACGAAGCCGAGCGGCTGCCCTTCTCGTACCTCACGTACGACCCGAAGGACGACGTGGTGATCGTCGCCGTCGGCGGTGACTCGCCGCGTTATCCCGTCGTGCTGCGACACATGGTGCGGCACCCGAGAGAGATCGACGTCTCGACGGTGGACGTTCCCGAGCCGGCTGTCAGAGTCGTGGATCAGGACGGTGCCGCCACCCTGATCACCTTCTTCCCGGGCGCGGCCGGTACGGAGTCCTGAGAGGTCCTGTCCGGGCACGCCCGGGCGGTCTCCGTAGGCGCGGCAGCCGCAGCGGGACATGCGGGCACGTCGCTTGCGGGGACATGCGGGGCTTGCGGGCGCAGCCGGGTCCCACGGCGAGCCGGCGCCGTGGGACCCGGCTGCGGGTGCCCGCCGTCCCGGGCCCGGTCCGGCGGGACGCCCCTTCACCCCGTCACGGCTGCAGTTCCCTGTCCGCGCGCTTGCCGGTGCCGATCCGGATCTTGCGCGGCCTGGCCTGTTCGCCGATCGGGATGCGCAGGCTGAGCACACCGGCGTCGTACGTGGCCTCGATGTTCTCCGTGTCCAGCGTCTCCCCGAGGAACAGCTGGCGACTGAACGTGCCGGTGGGGCGCTCGGAGATCACCGTTTCCGCGCCTTCCTTGATCTCCGGCTTCCGCTCGGCCCGGACGGTCAGCACGTCCTTGTCGACGTTCAGGTCCAGGGAATCGGCGTCGACGCCGGGCAGGTCGAACTTGACCCACACCGCGCCGTCCTCGCGCCAGGCGTCCATCGGCATCGCCGCGGGCCCCTGCGCGCCGTTGAACACGCGCTGAGTGAGTCGGTCCAGCTCACGGAAGGGATCGGTCCGCATCAGCATCTGATCATCAACTCCTTCGCGTGTGTGCCGTTCGATCGCGTGCCGACGCTTCTTGTATAACTCTCGGCATTCTTCTTGACAAGAGGAGGCTCAAGTTTTATCCCGTGGATATATGAACTTTGTGGAGCCAGGGCGATGACCCGGTCCCTGCGAGCAGGCCGCGCCCGGAGGCAGGACGCGCTCGGAGCGAGTAGTGCGTGGAGGCGAGCGATGGCCAAGGCTGTGGGTATCGATCTTGGTACGACGAATTCCGTGGTCGCCGTCCACGAAGACGGCCGACCGGGGGTGATCACCGACAGCGAGGGCGGCCGCACCACGCCGTCGGTGGTGGCGTTCACCGAGAGCGGTGAACGGCTCGTCGGGCAGATGGCGCGCCGCCAGGCCGTACTGAATCCCCAAGGCACCGTCTACTCGGCGAAGCGGTTCGTCGGCAGGCGCCTCGACGAGATCGACGTGGAGGCGGAACGGGTCTCCTACGAGGTCGCCGCCGGTCCGAAGCACCTCACGACCACCGTGACCCGGTCGA
This sequence comes from Streptomyces sp. NPDC053513, assembly GCF_044544765.1. Classification (NCBI taxonomy): domain Bacteria; kingdom Bacillati; phylum Actinomycetota; class Actinomycetes; order Kitasatosporales; family Streptomycetaceae; genus Streptomyces; species Streptomyces sp. NPDC053513. The sequence continues at coordinate 338,151 of NZ_JBITXP010000007.1, forward strand.
CCTTCGAACAGCTCACCGGCGATCTGGTCGAACGGCGCACGGGACCGGTCCGGCAGGCGATGGCGGACGGCGAGGTGACCCCCGACGACCTCGACGAGGTGATCCTCGTCGGCGGATCGACCCGAATCCCCGCGGTGCGGGCGCGGGTGCGACGGCTGACCGGCGGCAAGGACCCCAACATGTCGGTCAACCCCGGCCCGGCGAAACCTTCACGACTGCCGAGGACGACCAGGACGACGTGATCGACGCCGACTTCAGGCCTGAGTGACGGGCCTGGCGCGGTGACGGAGCGCGAGGAGAGCCGGACCGGATTGCGGAGTGGGTGATCGACGATGAAGGACGAGACACGGGAACCCGAGGCCCCGACGAGGGACACGGCGGGGTACGACGGGGCAGAGGACCAGGCACGGGAGCACGGCCCGCGACCGGGCCCGGCCAGCGCCGGCGAGGACCGACGGAGCCCCGAGCCCGCCGTCGGCTCCGGCGAGGTCCGCCCGGGGGCCGAGGACGCCGACGGCTCCGGTGCTGCTCCCGTGCTGCCGGAGCTCGACGTCGAGGAGCTGCACGGCCGGTGGCAGCGCGCCGTGGCGGAGACGGAGAACCAGCGCAAGCGCTACGAGCGGCGGTTGGAGGAGGTACGTCGTGCCGAGCGCGACCGGGTGAGCGAGGCCTGGCTGCCCGTGGTGGACCACCTCGAACTGGCTCTCCAGCACGCCGCGGCCGACCCGGAGGCGATCATCGCCGGTGTGGAAGGGGTGTGCCGGCAGGCCTACGCCGTGCTCGCCCGGCTCGGCTACCAGCGGATCGCGGCGGTCGGCGAACCCTTCGACCCCGTCCTCCACGACGCGGCGCAGGTCCGTCAGGAGCCGCAGACCGCGCCGGGCACCGTCGTCCAGGTGCTGCGCGCCGGCTACGGCAGCGACCGCGGCCTGCTGCGGCCCGCGACGGTGGTCGTGCAGGCCGGACCGGACGAACGAGAGGCACGGAGCTGAGAGGCACGACAGGAATCGGTGGTGTGGTCGATGGCGCAGACGAACCGTGACTACTACGACGTGCTGGGGGTGTCCCGTACCGCCGGTACGGAGGAGATCCAGCGCGCGTACCGGAACCTGGCCCGCCGCTGGCACCCCGACCTGAACGAGGACCCGGCCGCGGAGGAGCGCTTCAAGGAGATCGGCGAGGCGTACGAGGTGCTCTCCGATCCCGACCACCGCAAGCGCTACGACCGGTACGGGCATGCCTGGCAGCAGGTGCCCGAAGGCGCCGCGGCCGGACCCGGCGGGCCGGGCGGCCCGTTCGGCGCGGGAGGCGGCCGACGGGTGTACGTCGACACCGGCGGCGGACCCGGCTTCGCCGGCGGATTCGGTGCGACCGGCTTCGGCGGCACGGACTTCGAGGACCTGCTCGGCGGACTGTTCGGCGGCGCCGGTGGCCGAACCGGCGCCGGTGGACGCGCCGGCACCGGCGGATTCGGGCGGATGCCCGGCGCCGACCGGGAAGCCGAGATCACGCTCGGCGTCGAGGACGCCTACACGGGCGGCCGCAGGCGCATCACCTTCGACACCGCCTCCGGGCCGCGCGGCTACGAGGTCACCATCCCGCCCGGTGTGACGGACGGTCAGCGCATCCGGCTGGCGGGGCAGGGAGGCGCAGGCAGCGGCGGCGGCCCCGCCGGTGACCTGTACCTGCGGGTACGTCTCGCCCCGCACCCCCGCTTCCGGGTGGAGGGCCGCGACATCACCGTCGACCTCCCCGTCGCACCGTGGGAGGCCGCGCTCGGTGCCTCGGTCCCCGTGGACACTCCCGGAGGAACGGCCCGGGTCGACCTGCCGCCGGGCTCCTCCAGCGGCCGCCGGCTCCGGCTGCGGGGACGCGGCATGCCCAACCCGCGCGGCCCGGCCGGTGACCTGTACGCGGAGGTGAGGATCGCCGTTCCCGCCGACCTGACGCCCGCCGAGCGCGAGCTGTTCGAGCGCCTGGCCGCCCGGTCCCGCTTCGACCCGCGCGCCCCAGCCGGCGGAAGGGGATGAGCACCCATGGCGCACCACCACCGCAACCGCTACCCGCTCGCCCGCGTGACCGCCGTGTACGGCGCGTACCCGGCCGGCGTCGGCATCGACGAGTTCGCCGCCTTCACCGGCCCGCACCCGACCTGGTACGCCGCCACGTCCCCCTGGCCCTCCTGGAGCCCGGCACCGACGCACCGAGATCGTCTCGATGCCCGCCGAGCTGGACCAGCTCAGCCGCCGCGTGCGCCGCCTGGAGATCGAGGAGGCGGCCCTGGCCGAGGAGGAGGACCCGGCCGGCCGCGACCGCCTGTCGGAGCTGCACCGGGAACTGGCCGGCTGCCCGAGCTCGAGCGGCGCCTGCGAGCCGAAGAGGACCGGCTCGCCGTCAGGCAGGGCGGACGCCGCCTGCTGCGCGAGGTCGTCACCGAGGATGAGATCGCCTCCATCGTCTCCCGCTGGACCGGCATCCCGGTCAGCCGCCTCCTCGAGGGCGAACGGAAGAAGCTGCTGCGCCTCGACGAGATCCTCCACGAACGCGTGATCGGCCAGGACGAGGCAGTGCAACTGGTCGCGGACGCCGTCATCCGAGCCCGCTCCGGGATCAAGGGCCCGCGCCGCCCCACCGGTTCCTTCCTGTTCCTGTTCGTCGGCCGCGGCGGGAAGAGCCCGGGGTGGGACGTTCACCCGGGTGCGCCGATGCCGGTGGGCGTCGAGCAGTCGTCGATTATCAGGGCCGGCTCCGCCGCCGAGTCCGAGGGCGCTCAGTGCCGGGGACGCGGCTCGACGGGACGCGGCCGCGAAGGACGAGAGGCGCATGACCTGGGCGTTCCGTAGGCTCGTCCTATGAGGCCTGATGCCGAAGTGTTCCTTTGTCGTCTTGCCCGGGAGTTCAGGCCTCGGGTGGAGCAGTCGGCCGACGAGCTGCTGCAGGTCGTGCGCGGTGAGCTCCCCGCGCTGCTGGAGCACGAGGACCTGGCGGCGCTGGCGCTGGAGGAGGGCGTCTCGCACGTCTCCACGTTCCTGGACGTGCTCGAGGGGCGTCTCGACGTCGCTGATGTGGAGGCGCCGGAGGTGGCCCTGGAGGTCGGCCTTCAGCTTGCCCGGCGTGGTGTGTCGATCAGTGACTCCCTGCGCGCGTACCGACTCGGCCACCTGAGCCTCCTGCAGCAACTGCAGGAGGAAGCCGCCCGCCTCTCCGACGACTGGGAGTTGATCAGCGCAGCGACGGTCAAGCTGGTCTCCACGGCGTTCGAGTACGTGGACCGTGCCTCGGAGCAGATCGCGGCCGTGTACCAGAAGGAGCGTGACCTGCTGCTGCGGCGGCGCCTGATCCTCGCCAACGAAGCGGGCAGGCGGATCGGGACGACGCTCGACACCGCTCGTACGGCCGAAGAACTGGCCGAGGTCGGTACAGACGGGTTCGCCGATGTCGTCACCGTCGATCTGTTCTGTTCCGTTCTTCATGAGGAGAGCAGGCGATCGACACAGGACGCACCGGGACTTCGGCGCATCGCCCAGCAGCCCGTGTTCGATGACTTTCCCGTCTCCGTAGCCGGCGCGGACGGGGTGTTCACCTACCCCACGGGGTCGGAACAGGCTCGTGCACTGGCCACGGGTCAGGCCCTCCTGCGCCACATGCCCGCGACGGATGTCCCTGAGCGGCAGGAAGCACCGGGCCTCACGCCTGTCCCCGATGTCGGCTCCCTGCTGTTGCTGCCGCTGCGGGCTCGCGGGACCACGCTGGGCCTCACCCAGTTCTTCCGCCGCCGGCCGACTCCCCCTTTCGACGAGGACGACCTGCTCCTGGCCCAGGAGATCGCGGACAGAGCCGCGGTGTTCATCGACAACGCCCGCCGGTACACCCACGAGCGGGACACGGCCCTCACGCTCCAGCGCAGCCTGCTGCCCCGGGGAACGGTGAGACAGTCCGCGGTCGAGGCGGCGTCCCGGTACCTGCCCAGCGGTACGCACACGGGCGTGGGTGGCGACTGGTACGACGTGATTCCCCTGTCCGGGGCACGCGTCGCCCTGGTGGTCGGCGACGTCGTCGGGCACGGCATCCACGCCGCGGCCACGATGGGGCGGCTGCGGACGGCCGTCCGCGCCTTCGCGGACATCGACCTGATGCCCGACGAACTGCTCACACATCTGGACGACGTGGTCATCCGCCTCGGGCGCGAGGAGGAGCGACAGGACGGGGAGACCAGCGCCACCTGTCTGTACGCGGTCTACGACCCCGTCTCGCGGCTGTGCTCCCTGGCCGGCGCGGGGCATCCGCTGCCGGCGGTGGCGCAACCTTCGAGCACCGGCGGCGACGGTCCGGCCTCTTGGTCGGTGGACTTCCCGGACGTGGCGGTCGGCCCCCCGCTGGGGCTGGGTGGCTTCCCCTTCGAGACGGCACAGTTCGAACTGGCGGAGGGAAGCCTGCTGGTCCTGTTCACCGATGGTCTCGTCGCCCGTTCCGGACACGACGTGGATTCCCTGTCGGCGGTGCTGCGCGACGGCCTCGGGCACGGGTCCGATTCGCCGGAGGAGGTCTGCGACCGGCTCCTGGCCGCGCTGCTTCCCACCGGCCCGGCCGATGACGTGGCCCTTCTGGTGGCGCGTACCCGGGCGCTCGACCGCGACCATGTGGCCGCCCTGGACCTTCCTTCCGATCCCGCGGCCGTGTCCCGGGCGCGTCGCTTCACGTCCGACAGACTGGCCGCCTGGGGGCTGGAGGAGCTGTCCTTCTCCACGGAGCTGGTGGTCAGCGAGCTGGTGACGAACGCGATCCGGTACGGCAGGAGCCCCGTCCAGCTGAGGCTGATCCTTCAGGACACCCTGACGTGCGAGGTCTCGGACGCCAGCAGCACCGCTCCCCACATGCGTCGTGCGCGGACCTTCGACGAGGGCGGGCGCGGCCTGCTGCTGGTCGCGCAGTTCGCCGGGCGCTGGGGCGCCCGGTACCACCGGGAGGGGAAAGTGATCTGGGCGGAGCAAACCCTTCCTTCCGGGTCGCGGTAGCGGCCCTGCCCGTGCCGACCGGCCCCGGGCACCGGAACGCCGCACGAAGTTGCTCGACGCCGTCTGGGCGACTCTCGGTTTCCGAGGAGAACTCTTCCGACGTCCGTACACGGGGGAGGGGACGTTCACGCGTACGCCGACAGCTCGATGACCGCCTCGGCAACCACCATCACCACCGTCGGGCGGGCGAGGAGCCGGCGCACGGGGGTCCTGGCGGTGGGGGTCCGGCCGGGCACGGCGACGGCCGGGGCCGGGTGGACGCCTCCGCCCGGTCCCGGCCGACCGCGGATCAGGCGCAGGCCTTCCCGTTGAGAGTGAAGGCCGCGGGGGAGGGATTCGAGCCCGTGTGGGTGCCCTGGACTCCGAAGGTCGCGGTCGCACCGGGGGCGATCACCCGGTTCCAGCCGGCGTCACGGGCGCCGACGGCGGTGCCGTTCTGGGTGACGGTGGCGTTCCAGGCGCTCGTGACGCGCTGGCCGCCCGGGTAGGCCCAGGTCAGCTGCCAGCCGTCCACGGCCGTCCGGTCGGTGTTCCTGACGGTGACGGTCGCGGTGAAGCCGGTGTCCCAGACGTTGTCCACCGCGTACGTCACCGCGCAGGCGGCGGCGGGCGGTTCGCCGCCGGTGGAGGTTCGCTCGGCGGCGTAGGCGGCGAGCCAGGCCAGCGGGGCGTTCCAGTTGATCGCCACCTCGTTGGTCGAGTACGAGCCGATGTCGTCGACGTAGCAGGCGGCGGGTGCGCAGCCGGTCAGTTTCTCCTGCGCGACCGGGTCCTGGAGCGCGCTGTCGGGACCGCCCGCGAGCGACCCGGCCGGCGGGTGGGGCAGGGCGGCGTCCAACTGGTGGGCCCAGAAGCGGTGGTGCTGGTTCTGCGAGGACCTCTCGCCGTGGCCGGTCACGTACGACACGCCGAGGGCGTTGCGGCCGAGCAGGTAGTCCATGGTCTCCAGCGCGCCGGCGCGGTAGCGCCCGTCGCCCGTCAGCTCGCCGGCGACGGCCAGCACGATCGCGTCGTTGGCGACCTCGCCGTTCGAGCCCCAGAAGTACCCGTCCGCCGGGACGGGCACGGCGTAGCCCTGGGCGGCCATCCTGGACAGGTAGCCGTCGGCGGCCGCCGTCACCGAGGACCTGATCCGGGCCAGGTCGGAGGCGGGCAGGCCGTTGGGGACGGTGGCCAGGACGAGCCGGCCGAGCGCGGCCGTGTCCGCCCAGCCGAAGCCGTACGGGCTGAAGGCGTCGGCGGAGGTGTGCCAGGAGGAGGAGGTGACCGCGTCCCGGTAGGCGCTCTCGCCGGTCGTCGCGTACAGCTCGGCGGCCGCCCAGTAGAACTCGTCGGTGACCCGCGTGTCCTCGTAGGCGCCGCCGCCCGTGCTGTCCGAAGCCGACGCGTACAGGGCGGGGTTGGCCTGGGCCGCGGTCCAGGCCCGGCGGGCGGCCGACAGGCACCGGTCGGCGTACGCGGAGTCGTACGGGCGGAAGACCCGGGCGCACTGCGCGGCGGCCGCCGCGAGGTTGAGGGTCGCCGCCGTGGACGGCCGGTGCAGCTCGCGGGGCTGCGCGTCCTGGTCGGGACGCAGCGGCATGCCGGTCCAGGCCGCGTCGTGGACCTTGTGGAAGGCCATGCCCGCGTACGGCCTTCCCTCGGGCACCTGCATGCGCATCAGGAAGTCGAGTTCCCACCGCGCCTCGTCGAGGACGTCGGGCATTCCGTTGCCGCGTTCGGGGACGCGCAGGGTCGAGTCGCCCAGCGCGGCGTCCCCGCCGGCCCGCTTGGCCCGCTCGAAGGAGTTGACGACCAGCCAGGTGGAGATGCCGCCGTTGACCACGTACTTGCCGTGGTCACCCGCGTCGTACCAGCCACCCCTGACGTCCTGCGTGTAGTCGCACACGGTGGCCTGGCACGGGACGGACGTGTCGCCCCGGTTGGGCGCGACGCCGAGGTGTCCGGCCGGGCGCGCGTAGGCGGAGCCCACCAGGGAGGCGTCGATCGCGATGCCGCTGCGCTGGTGGTGGAAGAACGCCATCGAGTCGGAACGCAAGGTGTCGTAGAGGTCCGCGCGGATGTCGAAGGGGGCACTGCTGTTGCCGTCCACGGACAGGACGTATCCCGAGCCCGTGCTCCGGTACGAGGAGAAGTCGGCCACCTGGACGGACTGCCCGGAGGGGGTATCCGCGCCGCGCGGGACGGTCGATCCGGAGGCGACCAGGGCGCCGGACGCGTTCCGCAGCTGCCAGGAGAGCGCCTGTGTCGCCGTGGTGACGACAGTGGCGCGCTTGGGGCCGTCGGGCAGGTAGCCGACCTGGTTGACGCGTACGGCCGTGGTCACAGCCGCCGCCGTCGTGGCGGTGTGGCTCGCGACGGCCGGAGCGGTCGCGGGACCGCCGAGGAGGAGGGCGCCCGTCAGCAGGGCGGTGGAGAGCCGTAACGAACGAGAGGGTGGCATGTGCGGCTCCTGTGGGTGGGTGAGGGGATCAACGGGGTGGGCGGGCCGCCTGCCGGAAGGCGGAGGCGGTCGCCCCGGTGGGCCGGGACGCGGCTGTGGGTCCGTGCCGGTGCGAAGTGGGCATGTCCGTCGGTCCCGCTTCGTACCCTGGGCGTGGGAGCGCTCCCAGGCGGGGATCTGAGCGCAGATTAGTGAGGGCCGCCCACACCGTCAACGGGACCGGCGCGATGACGCGAAGCCGACCGTCCGGCCGGTCCGCGGGGCGCGACGCCCGTGCGGGTAGCGTTCGACACAATGGTGCAGGCGGTCGACCGCCACGACGGAAGGACCCGACTCTGAACCCCCAGCTCGCGGAGACCCTGTCCGCGGCCCTGCTCGTCCTCGTGCTGGCCTGCGCGGTCATTCGCCCCTTCGGGTGGCCGGAGGCGGTCGTGGCCGTCCCGGCCGCGGTCCTGGTCATCGCCACCGGGGCCATCTCCCTCGACGACGCCCTGGCCGAGGCGGAACGGCTCGGGCCGGTGATCGGCTTCCTCGCGGCCGTACTGGTGCTGGCTCAGCTCTGCGACGACGAGGGGCTGTTCAAGGCCTGCGGGGCGTGGATGGCGCGTACGGCGGCGGGGCAGCCGCGTCGGCTGCTCGCCCAGGTGTTCCTGGCGGCATCGGTGATCACCGCCGTGCTCAGCCTGGACGCCACGGTCGTGCTCCTGACCCCGGTGGTCTTCGCCACCGCCGCCCGCATCGGCGCCCGTCCGAAGCCGCACGTGTACGCCTGCACCCACCTGTCGAACACGGCCTCCCTGCTGCTGCCCGTCTCCAACCTCACCAACCTCCTGGCCTTCGCGGCCAGCGGGCTCACCTTCACCCGGTTCGCCGCCCTGATGGCCCTGCCGTGGGCGGCCGCGATCGCCGTCGAGTACCTGGTCTTCCGGCGCTTCTTCGCCACCGACCTGGACGCGGGAGCGCAGGCCCCCGCAGCCGTCGAACCGCCGCCGCTGCCGCTGTTCGCCCTGGTGACCGTGGGATGCACGCTCGCGGGCTTCGTCCTGACCTCGGTGGTCGGCGTCGACCCGGCGTGGGCCGCCCTGGGAGGGGCGCTCGCCCTCGCCGTACGGGCCCTCGTCCGGCGCCGCACCACTCCCCGCGCGCTGGTCCGCGCCGCCTCCGTGCCCTTCCTCGCCTTCGTCCTGGCCCTCGGGATCGTGGTCCTGGCAGTGGTGGACAACGGTCTCGACGACGCCCTGGGACACCTGATCCCCGACGGCACCGGCCTGCCGGAACTCCTCGCCCTGGCCGGACTGGCCGCCGTCCTCGCGAACGTCATCAACAACCTGCCCGCCGTCCTGGTCCTCCTGCCGCTGACCGCCCCGTCGGGGCCGGGCGCCGTCCTCGCCGTCCTGCTCGGGGTGAACATCGGCCCCAACCTCACCTACGCCGGCTCGCTGGCCACCCTGCTGTGGCGGCGCATCGTCCACGCCCACGACGGCGAGGTGGAGCTGAAGGAGTTCACCCGGCTCGGCGTGTACGCGGTACCCACGAGCCTGGCCGCCGCCGTACTGGCACTGTGGCTCTCGCTGACCGTCATCGGAGGAGGCTGACCCATGGCCGTGGTCGTCTGGATCGTCGAGGGCACCTGGCGCGCCTGCGTGGACGCCGCCCGCGCCCACACCCCGGCGGACGCCGACGTCGTCCTCCTGCACGTCACCCCCGCCGACGTCCCGGGCGCCGCACACGGCGCCTTCGCCGGACTCCTCGGCCGGGGCCATCCCGAGAGGGATCCCGGCACGCGCCTCGAACACCTCGCCGCCGCCTCCGCGCGGCAGCTCCTCCAGGACGCCGCCGACCGTCTGGACCGCCCCTGCACGCGCGTCGAACGCACCGGCCGCGTCGAGCGCGAGGTCGTCGCCGCGGCCGAGGGCGGCGACCTGCTGGTCCTGGCCCGGGACGGCGACCGCACCCACCTCGGACCGCACAGCCTCGGTCCCGCCGCGCGCTTCGTCGTCGACCACGCCCCCTGCCCGGTGCTGCTCGTGTGGCCCGAACCGCCGCCGGGGCTGCCCACCATGCCGCCGCCTCCCCCTCACCACGCCACCTGACGGGCGACGAACCGCCGCCGGCCACGGGCGAGAGGCTTCCCGTGGCCGGCGCGGACGGGGGAGGGGCGGAGCTCAGCGGTCGAAGGTCAGCCGCGGTGCCGCGTTGCGGGCCAGCGTGTGGGCCTGGTCGGGCCACCAGGTGCCGGCGGGTGGGTCGACGATGCCGTACTCGGGGTCGATCGTGCCGCCGGTGTTGCGGGTGCAGCTGCCGTCGGACTCGCCCGGGATCTTGATCCAGAGATAGGCGTCGACGAGCGGTACACCGGTGTCGGCGGTCGGGCGCGGGCCGAGGCCGCGGCCGGGCGCGTTGCACCAGATCTCCGGGTCGCCCGTGTACTTGCCGGGTTCCGGGGTCCAGGCGCCCAGGCCGTTGCGGCTGGTGTCGATGACGAAGTGGCGCAGGGCGTCGTTCGACGGGGTGCCCACGCTCTGGTCGAACCAGGCGTCGGTCCAGCGCCAGGTGGCGGGGTCGGCGGAGTCGACCGCGTTGCCGGGGGCGCCGTCGTTGGGCGCGGCGGACGAGTAGTACTGGGTGGCGCACCAGTCGGTGTGGCCGCGGGCGTGCTCGGGCCCCTCGGTGGCGAACCACATGCACTTCGCTATCCAGGTGCCGTAGCGCGCGTTGTGGTCGGTGGGGTGGGTGTTGGACACGTTGAGGGCGAAGCCGTCGCCGTCCTGGACGCCGGCGTCGAGCAGTCGCCGCGCCATGTCGCCCACGGGCCGCCACAGGACGTTGCCCGCGTCGAGGTAGACCGTGGTGCGGGCCTTGGACTTGATGCTCCTGACCGCGTACGCGAGGTCGGCGACACGGGCCGCCGTGAGTTCGCCGGTCGGGTCCACGCCCGGCCCGCAGTCGCTCGGGAGGAGGGCCAGGCCGTCGGGCTCGACCACGACGACGGCCTTGCCGTCGCCGATGCCGGCGGCGAAGGCGTCGATCCACTGCCGGTAGGCGGCGGAGGAGGCGGCACCGCCGCTGGAGTACTGGCTGCAGTCCCGGCCCGGCACGTTGTAGGCGACCAGGACGGGGGTCCGGTTCACCACCCGGGCCTTGTGGACCAGGCTTCTCACCTCGGCCCGGACCTCGTCGGGTGTGCCCTCGGTGAACCACTCGGCCTGCGGCCGGCTCGCGAGCTTGGCCATGTTCACGGCGTTCGCGAAGTCGCCGTTCCCGAGGTCGGTGAGCGCCTGCTCGGCGGCCTTGCTGTGCGGGTCCACGTAGAACCTCGTGGCGGGGGTGAGCGTGTCCCCGGCGGGTACGGCCTGCGCCTGCCCCTGCGTCGCGGTGAGGGCGGCGCAGGCCGCGAGTGCCGCGAGGGCGGCGGTCGCACGGCGCCGTAGGCTGCGTGGCTTCATGAGGGCTCCTGGTCGGGGGATGGGGGCGAGGAGGGCTGGTGATACCCGTGGCCCGCTCGCGGGGCGGCGGACGCCGGGCCACAGGAGCCGGTCGTCAGTAGCCGTAGATCATCTTGTAGGCGACCTCAGGGAGGAACTGGCCGGCCGTGGAACCGGTCCCGGTGCCGCAGTTGCCGTCGGACTCGCCCGGGGCCTTGATCCACAGCAGCATCTCGGCGCCGCCGCCCAGCTGGGTGGGCGTGCCGATGCGGCGGCCGGCGGCGTTGCACCACTCGCCGTTGGAGCCGTTGCCGTTGCGGCTGGTGTCGACGACGAACGGCTTGGTGTAGCCGTAGCGGGCGGCCAGCTCGCTGTTGACGGCGTTGCCGTAGGCGGTGTTCTGGGCGGTGGTGTAGTAGTTCGAGACGTTGAGGGAGAAGCCGTGCGCCTGTCGGAGCCCGGCCTCGTGGAGGCGCTGGGCCATCGTCGCCGCGCTCACCCAGCCGGGGTTGCCGGCGTCGAGGTAGACCCAGGTGTTGGGGGCCTGGCGGTTGAACTCGGCGAGGGCGCCGCTGATCATGCCCTGGCGTTCGAGGATCTGGGCCTGGTTCATGCAGCCGTAGTCCGCGAGGGAGTCCGGTTCGAGGACGACGACGGCCGGGCGGCCGGCGATTCCACCGGCGAACTGGGCGATCCAGCTCGCGTAGGCGGACGGGGAGGAGGCGCCGCCTCCGGACTGCCCGCCGCAGTAGTCGCGGTGGTAGATGTTGTACGCGACCAGGACGGGCAGCTTGTCCCGGGAGTCCGCCGCGCCGACGTACGCGCCCGTGGCGGTACCGATGGTGCCGCTCCAGGAGCCGAACCAGTGGGCCATGGGGGTGTTGGCGAGGGACGCGTTGATCGCGGGCGCCCGGCCGTCACCGGAATGGGCGGCGACCCACTTCTTCGCGCTGGAGTCCGGGTCCACGTAGAACCCGCTGGTCATGGTGGTCGGATCGGCCGCGTGGGCGGACGGCGCGACGGCGAGCGCCAACGGCAGCGCGGAGAGGGATGCGACGAGGGCGCGGATTCTGCGGCGCATGGCTGTACCTCGGTTTCCTGACGGCGGACGCGTCGCGCGCTCTCGTCCCGAGCGGGCGACGCACTGAGGAAGTGCGGTGGTACGAGGTCCCCGTGTGGCGGTGGGTCGACCGGCGGGACACCAGCACGCCTCGGCCGTACGGAGATCTGTGGAAGCGCTCCCATTGGAAGCGGTTCCAGTCTGCGGCCTGCGGGTCCGGGGCGTGGCCGTATCGTGTGTTGCACCGATGGACACTGTCAAGTGGCCTCGTGCAACCGGCACTTCACATGAAGGTGATCGGGCTTTACAGTCCTGGAACTGGAAGCGCTCCCGGTCTTCCAGGCGTTCGGATCGCGGCAGGAAGGCGGATCATGGCCGAAGACGTGCCGCGACGGCAGTCGACACTCGACGAGGTGGCCGAACTGGCCGGAGTCTCGAGGTCGGTGGCCTCGCGCGTGCTCAACAACGCCCCGCACGTCAGCCGCGCCAAACGCGAGGCGGTCGAACGGGCCGTCCACCGGCTCGGTTACGTTCCCCATCCGACCGCCCGCGCGCTGGCGACCCGTCAGACCGGTGCGGCCGCCCTGGTCGTCTCGGGAGAGGATCCGTCGATCTTCGCAGACCCGTTCTTCGCCCAGGTGATCGTGGGCGCCTCGGCCGCGCTGGAAGACGCGGAGCTGCACCTGATGCTGTGTCTGGCCGCCTCCGACCGGGGACGCCGGCGCGTGGAGCGGCTTCTCCGGTCCAAGGGGGCCGACGGAGTGATGCTGATGGCGCTGCGCGAGGACGATCCGCTGGCCCGTACGGCGGAGGAGGCGGAGATTCCCGTGGTGTTCGGCGGGCGTCCGGTCGGTCTGGACCCCCGGTGGTACGTGGACGTCGACAACCTCGGCGGAGCGCGCGCGGCGACCGATTACCTGATCTCGCTCGGCCGGACCCGCGTCGTCACGATCTGCGGGCGGCTGGACACCGAGGTGGGGCGCGCCCGTCACCGCGGCTACCGGGACGCCATGCTGGCGGCGGGTCTCGAACCCCGTCCGCCGGAGGCGGGTGACTTCACCGAGTCGAGCGGAGCGGAAGCCATGGCCGCGCTGCTGGCGCGCCACCCGGACCTGGACGGGGTGTTCGCCGCCAGTGACAACATGGGGGCGGGAGCCTTGCGCACGCTGCGCGAGAGCGGCCGCCGCGTCCCCGCCGACGTCGCCGTGATCGGCTTCGACGACCTGGCCGTGGCCCGGATCGCCGATCCGCCGCTCACCACGGTGCACCAGCCCGTAGAGGGTCTCGGTCGTGAGATGGCGCGCATGCTCGTCGCGCTCGTCAACGGGCAGAACCCCACCCCGCTGATCCTCCCCACGCGCCTGGTCATCCGCGCCAGCGCCTGACGGACCGCAGCCCGCTCGAACTCGTCGATGTCCAGTCGGCACGTGAGGAGTTCGAGCGGCGTCAGCCGTGCCGTGCGGAAGGCGCGGCCGGTCAGGGAAGCGGAGGCGTCCTCTCCCACGGCGAGACGGTGCCGGACCGCTCGTGGCCCGGGTGACCGCACGGCGGACGTACGGAGCGGGGCGGCGGCCCGTGCGGACATCACGCTCGCTGCCGCGGATCCCGGCGGCGTGGACGTGGCCCCGGGCTTCGCCGGGCCCCGCCGGCCCTCCGGCCGGGTGCGCGCGTGGGCGGGAACCATGTCGCCCCTCCTCCGCTTGCGTGCACGGAATGATGAACAGAGGTGTTAGCGCTCACAACTTTCGACCTGAACTCCCCTGTCGACTCGCTCCTGCGCGTCAAGAACGGGTAACGGCCGTACAAGCCCTTGAGTTACAGCAGTGTTAGCGCTCACAATGTGTCGCGTTCGCCAGCCCGCCGATCGTCGGGGCCGACGCTTCGTCCTGCCTCACCCGGCTCAACCACCCCTGCGCAGCCACGCCTTCACCGGGCCCGTCTCCTTCAGGGCTCCGCCTGGTACGACGCACGTCCCGAGAGGAACCACGACAATGGCCCACAGAGCCCTCCGCATCATCGTCGCCGCCGCCCTGGCCGGCAGTGTGCTGACCGCCTGCACCACCGAGCCCGCGACCACCGGCACCACCGGCAAGGGCTCCTCCGACGGCAAGCTGGTGCTCGGGTTCGCCCAGGTGGGAGCCGAGAGCGGCTGGCGCACCGCCAACACCAAGTCCATACGCGAGGCGGCCGAGAAGGCCGGCATCACGTTGAAGTTCTCCGACGCGCAGCAGAAGCAGGAGAACCAGATCAAGGCGATCCGCACCTTCATCCAGCAGAAGGTGGACGTCATCGCCTTCTCGCCGGTGGTGGAGTCCGGCTGGGACACCGTCCTGAAGGAGGCCAAGAACGCTGGCATCCCCGTGATCCTCACCGACCGCGCCGTCGACTCGCAGGACACCTCCCTCTACCGGACCTTCCTCGGCTCCGACTTCGTCAAGGAGGGACGGGAGGCCGGCAAGTGGCTCGTGAAGGAGTACGAGGGCAGCTCCGCGCCGGTCAACCTCGTCGAGCTCCAGGGCACCACCGGCTCCGCACCCGCCAACGACCGCAAGGCGGGTTTCGCCGACGCCATCAAGGGCGACCCCAAGTTCAAGGTCGTCGCCTCCCAGACCGGGGACTTCACCCGAGCCAAGGGCAAGGAGGTCATGCAGGCCTTTCTCAAGTCCCACAAGGACATCGACGTCCTGTACGCCCACAACGACGACATGGCCCTCGGCGCCATCCAGGCCATCGAGGAGGCGGGCAAGAAGCCGGGCGTCGACATCAAGGTGATCTCCGTCGACGGCATCAAGGACGCCTTCGTCGCCATGCAGGAGAAGAAGATCAACGTGGTGGTCGAGTGCAACCCGCTCCTCGGCGACCAGCTCATGGACCTCGCCAAGAAGGTCGCGGCGGGGGAGAGCGTCCCGCGGCGGGTCGAGGTCAAGGAGGGCGTCTTCACCCAGGACCAGGCCGCGGCCGCCCTGCCCGGCCGCCAGTACTGACCCACCGCCCGCACCGGACCGGGGGCGGCTCCCGCGCCGCCCCCGGCCCCTCAGGAGAGGAGGGCGGATGACAGCCCCACCCACCCCCCGCACACCCCCACGCACCGGCCGACCGGTCCTGGAGGCCCACGGCATCCGCAAGGCGTTCCCCGGCGTCGTCGCCCTCGACGGCGTGGACCTGCGCCTCTTCCCCGGCGAGGTCCACGCGCTGATGGGGGAGAACGGCGCCGGCAAGTCGACCCTCATCAAGGTGCTCACCGGCGTCCACCCGCCCGACGCGGGAACGGTCTCCGTCGACGGCAGCCCCCAGCGGTTCACCGAACCCCTGGAAGCACAGCACGCCGGAATCAGCACGGTCTACCAGGAGGTGAACCTGTGCCCCAACCTCTCCGTCGCCGAGAACATCCTCATCGGCCGTGAACCCCGGCGCCTGGGACTCGTCCACTGGTCGGCCCTCCACCGGCGCGCGGCACAGCTCATCACCGAGCTGGAACTCGACCTCGACGTCCGCCTGCCGCTGAGCGCGCACTCCCTCGCCGTCCAGCAACTCGTCGCGATCGTGCGGGCCGTGGACATCAAGGCGAAGGTCCTCGTCCTCGACGAGCCCACCTCCAGCCTCGACCGGGACGAAGTCGCCCAGCTGTTCGCCCTGGTGCGCCGACTGCGCGACCGGGGCGCCGCGATCCTCTTCGTCACCCACTTCCTCGACCAGGTCTTCGACCTGTGCGACCGGGTGACCGTCCTGCGCAACGGACGCCTCGAAGGCGAGTACCGGATCGACGAACTGACCCCCGTCACCCTCGTACACCGCATGGTCGGCAGCGAACTCCGCACCCTCGACGACCTGGCCGAGACGTCCCACACCGGCACCACGGCCGCCTCCGAGTCCGCGGACGCCCCCTTCCTGAGCGCCCGCGGGCTCGCCAGGACCGGCTCCATCCAGCCGTACGACCTGGACATCCACCGCGGCGAGGTCATCGGCCTGGCCGGGCTGCTCGGATCCGGACGCACCGAGGCGGCCCGGCTGCTCTTCGGCGCCGACCACGCCGACGGAGGCGAGCTCCGGATCGACGGCGAGCGCGCCGTCCTGCGCTCGCCGCGCGCCGCGATCGCCCACAAGATCGCCTTCTGCTCGGAGAACCGCAAGGCGGAGGGCCTGATCGGCGAACTCACGGTCCGCGAGAACATCGTGCTGGCCCTGCAAGCCGCACGCGGCTGGACCAGGCCCCTCTCCCGCACCCGGCAGGACGAGATCGCCGCCCGGTGGACCGAGGTCCTCGACATCCGCCCGGCCGACCCCGAGGCCCAGGTCCGCAACCTCAGCGGAGGAAACCAGCAGAAGGTGCTGCTCGCGCGGTGGCTGCTCACCGACCCCGAGCTGCTGATCCTGGACGAACCCACCCGGGGCATCGACATCGGCGCCAAGACGGAGATCCAGAGACTGGTCACCCGGCTGGCCGCGGAGGGCACCGCGGTTCTCTTCATCTCCGCCGAGCTCGAGGAAGTCCTGCGGCTGAGCCACCGCGTGGGTGTCCTGCGCGATCACCGGCTCGTCGCCACCCTCCCCAACGACCCGACCCTGACGCCCGACCGGATCCTGGGCACCATCGCCACCGGAGCCACCTCATGACACCACCTGACGACACCGGCGCCGGAGGACGTCCGGCCCGGGCGCCCGGCGCCCGGCGGCTCACCGGACACCGCCTCTTCTGGCCCGCCGCCGTCCTGGCCGCCCTGCTGCTCGGCAACGTCGCACTCACCCACGACTTCCTCGCCGTCCGCGTCCAGAACGGACACCTGTACGGCAGCCTGATCGACATCCTCCAGTTCGGCGCCCCTCTGATCCTGGTGTCGCTCGGCATGACGCTGGTCATCGCGACCCGGGGCATCGACCTCTCGGTCGGCTCGACGGTGGCCATCGCCGGCGCGCTCGCGTGCGAGCACATCGCCACCGCGCAGAACCCCGGAAGCCCGGGCACCGTCACGTCGGCGATCGCCGTGGCGCTCGGCGTCGCCGCCGTGATCGGCCTCCTCAACGGCTTCCTCGTCGCCCGTCTCGGCGTCCAGCCCATCGTCGCCACACTGGTCCTCATGGTCGCGGGGCGGGGCGTAGCCCAGCTGATCACCGATGGCCAGATCATCAGCGTGTCCAGCAGCGCCTACAAGATGATCGGCGGCGGCTACTGGCTCACCCTGCCCTTCGCCGTCCTGCTGGCCGCGGCCCTCGTCGCCGTCACCTCCCTCGTCACCCGACGGACCGCGCTCGGCATGCTCATCGAATCGGTGGGCGGCAACCCGGTCGCGAGCCGGCTCGTCGGCATCCGGGCGGCCGGGCTCCTGGTCATGGTCTACGTCGTCAGCGCCGTGTGCGCCGCGGTGGCCGGCCTGATGATCAGCTCCAACGTGTCCAGCGCCGACGGCAACAACGCGGGCCTGTGGATCGAACTGGACGCGATCCTCGCCGTGGTCATCGGCGGTACGGCCCTGACGGGCGGCCGCTTCTCCCTCGGCGGGACGGTCCTGGGCGCACTGATCATCCAGACCCTCTCGACCACGATCTACACCCTCGGCGTACCGCCGGAGACCACCCTCGTCTTCAAGGCCCTGGTCGTCATCGTCGTGTGTCTCGTCCAGTCGCCCGCGTTCCGCGCGCGACTCTCGCGCCGTCGCCGACCGGCCGCCCTGGACCCGGCCCCCGCGGGAGCCCGCCGACAGGAGGTCCACCCGTGAGCACCGCCCTCAGCTCCCTCACCGGGCCGCTCCAGCGGTTCTCGGTGCGCCACGCCGCCCATGTGCCGCTCATGGTGACGACCGCTCTGCTGATCGCGATGTTCTCGATCGGCTCCCTGCAGTACGAAGGCTTCTTCTCCGCGCAGGTCCTGCTCAACGTCCTGATCGACAACGGCTTCCTGCTCGTCGTGGCGATCGGCATGACGTTCGTCGTCCTCACCGGCGGAATCGACCTGTCCGTCGGCTCCGTGGTCGCCCTGTCGACCATGCTGACGGCCTGGCTCGTCGAACGGAACGGCGTGCCGCTCGCCCTGGCGGTGCCGCTGGTCCTGCTGGTGGGCGCAGCAGGCGGCGCCCTCATGGGCTGGGTGATCCACACCTTCGAGATCCAGCCCTTCATCGTCACCCTCGCGGGCATGTTCCTCGCCCGCGGCCTCTGCTACATGATCAGCACCGAGTCCATCTCCCTCACCGACCCGACGACCGCGCGGATCGCCCAGACGCGGGTGCTCCTGCCCGGGGGACTGTTCGTCTCACCCGCCGTGGTCATCGCCCTGGTCGTGCTGGCGCTCGCCTTCGTCGTCCTCCACCACACCCGCTTCGGCCGCACCGTCTACGCCCTGGGCGGCAACGAGTCCTCGGCCCGTCTCATGGGCCTGCCCGTGGGACGCACCAAGATCGCGGTGTACGCCGTGAGCGGGCTGTGCTCCGCCCTCGGCGGCCTGCTGCTGACCTTCTACATGCTGTCCGGCTACGCCCTGCACGCCGTCGGCATGGAACTCGACGCCATCGCGGCCGCCGTCATCGGAGGGACGCTGCTCACCGGAGGCTCCGGCTTCGTCCTGGGCACCGCGCTGGGCGTGACGGTCCTCGGCCTGATCCAGACCGTCATCAGCTTCCAGGGCACGCTCAGCTCGTGGTGGACGCGCATCGTCATCGGCGGCCTGTTGTTCGTCTTCATCCTGCTCCAGCGCCTCTTCGGCGGAGCCCGTACGGCGGAATGACCCGCCCCGGCCACCTGACGACCGCGCCCGGAACGGGGGCAGGGACTCCCTGCCCCCGTTCCGGGCCGTACCCCTCTTCGGATCCTCGGACAAGGAACTCCCGTGAACCCGTCATCGCCCACCTCCACCGGAGGACCGCCGGTCCGCGAACTCTGCCCGGACGCGGGGGAGCGCTGGACCTTCGGCTTCCCCGGCGGACTCACGGCGGAGGTGCACACCCGTGGCGCCCGCCTCCACGCACTGTGGGTGCCCGACCGCCACGGCACCCCGGCCGACGTCGTCCTCTCCCCTCGCGACCCGGCCCTCACGGCCACCACCGCCCGGTACTTCGGCTCCACCGTCGGCCGCTACGCCAACCGCATCGCGCACGGCCGCTTCTCCCTGGGGACGGAGACGTACCGGCTGACCACGCAGGAGGACGGCCACAGCCTGCACGGCGGTACGGACGGCTTCGACACCCGGCTCTGGGAAGCCGAGAGCGTGCACACCCCCGAGTGGACCGGCGTGCTCCTGCACCTGCGCAGCCCCGACGGCGACCAGGGCTTCCCGGGCAACCTCGACGTCACCGTCAGCTGTCTCGTCGGCCGCGAGGACGAACTCGCCTTCTCGTACGCGGCGGTCACCGACGCTCCCACCCTGGTCAACCTCACCAACCACGCCTACTTCAACCTGGAGGGAGAGGGATCCGGCGACATCCTCGGCCACGAACTGGCCGTCGACGCCTCCCACTACACCCCGGTCGACGCGGATCTCATCCCCTCCGGCGACCATCTTCCCGTCGCCGGAACCGCGTTCGACCTCCGCCGGCCGCTCGGGATCGCCGAGGCCCTCGCACGGCCCGGCACGGACGGCGGGTACGACCACAACTTCGTCCTGAGCCCGCGCGCCGACGGCGTCCTCCGCCGCGCCGCCGTTCTCCACGCGCCGGCCACCGGCCGCCGCATGGAGGTGCTCACCACGGAGCCCGGCATCCAGGTCTACAGCGCGGGGCAGTTCGACGGCACGGTCCTCGGCAAGAGCGGTACGCCGTACCGCGCGGGCGCCGGGATCGCCCTGGAGACCCAGCACTTCCCCGACTCCCCGAACCGGCCCGACGACCCGTCGACGGTGCTGCTCCCCGGCGACGAGTACCGGTCGAGGACGGTCCTGCGGTTCCGTACCAGCGCCTGAACCCCCGACCCGTACACACGACATGGCTGTGCCCGCCGGTGGGGAGGTACCGGCGGGCACAGCCATGTCCAGGGCGGGTGTCAGGCGCCCGCCCTGCGCTTGTTCCACACGTCGAAGCCGACCGCCGCGAGCAGCACCAGGCCCTTGATGACCTGCTGCCAGTCGGTGCCCACCCCGACGAGGTTCATGCCGTTGTTGAGCACGCCGAGGACCAGGCCGCCGATGATCGCTCCCAGGACGGTCCCGACGCCACCGCTCATCGACGCCCCGCCGATGAACGCGGCGGCGATGGCCTCCAGTTCGAAGTTCACGCCCGCCTTCGGCGAGGCCGCGTTGAAGCGCGCCGCGAAGACGAGCCCGGCGAGCGCCGCGAGCATCCCCATGTTGAGGAACACCGCGAAGGTCACCTTCTTGTCCTTGACCCCGGACAGCTTTGCGGCGGGCAGGTTCCCCCCGATCGCGTACACGTGGCGGCCGATCACCGCGTTGCGCATCACGTAGCCGAAGCCGACCAGCAGCGCGGCCAGGATCAGGAGGACCACCGGGGCGCCCTTGTAGCTGGCGAGCAGCAGGGTCGTCACCAGGACGGCGGCGACCAGTGCCGTCACCTTCAGCGCGAACAGGCCCGTGGGGAGCGGCTCCAGGGCGAACTCGCGCTGGCGGCGGCGGTCCCGCACCTCCTGGAACACCACGTAGGCGATCAGTCCCAGGCCGAGGAGCAGGGTCACGTTGTGGTAGTTGGTCCGCGGCCCCACCTCCGGCAGGAAGCCGTTGGCGACCTTCTGCAGCCCGTCCGGGAACGGACCGAGCGTCTGCCCCTTGAGGAAGATCTCCGTGAGCCCGCGGAACAGCAGCATGCCGGCGAGGGTCACGATGAACGACGGTATGCCGACGTACGCGATGAAGAAGCCCTGGAGCGCGCCGGCGACGGCTCCGAGGAGCAGGACGAGGAGCACCGCGACGGGCCAGGAGACCTGGTGCTGGACCATCAGCACCGCCCCGATGCCACCGACCAGGGCCATCAGGGAGCCCACCGACAGGTCGATGTGCCCGGAGATGATGACGATCATCATGCCGATGGCCAGGATGAGGATGTAGCTGTTCTGCAGCACCAGGTTGGAGACGTTGCGCGGCAGCAGCAGGTCGCCGCCCGTCCAGACCTGGAACAGGAGCACGATCAGGCCGAGCGCGAAGAGCATCCCGTACTGGCGCATGTTCCGCCGGACGCCGTTCAGGAGCACCTGGGCCAGCGGTGTTCCACGCGTTGCCGGGGCGCCGCCCGGGGGCGCGGGGGCGCTCTTGTCCATGCTGATGTCGGTGCTCATGCCTGGTGTCCTTCGTCGGGGGAGGTGCTCGCGGTTCGGGCCGTCGGTGCGGACGTGTCCTGCGTCATGTGCCGCATCAGGACTTCCTGAGTGGCGTCCTCGCGGGTGACTTCGCCGGTCAGCCGTCCCGCGGCCATGGTGTAGATGCGGTCGCACATGCCGAGCAGTTCGGGCAGCTCGGAGGAGATGAAGAGGATCGCCTTGCCCTCGGCGGCGAGCCGGTCGATCACGGTGTAGATCTCGAACTTGGCCCCCACGTCGACCCCGCGGGTGGGCTCGTCGAGGATGAGGACGTCCGGACCGGCGAGGATCCACTTGCTGAGGACGACCTTCTGCTGGTTGCCGCCGGAAAGGCGGCCGACCGGTTCGAGGACGTTCGGCGCCTTGATGTTCATGGTCCGCCGGTACCGTTCGGCCACCTTGCGTTCCTCGTGCCCGTCGACGATCCCGCGGCGGGCGAGGGTGCCGAGGGAGGCGAGCGAGATGTTCCGGCTCACCGAGTCCCCGAGGTCGAGCCCGTAGTGCTTGCGGTCCTCGGTGACGTACGCGATGCCGTGGGCGACCGCCTCGGGGACCGTACGCGTCCGTACCTCACGGCCGTCCCTGAGCACGGAGCCCCGCTCGTAGTGGCCGTAGGAACGGCCGAAGACGCTCATGGCGAGTTCGGTACGGCCGGCTCCCATGAGTCCCGCGACGCCGACGATCTCCCCGCGGCGGACCCGGAGCGAGACGCCGTCGACCACCTTGCGGCCGCGGTCGAGCGGGTGGCGCACGGTCCAGTCCCGGATCTCCAGGACGGGATCGGCGCCGGCCGGGCCCTCGTACGGCGTGCGGTCGGGGAAGCGGCTGTCGAGGTCCCGCCCCACCATGCCGCGGATGATGCGTTCCTCGGTGGTGGCCGGGTCCCTGACGTCGAGGGTCTCGATGGAGCGCCCGTCGCGCAGGATGGTGACGGAGTCGGCGATCCGGGCGATCTCGTTCAGCTTGTGCGAGATGATGATCGAGGTGATGCCCTGGCCCTTCAGCTCCCGCATCAGCCGCAGCAGCTTCGCGCTGTCCTCGTCGTTGAGCGCCGCGGTGGGCTCGTCGAGGATCAGCAGGCGGACGTCCTTCGCCAGCGCCTTCGCGATCTCCACGAGCTGCTGCTTGCCCACGCCGATGTCGGCGACCCGGGTCTCGGGGTGTTCGTCGAGCCCGACCCGCCTGAGCAGTTCGGAAGCACGGCGCAGCGACTCGCGCCAGTCGATGATCCCCCGTCGGGAGGGCTCGTTGCCGAGGAAGATGTTCTCGGCGATCGACAGGTGGGGAACGAGCGCGAGCTCCTGGTGGATGATGACGATGCCGCGCTGCTCGCTGGCCCTGATGTCCTTGAAGCGGCACGGTTCGCCGTCGAAGAGGATCTCGCCCTCGTAGGTGCCGTGCGGGTGGACGCCGGACAGGACCTTCATGAGGGTCGACTTTCCGGCGCCGTTCTCTCCGCACAGGGCGTGCACCTCGCCGCGCTCCACGGACAGGGTCACGTCGGACAGCGCCCTGACTCCGGGGAAGGTCTTGACGATGGACCGCATCTGGAGGATGGACGTCATCGCAGTGCCCCGGCGTCGATGTAGCCGGAGTCGACCAGGACCTTCTTGTAGTTGGACCTGTCGACGCTCACCGGGTCGAGCAGGAAGGCGGGGACCACCTTCTTGCCGTTGTCGTAGGTGGTGTCGTCGTTGATCTCGGGCTTCTTGCCGGCGAGGACGGCGGTCACCATGTCGGCGGCGACCTGCGCGAGTGCGCGCGTGTCCTTGTAGACGGTCTGCGTCTGCTGGCCCGCGATGATCGACTTCACGGAGGCGACCTCCGCGTCCTGGCCGGTGACGACCGGCAGCGGCTTGGCGGCGCTGCCGTAGTCGTCGGACTTCAGGGCGGAGAGGATGCCGATGGAGATGCCGTCGTAGGGGGAGAGGACGGCGTCGACCCGGGCCGTGGAGTAGGAGGAGGTCAGCAGGTCGTCCATGCGCTTCTGGGCCGTCCCGCCGTCCCAGCGCAGCGTGGTGACCTGGTTGAGCCGGGTCTGGCCGGAGCGCACGACCAGCTGCTTCTTGTCGAGGTAGGGCTTCAGCACCTTCATGGCGCCGTTGAAGAAGTACTTGGTGTTGTTGTCGTCGTTCGACCCGGCGAACAGCTCGATGTTGAAGGGGCCCTTCTTCGCGCCGCCCTTCAGCCCCAGCTTGTCGACGATGTACGTGGCCTGGAGCTCGCCGACCTTCTCATTGTCGAAGGAGGCGTAGTAGTCGACGTGCGGGGAGCCCAGGATGAGCCGGTCGTAGGAGATCACGGGAATGTGGGCGTCCGCCGCCTGCTGGAGGACGTTGGACAGCGCCTCGCCGTTGATGGCGGCCACGACCAGGGCGTCGACGCCCTGGGTGATCATGTTCTCGATCTGGGCGACCTGCTGGTCGGGGTCGTCCTCGCCGTACTGCAGGGTCGTGGAGAAACCGGCCTTCTTCAGGCTCGCGGTCATGTTCCGGCCGTCGGCGATCCACCTCTCGGAGGACTTGGTGGGCATGGCGATGCCGATGGTGAGGTCCTTCTTCTCCTTCGACTCCTGGCTGCCGCCCTCGCTGTTCTGCCCGCAGGCGGTCAGGAGCAGGGCGCAGCCGGTGGTCACGGCCAGGAGGGCGGATACGGATCGGAACTTCTTCATGGGCGTTACCCATCCCGTCGTCGAGGGCGGCTCCGACCGGGGCGGGCTCGACGGCAGCGCGTGTCCTCGCACCACCGGGACGGCACCGTTCCGGCTGGGTGGCCAGGGCGTCGGCACCCCGGTCGAGCTAGATTGTTAGCGCTCACAACGGCGTGATACAAGAGGCGCTAAGGTTTTTCTCGCATCGATACACAGCCGTAAGCAGGGAGAAGGGAGGCGAACGTGGCGCATCCCGCGGAAGACGTCCGCCCGCCGACGATGGCCGACGTCGCACGAGAGGCGGGGGTCTCCCACCAGACCGTCTCCCGGGTGCTGAGCGGTCACCCCAACGTGCGCGCGGCCACCCGGGAGCAGGTCACCCTGGCCATCGAGCGGCTCGGCTACCGCCGCAACTCCGCCGCGCGCGCCCTGGTGACGCGCCGTACGAGGACGCTGGGCGTCATCGCCGTCAACACCGCCCTGTACGGCCCCGCCAGCACCCTGACCGGCCTGCAGGAGGCGGCCCGGGAACAGGGTTACCTCGCCTCGACCGTCAGTCTGCGCGCCGGCGAGGGGCAGGGGCTCAAGGACGCCATCGACCACCTCGCGGCCTGGGGCGTGGAGGGCGTCGTCGCCATCACCCCGCAGCGCTCGCACGTGCAGGCGCTCGCCGAACTGGACGCGCCCTTCCCCGTGGTCACCGTGGAGGGCGGTCACCAGCTCGACCTGCCCGGCGTCTCCCTCGACCAGGAGCTCGGCGCCCGCATGGTCACCGAGCACCTGCTCGCCGCCGGGCACAGCAACGTCTGGCACGTGGCGGGGCCCGAGGACTGGCTGGAGAGCGAGGCCCGCACCGCGGGATGGCGCGCCGTCCTGGAGGAGAACGGCATCCGGCCCCCGCGCGTCCTGACGGGGGACTGGAGCCCGCTGTCCGGGTACCGGGCGGGACAGGAACTCGCGGGACTCGCCCTGGCCCGCCGCGGGGCGACACCGGTCACGGCGGTCTTCGTCGCCAACGACCAGATGGCGCTCGGCGTCCTGCGGGCGCTGCGCGAGGGCGGGATCCGCACCCCCGCGCAGGTGGCCGTCGCCGGCTTCGACGACATCCCGGAGGCCGAGTTCTTCCCCCCGCCGCTGACGACGGTCCGCCAGGACTTCGCCGCCATCGGACGCCGGAGCATCGGGCTCCTGGTGGACCACATCGAGGGGCGCGTCCGGAAGGCCGAGCACCTCCTGGTGCAACCGCAGCTCATCATGCGCGCGAGCACGCGCCCCCCGGGCGAAGGCTGACGCGCCGGCGTCCCTCGCCGCCGCCTTCTGGCCGCCGGTGGCCGGCCCCCTGTCGACCGACGGCCGGCAGGGGGCCGGCGGTGCATGCGCGTCTGTCCGCCCGTGCGCGCGCGCCCGCCGGACGCTCCGTCCCGCCTCGTCGACCATGCCGTCCCGCCTCGTCGACCACTCTGCCCCGCCCCGCCGACCGCTCTGTCCCGCCGGTCGCCGCGCCCCACCAGTGGCTCCGCCCCCTGCGCGACCAGCCCGTCTCCTGCCGGACCGGTCGCGGCCCCCGGGCGGCCTTCGACACGCAAGTGAGCGCTCACTTCAGGGGCTTGCTTTCTTGCCGAATGTTCGACGGAAGTGCACACCACTCTTGTCCAACCCGATTGTGAGCGTTAACAATCAGGGTGCTCCTCTGACCCCTGCCCATGACGAGAGAGACCGCATCGTGACCCCACACGCCCTTTCCGGCCCCGCAGCCCGTCACCATCCCGAGGCCTGCACCATCGGAGTCGACTTCGGCACCCTTTCGGGGCGCGCCGTCGTGGTCAGGGTCCGGGACGGCGCCGAACTCGGTTCGGCGGTCCACGAGTACCGCCACGCCGTCATCGAGGACCGCCTCCCCGCCACCGGCGCCCCCCTGCCCCCCGACTGGGCCCTGCAGCACCCCGAGGACTGGCGCGACGTCCTGCGCACCGCCGTTCCGGCGGCGGTCGCCGTGGCCGGCGTCGACCCCGCCCGCGTCATCGGCATCGCCACCGACTTCACCGCCTGCACGGTCCTGCCGACGACCCCGGACGGCACCCCGCTCGCCCTGATGCCGGAGTGGGCCGACCACCCGCACGCCTGGCCCAAACTGTGGAAGCACCATGCGGCCCAGGGACAGGCCGACCGCATCAACGCCCTCGCGCACGCCCGCGGCGAGAAGTGGATCGCACGGTACGGCGGCAAGATCTCCGCCGAGTGGCAGTTCGCGAAGGCCCTGCAGGTCCTGGAGGAGGACCCCGCCGTCTACGCCGCCTGCTCCCGTTGGATCGAGGCGGCCGACTGGATCGTCTGGCAGCTCACCGGCACCGAGTCCCGCAACACCTGCACCGCCGGATACAAGGGCATCCACCAGGACGGCGCCTACCCCTCGCCGGACTTCCTCGCCGGGCTCCACCCGGACTTCGCCGACTTCCCCACCACGCGCCTGGAACACCCGCTGTCCCCCCTGGGCTCCCGGGCCGGTGGGCTGAGCTCCCCGGCCGCCCGCTGGACCGGCCTCCCCGAAGGCATCGCCGTCGCCGTCGGCAACGTCGACGCCCACGTGGCCGCGCCCGCGGCGGGCGCCGTCGAGAACGGCCGGATGCTCGCCATCATGGGCACCTCCACCTGCCACGTCCTCAACGGCGCCGCCCTCGCCGAGGTCCCCGGCATCTGCGGGGTCGTCGACGGCGGCATCGTCGAGGGCGCCTACGGCTACGAAGCCGGTCAGAGCGCGGTCGGTGACATCTTCGCCTGGTGGCTCCGGCAGGGCGTACCGGACCACTACCGCGCCGAGGCCGAGGCCTCGGGCGAGGACCTCCACGAGCTCCTGACCCGCAAGGCCGCCGATCAGCCGGTCGGCGCGCACGGCCTGGTCGCCCTGGACTGGATGAACGGCAACCGCTCCCCCCTGGTCGACCACCACCTCTCCGGGGTCATCGCCGGCCTCACCCTCGACACCCGGCCCGAAGACGTCTACCGGGCCCTGCTCGAAGCCACCGCCTACGGCACCCGGATGATCGTCGAGACCTTCGAGGACGGCGGGATCCCCGTCGAGGAGTTCATCGTCACCGGAGGCCTGAAGAAGAACGCGCTGCTCATGCAGATCCACGCCGACGTGCTCCGCCGCCCCGTCTCCCTCGGCACCTCCGAGCAGGGGCCGGCGCTCGGCTCGGCCATCCACGCCGCCGTCGCCGCGGGCGCCCATCCCGACGTGCGCTCCGCCGCCGCCGTCATGGGAAGCGTCCAGCGCCACGCGTACGTGCCCGACGCCGCGCGGGCGGACGCCTACGACGCGCTGTTCGGCGAGTACCGCGCCCTGCACGAGCACTTCGGCACCGGCGCGGACCTCCTCCTGCACCGCCTGCGACGGATCCGCAACACCGCACGCGCCGCCACCGCCGGCTGACCGCGCCGTCTCCCCGTCTCATCCTCCGTCTCCGACCGCCCCGCCCCCAGCCTCCGTCTCCGACCGCCCCGTCCCGGCCTCCATCGGTCCGACCTCTCCACTCCAGCACCTCCGAGGAGCACACCCGACATGACGCTCGCCCCGCCCGACCGCGAGATCTGGTTCCTCACCGGCAGCCAGGCCCTCTACGGCGACGACACCCTGGCCCAGGTCGCCGACCAGTCCCGCGCCATCTGCGACACCCTCGCCCGCCAGCCCGGGATGACCGTCCGCCTCGTGTGGAAGCCGGTCCTCACCGACGCGGCCGCCATCCGCGCGGTCTGTCTGGAGGCCAACGCCGACGACCGCTGCATCGGCCTGATCGCCTGGATGCACACCTTCTCCCCGGCCAAGATGTGGATCGCCGGCCTCGACGCCCTGAGCAAGCCGCTGCTGCACCTGCACACCCAGGCCAACCGGCAACTGCCCTGGTCCACCATCGACATGGACTTCATGAACCTGAACCAGGCCGCCCACGGCGACCGCGAGTTCGGCTTCGTCCAGACCCGCCTCGGTGTCCCGCGCAAGACCGTGGCCGGCCACGTCTCCACCCCCGAGGTCGTCGACCGCATCGCCGGGTGGGCCCGCGCCGCCGTCGGCCGCTCCGAACTCACCACCCTCAGACTCGCCCGGTTCGGCGACAACATGCGCGACGTCGCCGTCACCGAGGGCGACAAGGTCGAGGCACAACTGCGGTTCGGGGTCTCGGTCAACACGTACGGCGTCAACGACCTCGTCGCCGCGGTCGACGCCGCCCCCGACGACACCGTCACCGACCTCGTCAAGGAGTACCAGGACCTCTACGCCCTCGCGCCCGAGCTGAGGCCCGGCGGCGAGCGCCACGACTCCCTGCGCTACGCCGCCCGCATCGAGGCCGGCCTGCGCACCTTCCTCACGGAAGGAGGGTTCCGCGCCTTCACCACGAACTTCGAGGACCTCGGCGGCCTGCGCCAGCTGCCCGGCCTCGCCGTGCAGCGCCTGATGGCGGACGGCTACGGCTTCGGAGGCGAAGGGGACTGGAAGACCTCCACCCTGCTGCGCACACTGAAGGCGATGGCCCACGGCCTGCCCGGCGGCACCTCCTTCATGGAGGACTACACCTACGACCTGACGCCCGGCCGGGAACTCATCCTCGGCGCCCACATGCTCGAGGTCTGCCCCTCGCTCACGACGGCCGCACCCGCCTGCGAGATCCACCCGCTCGGCATCGGCGGACGCGAGGACCCGGTCCGCCTCGTCTTCGACGCGGACCCCGGCCCGGCCGTCGTCGTCGGTCTCGCCGACATGGGCGACCGGTTCCGCCTCGTCGCCAACCACATCGACGTCGTCGCCCCGCCCGAGCCGCTTCCCCGGCTCCCCGTCGCCCGCGCCGTCTGGCGCCCCCGCCCCGACCTCCGTACCTCCACCGAGGCCTGGCTGACGGCCGGAGCACCGCACCACACCGTCCTGACCACCGCGCTCGGCGGCGAGGAGCTCGAAGACCTCGCCGAGATGCTGCGGACCGAACTCGCCGTCATCGACGAGGACACCACCGTCCGGCGCTTCACGCGCGAGCTGCGCTGGAACCAGGCCTACCACCGTCTGGCCCAGAGCCTGTGAACACCCCCGCCGCCCCCGCCTCCACCAGGACGGAGCCCTCCGTGAGCACGACCGTTTCCAAGGAGCTGCGCCGAGAGGTACTGGAGGCCAACCTCCGCATCCCCCGAGCCGGCCTCGCCACCCTCACCTGGGGCAACGTGAGCGGTGTGGACCGACAGGCCGGCGTCTTCGTCATCAAGCCCTCGGGCGTGGCCTACGACGCACTGGGCGAGGAGGACCTGGTCGTCGTCTCCCTGTCCGACGGGAGCGTCGTCGAAGGCCACCTGCGACCGTCCACCGACACGGAGACGCACCGCAGCCTCTATCTGGCCTTCCCCTCCATCGGAGGCGTGACGCACACGCACTCCACCCACGCCGTCGCCTTCGCCCAGGCCCGGCGTCCGATACCGGTGCTCGGCACGACCCACGCGGACACCTTCAACGGTCCCGTCCCCGTCACCGCGCCCCTCACCCCCGAACAGTGCGCCACGGACTACGAGTACAACACCGGTCAGGTCATCGTGGACCTGCTGGGCCGTGACGACACCCGGGCCAGGGAGGTCCCCGGCGCCCTGGTCGCCCATCACGGCCCCTTCACCTGGGGCGTCGACGCCACCACGTCCCTGGAGCACGCCGTCATCTGCGAGGCGGTGGCCGAGATGGCCCTCCACACCATCGCCCTGGGCCCGGTGGAGCCACCGCAGCACGTCCTGGACCGCCACTTCACACGCAAGCACGGCCCCGACGCGTACTACGGCAACCCGACCTCCGCCTGACAGCACCGAGGGGAGCCGGGATTCCTCCCGGCTCCCCTCTTTGGTGCGGCTCGGCTCAGCGGTCAGGTACGGGCCCAGCGCTGGTTGGTGCCGTTCCAGCACGTGTAGAGCTGGATCAGCGTGCCGTTGGCGGTGCCGTTGGCGGCCGCGTCGAGGCAGAGTCCGGACTGCACGCCGACGATGGTTCCGTCGGAGTTCAGACGCCACTTCTGGTTGTCGCCGCCCCAGCAGCTGTAGATCTGCACCTTCGAGCCGTTGGCGGTGCCGGCGGCGTCGAGGCACTTGTCGCCGTAGACCCTGAGCTCGCCGGCGGAGGTCAGCGTCCACTGCTGGTTGGTGCGGTTGTTGCAGTCCCACAGCTGGACCTGGGTGCCGTCGGTGGTGGACGCGTTCGGGACGTCCACGCAACGGCCCGACGCGACGCCCTTGATCGGCCCTGTGCCGGGGGACGGGGTCGGCGTGGGCGTCGTGGAGCCGCCGTTCAGGGCGTTGAGCACGGAGGTGTACGCGGGCTTCTTGCTGCCGTCGCCATTGAACAGCAGCGGCGTCTGGTCGGCTCGCCAGGAGTCGGTGTCGCGCACGCCCCAGACGGTGATGCCGAGGCAGCGCGGGACGGCCAGGCAGTCGTTCGTCACGTTGGCGTAGGTCGTGCCCGAGGCACCCTGGATGTCGAGTTCGGTGACGGCCACGTCGACGCCGAGGGCGGCGAAACTCTGCAGGGTGGTGCGGAAGTTGCTGTTGTACGGGCTGTCGCTGTTGAAGTGCGACTGGAACCCGACGCAGTCGATCGGCACGCCGCGCTGCTTGAAGTCCTTGACCATGTTGTACACGGCCTGGGTCTTGGCCCAGGTCCAGTTGTCGGTGTTGTAGTCGTTGTAGCAGAGCTTGGCGGCCGGGTCGGCGGCGCGCGCGGTACGGAAGGCGACCTCGATCCAGTCGTTGCCGGTGCGCTGCAGGTTGGAGTTGCGCCGGGCGCCCGACGTACCGTCCTCGAAGGCCTCGTTCACGACGTCCCACTGGGCGATCTTGCCCTTGTAGTGGGCCATCACGCCGTTGATGTGGTTGATCATCGCCTGGCGCAGCGTGCTGCCCTCGAGCGCCTGCATCCAGCCGGGCTGCTGGGAGTGCCAGGCCAGGGTGTGGCCGCGTACCCTCTTGCCGTTCTGGACCGCCCAGTTGTAGACGCGGTCGCCGGCGGTGAAGTCGAACCGGCCCTGCTGCGGTTCGGTGGCGTCGATCTTCATCTCGTTCTCGGGCGTCACCATGTTGAACTCGCGGTTCGCGATCGTGGTGTACGCCGAGTCGCCCAGCCGACCCGAGGCGATGGCGGTGCCGAAGTACCGGCCGCTCTGCGCCGCCGCGCTGCCGAGCGTGCTCTCGGCGGCCTGGGAGGCCGGTGCCGCCAGCAGGGTGGCGGACCCGAGGGCGCCGGCGAGGAGCGCCGCGATCAGTCCGCCTCTTTTCCGGCGGACCGTGGGCGGGACAATGGCGTGAGAACGCATGTGTGGACCTCCGATGAGGGAAATCTCGAATGAGGGAGGGCGCGCGGCGGAAGGAATCCGCGGCGGCGATGTCCGCGTCCGGGTAATGGGACCGCGGAAAGCGGCGGTGACGCCTCGGTAATCAGTCTGGAAATACGGCATGAGCCTGTCAATGGTTTCGGAGATGTTTCGGAAACATCGGCTGTCGGTCAGGAGCGTCACGGCATTTCGCCGAACCAAGAAAAAGCGGTCCCTGTCGAAAACGTTTCGACAGGGACCGCTTCTCTGTGAGTGATTCCTCGGTCAGTTCGGATAGGTGATGTCGAACCACGGGAAATGGGCCTGGTTCGAGGACGGGCGCCCGTTGGACGTGGCGTACAGACCGAGCTGGACGCTGGTGAACAGCGGCCTGAGGAAGCCGGCCTCGACGGTGGTCAGCACCCGCCAGGGGCCGTCGGGCGTCGCGTGGACGAAGGTGTGCCTGAAGCCGCGGACACGGACCCCCAGGCGGACGGGGCCGGGGGGGACGGCGAGGCGGGCCAGGACGTCCGGCCCCCGGCGGAGTTCGAGGCCCTCCGCGGTGCGCAGCAGGAGCAGGTGCTTCTCGTCGTCGACGACGACGGCGAGTCCGGCCTCCTCGCCCGGGCCGTCCGGGGTGAAGCGCAGCTCCGTGGACACGTCGCAGTCGGGCTGTTCCTGGGGCCGGACCAGGAGGGACGGGACGACGGGTTCGCCGAGCCGTTCGGGACGGAGCCGGAGGCGGAGCCCGTCGCCGGTGGTCCAGAACGGCGTACGGGGGGTGCGGAGGGTGCTCCAGTCGGCGGCGAGGGTGGCGAAACGGTCGTGCAAGGGGCGGGAAAGGCCGGCGTGGGCGACCGGGGAGAAGCCCGGCACGCCGTCGTCCCAGGTGACCCGGCTGAGGAAGGTCTCACGGCCGAGGGCGGAGCCCGGCCGGACGCCCAGGAGGACGGCACGCCAGTCGCCGTACGCCGTCTGCACGAGGTCGGCGTGCCCGGTACAGGTGACCGGCCCCTTCGGGACGGGAGGCAGGACCGGGTTCCCGGGGACGCCCTCGTACGGGCCGGTCACGCTGTCGGCGCGGGCGGCGACCACGCTGTGGTCCACGTCGGTGCCGCCCTCGGCGGTGAGCAGGACGTAGACGCCGTCGACCCTGTACAGATGCGGGGCCTCCGACCAGCGGGCCTCCGGGTGGCTCCCCGACCACAGGACGTACTCCGGTCCCGTGAGCCGTCGCTCGCCGGGCACGTACTCGCGCATCCAGATCTCGGTGTGGCCGGCGGCCTCGTCGCGTACGCGGGCGGCCGTGAACCAGGCCCGGCCGTCGCCGTCCGGTCCGTCGTCGAAGAACAGCGACGGGTCGAAGCCCTCGCCCTCCAGCCAGTGCGGCTCCGACCACGGTCCCGCCGGGTCGGTCGCCGTGACGACGAAATGGCCGGGGCCGTCCATCATCGTGCAGACGAGGTGGAAGACCCCCTCGTGGTGCCGGATCGTCGGGGCGAACAGGCCCCGGGAAGGCGCGCATCCGTCGAGGTTGAGCTGGGACGGCCGGTCGAGCGCGGATCCGAGACGCCGCCAGTTCACGAGATCGCGGCTGTGGAACACGGGAAGGCCCGGGAACCACTCGAAGCTGGACGTCACCAGGTAGTAGTCCGCCCCCACCCGGCAGACGGACGGATCGGGCCGGAACCCGGGCAGCACGGGATCACCGAACGGCGTGCTCATGAGACCGGGGCGATGTCGACGGGCACGGACAGCACTCGGTCGGCCGCCGGGTGACGTACGGGGCCGTGCAGAGTGAAGGAGCCCTGGAGCGGAAGATCACCGCTGGACCGCCCGACGGCCACGCCGATCTCCCCGGGTTCCACCCTTCTGCGCAGGTCGAGCCCGGTGAACGAGGTCCGGTCGGCATGGACGGAGAACGTGACCCGGGCGGCCGCGCCCGGTTGCAGCTCGACCCTGCCGAATCCGGCGAGCCACCTCTCCGGCCGGACGACGGACGCCTCGGGGTCCGAGAGGTACAGCTGGACCACCTCGGTCCCGGCCACCTCTCCGACGTTGCGTACGGTGACCGAGACGGTGACGACCCCGTCCGTCGCGGCGACGGGATCCACCGAGAGCTCCGAGTAGGCGAAGCTGGTCCAGCCCAGCCCGTGCCCGAAGGGGAACAGCGGGGCCGGGTCCACCGAGCTCCAGTCGGTGCGCCCGCCGAGCCTGGAACGCAGGTACGTGCCGGGCTGGCCGCCGACCTGGCGGGGGACGGAGACGGGCAGGCGCCCGGACGGTTCCGCGGCCCCGCTGATGATCCGGGCCAGTGCCGTCCCGCCCTCCTCGCCGGGGAAGAAGGCCTGTATCACGGCCGATGCGCGCTCGGCCAGCGAGCCGAGTGCGTAGGGCCGTCCGGAGACCAGGACCAGGACGGTCGGCACTCCGGAGTCCAGAACGGCGGAGGCGAGTGCGGCCTGGTCGCCGGGCAGGTCGAGGGTCTCGGCGTCGCAGCCCTCGCCCGAGGTGCCCCGGCCGAACATGCCGGCCCGGTCGCCGAGCACCAGCACGTTCACCTCCGGGTCCTCCCCGGTGACCGTGAACCCGGCGGCGGCGAGCGCCTCGCCGAGCGTCGGGATCTCCACCCCGGGATCGCCGGGCAGCGCGACGTGGTTCGGGAAGGAGTAGCAGCCGAGGAAGGCGTGCGGATCGTCCGCGTACGGCCCGGTGACCGCGACCCGGCACGGCCGCAGCGGCAGGATGCCGTCGTTGGCGAGCAGCACCGTGGACCGTTCGGCCAGGATCCTGGCCAGCGCCCGGTTCTCCGGCGGGTCGAGGTCGATCGGCTCGGGCTTGACGGGTTCCCAGTCGGGGTCGAGCAGGCCGAGCTCGGCCTTCTGCAGCAGCACCCGCTCCGCGGCCCGGTCGACGAGGGCCTCGGACAGGTCTCCCGACCGTACGAGTGCGGTCAGCGGCTCGCCGTAACAGCGGGCGGTGGGCAGTTCGACGTCGATCCCGGCGGTCAGCGCCAGCGCGCCGGCCGCGCCGCGCGATCCGGCGACGCCGTGCCGGGACTCCAGGAAGGAGACCGAGTAGTAGTCGGCGACGACGGTGCCGTCGAAGCCGAGCTCGTTCCTGAGGAGTCCGGTGAGGAGCCGCTCGTCGGCGGCGACGGGGACGCCGTCCACATCGGTGTAACTGTTCATCACCGACCGGGCGCCGCCCTCGCGCAGAGCCCGGACGAAGGGCTCGACCAGCACGTCGGCGAACTCGCGCGGCCCCACGGCGACCGGGGCCATGTTCCGGCCGCCGCGCGAGGACGAGTACCCGGCGAAGTGCTTGAGCGTCGCCACGATGCCCGCGCCCTCCAGACCCTGGACGTACGCGGTGCCGATCGCGCCGACGAGGTACGGGTCCTCGCCCACGCACTCCTCGGTACGGCCCCACCGGTAGTCGCGGACCACGTCGAGCACCGGAGCGAGCCCCTGGTGGACGCCGACCCGTCGCATCCCGTCGCCGATGGCGGCGGCCATCCGCCGCACGAGGCCGGGGTCGAAGGACGCGCCCCAGGCGAGCGGTCCGGGGAAGACCGTGGCCCCGAGCGTCATGAACCCGGTCAGGCACTCCTCGTGAACGAGGGCCGGAATGCCGAACCGGCCGGCCTCCGTCACCTGCGTCTGGAGCGCGGCGAGCCGCTCCATCCCGGTCTCCGCGGCGATCGGCGCCGTCCCGTACACCCGGGTGAGCTGGCCGAGCCCCTGCCCGATGATGTCGTCGAGGCCGGGCGCCGGTTCGCCGGAGTCGTCCTCCATCGGCGCCACCGGCGCTCCGGGATCGGACGGCAGGGCCCAGAAGCCGGCGAGTTGCCCCGCCTTCTCCTCCAGCGTCATCCGGCTCAGCAGATCGGCGACTCGGACGGCAGCGGGCAGGAGGGGGTCACGCCAAGGCTCGGTCACGGGGGTACTCCTGAGAACGGGGTGGGGCGGTGGAGACGCGGACCTTGAGTTCGGTCGAGAGCTCCATCCGAGGGCTGACCAGGGGCTGGCCGTCCAGAAGCTGGAACAGGGTGCGGGCGGCGACCCGGCCCATCTCCTCCAGCGGCTGGCGCACCGTCGTCAGCGGCGGTGACAGCCAGTCGCACATCGGCAGGTCGTCGAAGCCGACCACGCTGAGGTCCTGAGGGATGCTCAGTCCAGCCTGCCGGGCGGCTTCGTAGACGCCCATCGCCTGCTGGTCGCTGCCGGCGAAGACGGCCGTCGGCGGGTCGGGGAGGGCGAGCAGCTCCTGGGCGCACCGGAATCCGCCCTCGTGCTGGAAGTCGCCGAACCGGATCAGGTCGCGGTCGACCTCGATCCCGGCCCGTTCCAGGGCGGCCCGGTACCCGTCGATGCGGGCCTGGCTGCAGAGCATCTCCTTGCGTCCGCCGATCGTGGCGATCCGGCGGTGCCCCAGTTCCAGCAGGTGCTCGGTGGCGGCGAGGCCACCGGCCCAGTTGGTCGCTCCGACGCTCGGCACGCCGTTGCCCGGGAGGTCGATCGGGTCGATGACGACCAGCGCCACCCCGGCCCGTTCGACCTGGGCGCGCTGGTCGTGGGTGACCGACTCGGTGACGAGGATGACGCCGTCGCTGTGGTGCAGGACCGGCAGCGCGGTCCAACTGGACGGTGTGGCCTCGCCCGGCGGGACGAGCGACACGACGGTGCCGACGCTCCGCTGGGCGCACTCGGCCTCGACGCCGCGCAGGATCTCCACCGCCCACGCGCTGTCCAGCCCGCCGATGATCAGGTCGACCAGGCCCGATCTGCGGGCTCTGCCCTGCCGGCCGGGCGGGAGGTAGTGGTGGGCTTGCAGCAGGCCCTCGATCCGTTCGCGTGTCGAGGGTGCGACATCGGAACGGCCGTTGATCACCTTGGACACGGTGGCCTGGGAGACCCCTGCCTCCGCGGCGATGACGGCCAGGGTCGGGCGCTGCTCGCTCAACTTCTCTCCTCTGCGCGGACGCCTTCAGCCCGGCGATAGGTATCGCAAACTTTCGATGAGTTTCCGGGCGGTCGGACCAGCTTGTCAACCCTGCGAACAGCCGTTGTCCGGAGGCGAGTCAGATAAATTGACGCGAGGTCTTGACCGGGAAGCCGCGCGTTCCTAGTTTGTGGCAGCGCAGAATTTCGAGAGTATTTCGAAAAATTTTCGGGCGCGAAACCGGCATTTCCCACCCCGGAGGTCCCATGGCCAGCACTCTCCCGAGCCGTCGCAGCTTCCTGACGCTCGCGGGCATGACCACCCTGTCCGTCGCACTCACCACGGCCTGCGGGTCCGGCGGGTCGGGCGACAACCTGTCGGCCGACGGCAAGGTGACGTTCGAGTGGTGGAACATCGCCACCACGGAGCCGGGGAAGTCCCTCTTCCCGGAGATCTCCACGGCGTACACGAAGGCCCACCCGAAGATCGCGATCAACACGACCTCGCTGGAGAACGAGGCGTTCAAGTCCAAGCTGACCGCCACCACGTCCTCGGGCAGGCTTCCCGACGTCTACCAGACCTGGGGCGGCGGCGTGCTTCGGCAGCAGGTCGACGCGGGGCTCGTCGAGGACCTCACCGACCTCATGGACTGGTCGTCGCAGCTCACCCCGGTCTCGCTCTCGGCCTACCAGATCGACGGCCGCATCTACGGAGTCCCGTACGACATCGGCATGGTCGGCTTCTGGTACAACAAGAAGCTCTTCGCCAAGGCCGGCATCACCACTCCGCCGGCCACCTGGGCCGCGTTCCTCGCCGACGTGAGGAAGCTCAAGGCCGCGGGCATCACCCCGATCGCCCTCGCCGGCAAGGAGAAGTGGCCCGGCCACTACTACTGGGCCTACCTCGCGATGCGCGTCGCCGGCCTCCCCGCCCTGCAGAAGGCCGCGACCACCAAGGACTTCACCGATCCCGGCTTCGTCAAGGCGGGCGCCCACCTCAAGGAGCTCGTCGACCTCCAGCCGTTCCAGCCGGGCTTCCTCGGCGCCGGCTACGCCACCCCGGGCGGCCAGGCCGCGACCATGGGCAACGGCAAGGCCGCCATGGAGCTGATGGGGCAGTGGGGACCGTCGGTGCAGAAGGACGCGGGCGCCGACCTCGGGGCGGACCTGGGCTTCTTCCCCTTCCCGACGGTCGACGGCGGTGTGGGGCAGGCGACCGAGGTGTTCGGCGGCGGCGGCGGCTTCGCCCTGCGCAAGGGCGCCCCGAAGGAGGCCCTGGACTTCCTGAAGTTCTTCGTCCTGGACAACGAGTCCAAGCTGCTCGCCTCCAACGGCTACCTGCCGGTGGTCAAGGGCGCGGAGAGCCGGCTCACCGACGCCAACAAGAAGGTGGTGGCCGAGAGCCTCGTCAAGGCCACGGGCTTCCAGCTCTTCCTCGACCAGGCCTACCCGCCGGCGGTCGGCCAGGAGGTCAACGACAGCGTCGCCGACCTCATGGCGGGCAAGAAGACCCCCGAGCAGGTCACGGCGTCGATCACCGAGGCTGCGAAGAGTGCCTAGCTCCGTGTCCACCCTGACCGAGGAACGGACGGAGGAGTCCGCGGCGACGCCCGCGCCGCCTCCCGCCCGTTCACGCCTGAGCCGGTGGGGTGCCTGGGCGTCGGTCGCCTGGTTCCTCGTCCCGGCCCTGGTCCTCTTCCTCGTCTTCGTCCTCGCCCCGATCGTCGTCGCCGTCTGGACCGGCTTCTTCAAATGGGGCGGCATCGGCCCCATGGACGACTTCGTCGGCTTCGGGAACTACACCAGGCTCTTCGACGACCAGGTCTTCCTCGGCGACCTGGGGCGCGGGCTGTACCTGATCCTCATGTCGGTCCTGGTGCAGCTGCCGTTCGCCCTGTTCACGGCGGTCCTGCTCAACCAGAGGCTCCGCGGCCGGGCCGTCTACCGGATGCTGTTCTTCGCGCCGTACATCCTCTCCGAGGTCGTCACGGCGGTCCTCTTCACGATGATCTTCCTGCCCGGCGCCGGCATGGCCGACCACATCGCCGGCTTCCTCGGCATCGAGGGCCTCCAGGGCAAGTGGCTCGCCGACCCCTCGACGGTCATGCCGACCCTGTTCGTCGTCATGATCTGGAAGTACTTCGGCTTCCACATGATGCTGTTCCTCGCCGGGCTGCAGGGCATCCCGTCCGAGATCCTCGAAGCCGCCTCCATCGACGGAGCGGGCGCCTGGCAGCGCTTCCGGCACATCACGCTGCCGCTGCTCGGGCCGACGATCCGGATCAGCGTCTTCCTGTCGATCATCGGGTCCATCCAGCTCTTCGACCTCGTCTGGGTCATGACGGCCGGCGGGCCCAACCACTCCTCCGAGACGATGGCCATCGCGATGTTCCAGTTCGGGTTCAAGCGGTACCAGGTCGGCTACGCCAGCGCGATCAGCGTGGTGCTGTTCATGATCAGCCTCGTCTTCTCCCTCTTCTACCAGCGGTACGTGCTCCGCCGTGACCTGAGCGGCGCCGTCACCTCGGGAGGTGACCGATGAACGCCCGTCGGACGGTACGCGGCCTCTCGCTGCACTCCGTGGTCTGGCTGATCGCCGCGTTCGTCGTCGTGCCGCTGATCTACGCGGTGATCTCCGGCTTCAAGAGCACCGCGGAACTGACGAACAATCCGTTCGGGCTGCCGGAGCAGTGGAAGATCTCCAACTACACCGGAATTCTCGGCGACGCCATGTTCTGGCGGCAGATCGCCAACAGCGCGGGCATCGCGATCGGTACGACGGTCTGCACCGTCGTGGCCTCCGCTATGGCGGCTTTCGTTCTGGCCCGATATGCCTTCCGGGGACGGGAGTTGTTCTATACGCTCTTCACCGTCGGGCTGATGTTCCCGTTCGCTGTGGCCGTTCTGCCGCTCTTCCTCATGCTGCGGACCTTCGGGCTGCTCGACAACCCCCTCGGAGTGATCCTCCCGCAGGCGGCATTCGGGCTCCCCATGACGATCGTGATCCTGCGCGGTTTCTTCCGGACCGTCCCGGCGGAGATCGAGGAGGCCGCCACCATGGACGGCTGCGGCAAGTTCCGCTTCTTCTGGCAGATCCTGCTGCCGATGGCGCGTCCGGCGCTCGGCACGGTATCGGTGCTCGCGGTCGTCGCGAGCTGGAACAACTTCTTCCTGCCGCTGCTGGTGTTCAACGACCCGAAATGGCAGACGATCCCGATCGGAGTCCAGCAGTTCCAGGGCCAGTACTCGACCGACTACGCGCTCGTCCTCGCCTACATCGTGCTCGCCATGGTCCCCGCCCTCGCCTTCTACGCCGTCGCCGAGCGCCAGCTGATCGGCGGCCTCACCGCGGGCGCCACCAAGGGCTGACCCGTCCTACGTGCCGCCGAGGGCTGACCCGTCCCACGTGCCACCGAGGACCGCCCCGCACGTGCCACCGAGGGCTGACCCGCCCCACGTGACCTCCACCCCCGAGGAGACCCTGTGAAACGCCTGACCGCCCTGACGGCCGTCGTGATGTTAACGCTAACATCGCAGGCCGCCGCCGACCCCGCACCACCCGCCGCCGACCCCGCCCGCCCCGCCATCGACTTCCGGACCGCACTCCAGCCCATCGACGGATTCGGCTTCTCCATGGCCTTCCAGCGGGCCGACCTGCTGCACGGCGCGCGCGGCCTCGGCCCGGCCAAGCGGCGCGAGGTGCTCGACCTGCTGTTCAGCAAGGACAAGGGTGCGGGCCTGTCGATCCTGCGCCTGGGCATCGGGTCGTCGACCGACCGGGTCTACGACCACATGCCGACGATCCTGCCGGCCGATCCCGGCGGGCCGGACGCCACGCCGAAGTACGTCTGGGACGGCTGGGACGGCGGCCAGGTCTGGCTCGCCAAGGAGGCCAAGGCGTACGGCGTCGAACGGTTCTACGCCGACGCCTGGAGCGCGCCGGCCTTCATGAAGACCAACGGCAGCGAGAACGGCGGCGGCGAGCTCCTGCCCGCATGGCGTCAGGCCTACGCGAACTACCTCGTCCAGTACGCGAAGTTCTACCAGCGGGAGGGCATCGGGATCACCGACCTGGGGTTCACCAACGAACCCGACTGGACGGCGACCTACGCCTCGATGCGCTTCACCCCGAAACAGGCCGTCGACTTCCTCAAGGTCCTCGGGCCGACCGTCCGCGCGTCCGGCCTGAGGACGGGGCTGGTCTGCTGCGACGCCGCGGGCTGGGACCGGCAGGTCGCCTACACCGAGGCCGTCGAGGCGGACCCCGCGGCCGACAAGGCCGTGCGCACCGTCACCGGCCACCGCTACAGCGGCCCGACCTCGGTCCCGCAGCCCACCGACCAGCACGTGTGGATGTCGGAGTGGTCGCCCGACGGCACCACCTGGAACGAGAACTGGGACGACGGCAGCGGCTACGACGGCCTCACCGTCGCGGCCGACATCCAGAACACCCTGACCGTCGCCAACGCCTACGTCTACTGGACCGGCGCCTCCCTCGGCGCGACCCGGGGGCTCATCCGGCTCGCCGACCCCGGTGACGACTACCGGGTGTCCAAGCGGTACTGGGCACTGGCCGCCTTCAGCCGGTTCATCCGCCCCGGTGCCGTCCGCGTACCGGTCACGAACGCCGACCCCGCACTGCGCATCACGGCCTTCCGCAACACCGACGGGCGCCGTGTGGTCGAGATCCTCAACACCGCGACCACCGAGAAGTCCGCCGAGTTCGCCCTCCGCGGCGGACACGACCGGCACCCCGACGCCTACGTCACCGACGAGACCCGCTCGATCACCCCGGCCGAGGTCGTCTCCACGCACGGTACGACCCTCACCGCCACGCTCGCCCCGCGTGCGCTGACCACCGTCGTCCTCGACTGAACCGCCCCGACCCGAGGAGTCATCCATGCCCGTGTCCCGGCACCTCATCGCCCTGTCCGCCGCCGCCTGCCTCGCGGCCGGCCTCGCCGCCGCGCCCGCGACCGCCGAGCCCCGTCCCCGTACGCTCGCCGAACTGGCCGAGAAGCACCACAAGTACTTCGGCTCCGCCACCGACAACCCCGAGTTCACCGACGCCGCCTACCTGAAGCTCCTCGGCGGCGAGTTCGGGCAGACCACCCCCGGCAACGCCATGAAGTGGGAGACCACGGAACCCCGGCGCGGCGTCTTCGACTTCACCGCCGCCGAAGAGGTCATGGCCTTCGCCAAGGCCCACCACCAGAAGGTCCGCGGCCACACCCTCGTCTGGCACAACCAGCTCCCCGCCTGGCTCACCGGGCGCAGCTGGACCGCAGACGAACTGCGCGCCGTCCTCAAGAACCACATCCAGACGGAGGTCCGGCACTTCAAGGGCCGGGTGATCCACTGGGACGTCGTCAACGAGGCCTTCAACGAGGACGGCACCTACCGCGAGTCGCTCTTCTACAAGACGCTGGGCCCCGGCTACATCGCCGACGCCCTGCGCTGGGCCCACGAGGTCGACCCACACGCCAAGCTGTACCTGAACGACTACAACGTCGACGGCGTCAACGCCAAGAGCGACGCCTACCACAGGCTCATCAAGCAGCTGAAGGCCGACGGCGTCCCGGTGGAGGGCTTCGGCCTCCAGGGCCACCTGGCACTCCAGTACGGCTTCCCCGCCGGCGTCCAGGAGAACATCCAGCGCTTCGCCGACCTCGGGGTCGAGGTCGCGGTCACCGAGCTCGACATCCGCATGAACCTCCCGGCCACCCCCGAGAAGCTCGCCACCCAGGCCACCTGGTACGCCGACTACGTCAAGGCCTGCCTGGCGGTCAGGAAGTGCGTCGGCGTCACCATCTGGGACTACACGGACAAGTACTCGTGGATCCCCTCCGTGTTCCCCGGCGAGGGCGCCGCGCTGCCCTACGACGAGAACCTGACGCCCAAGCCCGCTTACCACGCGATCAGGAAGGTGCTGGGCGGATGATCAGAACGGCGATCGTCGGAACGGGCGGGATCGCCGGCATCTGCCACGTTCCCGCCCTCCGGGCGCAGGCGCACCGGGCCGAGATCGTGGCGGCCGTCGACGTGGACGCCGCGCGCGCCGAGGCGTTCGCGGCCGAACACGGCATCCCAGCGCTCTACACCGACCTGCGCACGATGCTCGACGAGCAGCGCCCCGACGTCGTGCACCTGTGTACGCCGCCGTTCCTGCACGCCGAACAGGCCGTGACCTGCCTGGAGTCGGGGGCATGGGTGTGGTGCGAGAAGCCGGTGGCCCTGTCGATGGCCGAGCTCGACCGGATCCAGGCCG
This sequence comes from Streptomyces sp. NPDC053513, assembly GCF_044544765.1. Taxonomy (NCBI): domain Bacteria; kingdom Bacillati; phylum Actinomycetota; class Actinomycetes; order Kitasatosporales; family Streptomycetaceae; genus Streptomyces; species Streptomyces sp. NPDC053513. The sequence goes on from NZ_JBITXP010000007.1 coordinate 380,511, forward strand.
CCGAAGGGCCCGCCGCCGCGGGCGCGGTGTTCCAGCACCGGTACGGCTCGGGGGCCCGGTACCTCCGGGACCGGATCGCGGCCGGGACCCTGGGCCGTCCCATGGTCGCGCAGTGCGTCACGGCGTGGTACCGCGACGACGCCTACTACGACGTGCCCTGGCGCGGAACCTGGCGGAGCGAGGGCGGCGGCCCGACCCTGGGCCACGGCATCCACCAGATGGACCTGATGCTGTACGTACTCGGGGAATGGGCCGAGGTACGCGCGATGGCCGGCCGTCTGGAGCGCGCCGTCCAGACCGAGGACGTGTCCACGGCCCTGGTCCGGTTCGAGAACGGAGCCATCGCGACGGTCGTCAACAGCGTCCTCTCCCCGCGCGAGGAGAGCTACCTGCGGTTCGACCTCGCCGACGCCACGGTCGAACTGCGCCACCTGTACGGCTACTCCAACGCGGACTGGACGTTCACCGCCAGGACGCCCCGCGCGACGTGGGAGCCGCCGGACGACCTGCCCAGCTCGCACACCGCCCAGCTCGCGGACTTCCTGGACGGCTACGAGGCGGGGATCCGGCCCGACCTCGGCAGGTCCACCATGGAACTGGTCACCGCCCTGTACAAGGCCGCGATCACCGGCCTGCCGGTGCGGCGCGGGGAGATCGACGCGACCGACCCGTTCTACGGCGCGCTCGACGGGGGACGCCCGGAGGTGTTCCGATGACGTTCGAAATCCTCGAGAACGAGGACTCGCTGATCGTCCGGGCCCGCGGCGTCGACCTCTTCCGCTACGTGCACCGGCCGGTCATGGACCCCTTCGAAGCGCCGAAGCCCTATCTGCATCCGGTGCGCACGCTCGCCGGCGACGTGGTCACCGGATACCGGCCGCACGACCACCGCTGGCACAAGGGCATCCAGTTCACGGCGTCATGGGTGTCGGGGCAGAACTTCTGGGGCGGCGGCACCTATCTGCGCGGCCGGGGCTACGTCGACCTGCCGAACCTCGGCACGATGCGCAGCGTCGCCGTGTCCACCGAAACGGACCACGGCCGCGCCGTGATCACCGAGGACCTGGCATGGCACACCATGGCGGGGGAGCACTGGATCGACGAGCACCGCACGCTGACCGCGCGCGACGTCGGGGCCGACTCCTGGACCCTGGAGGTCACCACCGCGCTGACCAACGTCCACGACACCGTCCTGATGTTCGGCAGCCCCGGCACCCAGGGCAGAGAACTCGCGGGATACTCCGGCCTGTTCTGGCGAGGCCCGCGCGAGTTCACCGGCGGCGAGGTGATCGGCCCCGCGATGGGAGAGAAGGGCGACCGGCTGGCCTTCGTCGGCAGACACGACGAGGTCGACCGCTCCTCCACGCTCCTGTTCCTGGACGACCCGGACGTCCCCGGCCGCTGGTTCGTCCGCAGCGAGCCCATCCCCGCCGTCAACCCGTCCCTGGCGTTCGACGAGGAACTGCCGCTGGCCCCGGGCGACACCCTGTCGCGCCGCTACCGGATCGTCGTGGCCGACGGCGCGTGGACCCCCGCGCGCCTGGCCCGCCATGTCGAGGAACACCCGTGGTGACCCCGCTCCCCGGCGGCGTCGGGATCTCCGGACTGACCGTGTACGACTGGGAGGCCGCCGACGGGCTGTGCGGGGGCACGCCCCACATGCACCTCGTCTGCTCCGAGGCGTACGTCGTCATCGGCGGGGAGGGCAGCGTCCAGACCCTCACCACCTCCGGATTCGCCGACACGCCGCTGCGCCCCGGCGACGTCGTCTGGTTCACCCCCGGAACGATCCACCGCCTCGTCAACGCCGGCGGCCTGCGCCTCGTGGTGCTCATGCAGAACAGCGGGCTCCCCGAGGCGGGCGACGCCGTCTTCACCTTCCCCGCGCCCGTGCTGGCCGATCCCGATGCCTACCAGGCGGCGGCCGTCCTGACCGGGGACCACGCAGCGGCGGCACGCCACCGCCGTGACCTGGCACTCCAGGGATTCCTGGCCCTGCGTGAAGGCGGGCTGCGGGAGTTCCACGAGGCGGCCCGCCGCCTGAAGGGCGACCTCCTCGACGCCTGGTGGATCCGCTGGCGCGACGGCCCGCTGGCGGCCGCCCTCACGACCGGCTGCCAACTGGACGCGCTGCGGAACGGAGACCTCTCCCACCTCGACCACGGCGAAGTGTCGCGACTGGAGCGCCCGGAGGATCCGCTCTTCGGCATGTGCGGCCTCCTCCACCCCTATCCCGTCCCCGTCCTCCCTAAGGAGCCCTCCTGATGAGATTCCGCCGCCCACCCCTGGTCCTGAGCCTCGTCCTCGCGGTCCTGTCGTCCTTGCTGCTCGGGGCCACCCTCCTCAGCGCCCCGCCCGCCGCCGCGGCGACCGTCGACACCAACGCCTGGTACGTGCTGGTCAACCGCAACAGCGGCAAGGCCCTGGACGTCTACAACCTGGCGACCGGCGACGGCGCCCGCATCACCCAGTGGACCAGGAACGACCAGAACCAGCAGCAGTGGCAGTTCGTCGCCTCCGGCGACGGCTACTACCGCCTCAAGTCCCGCCACTCCGGCAAGGTGCTGGACGTCCAGAACGGGTCCACCGCCAACGGCACCCCGGTCGTCCAGTGGACCGACCTGAACGGCACCAACCAGCAGTGGCGGCCGGCCGACAGCGCGGACGGCTACGTGCGGCTCATCGCGCGCCACAGCAACAAGGCCCTCGAAGTACAGGGCGCCTCCACCGCCGACGGCGGGAACATCGTCCAGTACGACGACTGGGGCGGCGCCAACCAGCAGTGGCAGCTCGTCAAGGTCTCCGGCGACACCCCCGGAACCTGTGCCCTTCCCTCGACGTACCGCTGGTCGTCGACGGGCGCGCTGGCGCAGCCCAAGGCGGGATGGGCCTCGCTCAAGGACTTCACTGTCGCTCCCCACAACGGCAAGCAGCTCGTCTACGCGACGACGCACGGCGCCGCGGGAACGGGAGCGGGCTGGGGTTCGATGAACTTCACCCCGTTCACCGACTGGTCGGAGATGGCCTCGGCGAGCCAGAACACGATGACGAACTCCGCCGTCGCGCCCACGCTCTTCTACTTCGCGCCGAAGAACATCTGGGTGCTCGCCTACCAGTGGGGCAGGACCGCCTTCTCCTACCGGACGTCGACCGACCCCACCAACCCGAACGGCTGGTCGGCCGAGCAGGAACTCTTCTCCGGAACCATCGCCGACTCCGGAACGGGCCCCATCGACCAGACGCTCATCGGCGACGGCACGAACATGTACCTGTTCTTCGCCGGTGACAACGGCAAGATCTACCGGGCGAGCATGCCGATCGGGAACTTCCCGGGCAGTTTCGGCTCGTCGTACACGACGGTCATGAGCGACACGGTGAAGAACCTGTTCGAGGCCCCGCAGGTCTACAAGCTCCAGGGCCAGGACCGCTACCTCATGATCGTCGAGGCGGACGGCACGCAGGGGCGGTACTTCCGCTCGTTCACGGCCACCAGCCTGAACGGTTCCTGGACGCCTCAGGCCGCGACCGAGAGCAACCCCTTCGCAGGCAAGGCCAACAGCGGCGCCACCTGGACCAACGACATCAGCCACGGCGAACTGATCCGCACCGGCGCCGACCAGACCTTCACGGTCGATCCCTGCAACCTGCGCTTCCTCTACCAGGGACGCGATCCCCGCTCCGGCGGCGACTACGGCCAGTGGCCCTACCGGCCGGGCCTGCTGACGCTGCAGCGCTGACGACGCGGCACCGCCCCGGCTCCGGTGCGGAGCCGGGGGGGGGGGGGGGGGGGGGGGGGCGGGGGGGGCGCGCCCGGCCGCGGCGGGGGGGGGGGGGGGGGGGGGGGGGGCGGGGGGCGGGGGGGGGGGGGGGGGGC